>NZ_CP034328.1:2146250-2475000 GCF_003940805.1 Tabrizicola piscis
GCATCGCTTCGATGACCGCAACGTCCGAGGGGTTGTTCAACTCCCAGAACTCCCGGCCCTCGGCGTTCACTTCGACACATAGGACGTTGCGATTGTTTTCGAGGAAGCGCAACTGCTCAAGCCCCTCAAGCACCTCAAGCGGGCCGATGGGCCAGGCGGGATAGTCGGCAAGGGCAGCGGGGCGGTAGGCGTAGACGCCGACGTGGTGGAAGACCGGGGTGGGTTCCTCGGGTGCATAGTCGCGCCCCGTGTAGGGGATGACCTCTTTCGAGAAGTAGAGCGCGCGGCCCCCGGCACCGAAAACGGCTGTCGTGCCACCCACGCGCCCGGCGCGGCGGTCGGCGAGGAACCCGGCAACGGCCCGGCCATCGCAGCGCAGGACGGGGGTCGCAATGTCGGCGGCGGGGTCGGCGGCCAGCCCCTTGACCAGGTCTTCGACAAACCACGCGGGGGTCAGGGGAGCATCCCCCTGCAGGTTCACGACAACGTCGAAGCCGGGCAGGATCGCCGCCACTTCGGCGCAGCGTTCGGTGCCGTTGCGGGCGGCGGAGGAGGTCATCACCACCTCGGCCCCGAAGGCCCGCGCATGAGTGGCGATGCGGTCATCGTCTGTCGCCACGACCACGCGGTCGATGCCGCGAACGGCCATTGCCGCCTCCCAGCTCCGGCGAATCAGGGTCTTTGCACCATCAGGTCCGCGCAATGTGACCAAAGGCTTGCCGGGGTAGCGGGTTGAGGCATAGCGGGCGGGAATGGCCACAAGGGTCTTCATTTCAGCACCACCCCCGGCGCGTGGGCGATGAAGAACGGGTTGTCCCAGCCGGGCTTGCCATAGGCCAGGGGCGTGTGGTCATCAAAGCGCACGATATGGCCACCTGCCCCGCGCAACACGGCATCGCCTGCTGCGGTGTCCCACTCCATCGTGCGGCCAAGCCGGGGATAAAGGTCCGCCTCACCCGTGGCGACAAGGCAGAACTTCAGGCTGGACCCGGCGGATTTCATGTCCTGCACGGCGTAGCGGCTGATGTAGTCATCGGTTGCCTGATCGCGGTGGGATTTCGACGCCACCACCATCAGCGCCGCATTGTCCGGCGTGGCGACCCGCAAAGGCCGGGTCGGGCCGGGAGTTTCCTTGTCAAAGGTGCCCGTCTCTTCGACCGAGGTACCATCGGGCAGGGTGTAGAACAGCCGCCCCTGCGCGGGGGCATAGACGATGCCGCTGACCGGAATGCCGTCCTGCACATAGGCGATGTTCACGGTGAAATCGCCCCGGCGCTGGACGAATTCCTTGGTGCCATCCAGCGGGTCGACGATCAGAAATGTCCGCGCGACAAGCGCATGGCTGGCGGCCTGTTCCTCGGTGATCAGGACGACATCGGGAAATGCCGCGCGCAGACCTGCGGAAATGAGGGCATCGGCAGCCTCATCCGCCTCGGTCACGGGGCTGGAGTCGCCTTTGGCACGCACGTCGAAATCAGGGCGCCCGTAGACGGCCATGATGCTGTCTCCGGCATCCAGAGCAAGGCGGCGCATGAGGGGCACAAGGCGGGCGAGATCCATCGTTTCTCCTGTGTATCGCAAGGCAATTGAACATGTGGTCGCGCGCCCTTATCCTGCGCCGGTAACGGAACGGCAAGTTTTCCCTGCGCAGGGTGCCGAACCTGACGAGGTCACGCAGATGTTCCGCTATCAACGGCGCAAGCAATCCACGATTGGCAAAGCGTTCCAGACGCTGGAGCTGATGTTCCACGTGGCTGTGCGCAACCTGCGCAAGTCGAACGGGAATGCGGTGCTGGGGCTTGTGATGTCCATCGTGCAGTCGCTGCTGATGGTCGTGATCATGTATGTCCTGTTTTCGTTCCTTGGTCTGCGCAAGATCGCGGTGCGCGGCGATTTCATGCTTTACGTCATGTCAGGCGTCTTCATGTTCATGACGCATGTGAAGGCGATTGGCGCGGTATCCGGCGCGGATGGGCCGACGTCCAGCATGATGATGCATTCACCGATGAACCCGATCATCTCGATCGCGGGGGCGGCGCTGGCATCGCTGTATCAGCAGGTATTGGCCGCGACTGTCATCCTGTTCAGCTATCACACGCTGTTCACACCGATCAGCATCGATGAACCGGTGGGCGTGCTGGGGATGTTCCTGTTGTCGTGGCTGACTGGCGTGGGCATCGGCATGGTGCTGCTTTCCGCCAAGCCCTGGCAGCCAGAGCTGATGGGAATCCTGACCACCATCATCATGCGGGTCAACATGATCGCCTCGGGCAAGATGATCGTGGCCAACAATGCCAAGCCGGAAATGCGGGCGATGTTCGACTGGAATCCGCTGTTTCATACCATCGATCAGGGCCGCGGGTTCATGTTCCTGAACTATCAGCCGCGCTATACGTCGGTCGAGTATCCGATCTACGTCACGCTGGTCTGTGTGATGCTGGGCCTGATGGCGGAGTTCTTCACCCGGCAATACGCGTCTGCAAGTTGGGGGAAGGGCCGATGATCCGTCTGGCAGTGCTGCTGCTTGGGCTGACTGCCAGTGCGGTTGGCGCTGAGGTTTACCCCGCCTTCCACGCCGTTGTCGGGGTGGCTGAGGATGACGTTCTGAACATCCGCACGGCCCCTGATGCGGGGGCTGACATCATCGGCACGCTGGCGCCCAATGCGATGGGGGTCGAGGTGATTGGCGTCACCGAAGGCTGGGCGCTGGTGAATACGGGTGAAGGATCGGGCTACGCGTCGCTGCAGTTTCTTGCGCGTGAGGAGGGGCCGGACTGGTATGCCTTGGAACAGCCGCTGGCCTGTTTCGGGACGGAACCCTTCTGGTCGCTTGCGATTGATCCCACTGCCGGTGTCACCGACTATTCCACTCCGGAACCGGACGAGGCGCGGCAGGGCACCATCGGCCAGACCTGGCCGGGCGCACCCTGGGCCCCTACCGCAGCCCTTGCGATGGACGAGGGGATGGCAGTGTTGCGACCGGCCGAATGCAGTGACGGAATGTCCGACCGCAGCTTCGGCATCGCGATCGACGTCTTCCTGACACAGGGCGACCGGCAGCGTCTTTCCGGCTGCTGTGTGCTTGGCGCGCCCTGACCCGCCGGGGTGGTTCGAAAAAATCCTGAAAGATTCGCAGAAGACTCTGCGTGCCAACCGTTGCAGGGGCTTTGGCACCCCCCTATATACGGCAGGCACGACGACAGGCCGCCAGATCTGTCGCCTCATCCATGGCGGGGATGCCGAATTGGAAGGGTCCTTGCCGGAACATCGCCTGAAGTAAAGGGATACACACATGGCCAAAGTCATCGGTATTGACCTCGGGACGACGAACTCTTGCGTTGCCATCATGGATGGTTCGCAACCCCGCGTCATCGAGAATTCGGAAGGCGCGCGCACGACGCCTTCCATCGTCGGTTTCACCGACTCGGAGCGTCTGGTCGGGCAGGCTGCCAAACGGCAGGCCGTCACCAACGCCTCGAACACCATCTTCGCGGTCAAGCGCTTGATCGGGCGCCGGTTTGATGATCCCGTGATCCTCAAAGACCAGAAGAACATGCCGTACAAGATCGTCAACGGCGGCAACGGCGACGCCTGGGTCGAAGCCCGGGGCGAGAAGTATTCGCCAAGCCAGGTGTCGGCCTTCATCCTGCAGAAGATGAAGGAAACGGCGGAAAGCTATCTGGGTGAGACGGTCACGCAGGCTGTCATCACGGTGCCCGCCTATTTCAACGACGCCCAGCGTCAGGCCACCAAGGACGCAGGGAAAATCGCGGGTCTTGAGGTGCTGCGCATCATCAACGAACCGACGGCGGCGGCACTCGCCTACGGCCTCGACAAGAAAGAGACCAAGACGATCGCGGTCTATGACCTTGGCGGCGGCACGTTTGACATCACCATCCTGGAAATCGACGACGGGTTGTTTGAAGTGAAATCCACCAACGGGGATACGTTCCTTGGCGGTGAAGACTTCGACATGCGGATCGTCAACTACCTTGCCGACGAGTTCAAGAAAGAGCACGGCGTCGATCTGTCGAACGACAAGATGGCGCTGCAGCGCCTGAAGGAAGCGGCGGAAAAGGCGAAGATCGAGCTGTCGTCCTCCAGCCAGACCGAAATCAACCAGCCCTTCATCAGCATGGACCGCAATACCGGCCAGCCGCTTCACCTTGTGATGAAGCTGACCCGCGCCAAGCTGGAGAACCTGGTTGAGGACCTGATCAAGAAGTCGATCAAGCCTTGCATGGCGGCGCTGAAGGATGCCGGCGTGTCCAAGGAGGACATTGACGAGGTCGTTCTGGTCGGCGGTATGACCCGCATGCCGCGCGTGATCGAGGAAGTGACCAAGTACTTCGGCAAGGAACCCCACAAGGGCGTGAACCCTGACGAAGTCGTGGCGCTTGGTGCCGCCATCCAGGCCGGCGTGCTGCAGGGCGACGTCAAGGACGTGGTTCTGCTGGACGTGACCCCGCTGTCGCTGGGGATCGAAACCCTCGGTGGCGTCTTCACCCGCCTGATCGACCGCAACACGACGATCCCGACCAAGAAGTCCCAAGTCTTCTCGACCGCCGAGGACAACCAGAACGCGGTGACGATCCGCGTGTTCCAGGGCGAGCGTGAGATGGCTGCCGACAACAAGATGCTGGGCCAGTTCAATCTGGAACAGATCCCGCCCGCCCCGCGTGGCGTGCCGCAGATCGAGGTGACCTTCGACATCGACGCCAACGGCATCGTGTCGGTGAAAGCCAAGGACAAGGGCACGAACAAAGAGCAGGCGATCACGATCCAGGCTTCGGGCGGTCTGTCCGATGAAGAGATCGAGAAGATGGTCCGCGACGCCGAGGCGAATGCCGAGGCTGACAAGGAACGGCGTGAGCTGGTTGAAACCAAGAACCAGGGCGAAAGCCTGCTGCATTCGACCAAGAAGTCCTTGGCCGACCACGGTGACAAGGTAGACCCCTCGACCGTCGAGGCGATCGAACTTGCCATGCAGCCGCTTGAAGAAGCGCTGAAAGGCGAGGATGCGGGCAAGATCCGCTCGGGCATCCAGAACCTGACCGAAGCCGCGATGAAGCTGGGCGAGGCGATCTACAAGGCCAACCAGTCCGAAGGTGGCAGCGGTGATGATGAGCCGCGCCCGGTGGATGACGATGACATCGTCGACGCCGACTTCGAGGATCTTGGCAACAGCAAGCGGAAGTAACGCCGCGTGAACCAGAAAAGGGGGCGGTCTGGCAACGGACCGCCCCCCTTCCGGTTCGGTTTGGGGGTTTTGCCGTGGCAAAGCGCGATTACTACGAAGTCCTTGGGGCCAGCAAAGGCGCTTCGGCGGATGAGCTGAAGAAGGCCTATCGCCAGAAGGCGAAAGAGCTGCATCCTGACCGCAATTCAGACAATCCGCAGGCCGAGGCCCAGTTCAAGGAAGTGAACGAGGCCTATGAGGTTCTGAAGGATGAACAGAAGAAAGCGGCCTATGACCGCTTTGGCCATCAGGCGTTTGAAGGCGGCATGGGCGGCGGGCCGCGCCCGGGGCAGGGCTATGGCCAGCAAGGCGACTTTGCCAGCGCCTTTTCGGACGTGTTCGAAGACCTGTTCGGCGATTTCATGGGCGGTCGTGGCGGCGGTGGTGGCGGCGCTCGCAGCCGGGCGCAGCGCGGGTCGGACCTGCGCTATAACCTGCGCGTGACGCTGGAGGAGGCCTATAGCGGCATCCAAAAGACCATCAGCGTTCCGACATCCGTCACCTGCGACGTGTGCCACGGGTCCGGCGCCGAAGGTGGGGCAGAACCCGTCACCTGCCCGACCTGTTCCGGCATGGGCAAGGTCCGGGCGCAGCAGGGCTTTTTCACGGTGGAGCGCACTTGCCCGACCTGTAACGGCATGGGCCAGATCATCAAGAACCCCTGCAAGAATTGCGGTGGCCATGGCCGGGTCCAGAAGGAACGCACGCTGTCGGTCAACATCCCGCAAGGCGTGGAGACTGGCACCCGCATCCGTCTGGCGGGCGAAGGTGAGGCCGGTCTGCGTGGCGGGCCGCAGGGTGACCTTTACATCTTCATCGAGGTGAAGGAACACGCGATCTTCCAGCGCGACGGCGTGCATCTGTTCTGCCGCGTTCCGGTATCCATGCCCACGGCAGCCTTGGGTGGTGAGGTTGAGGTGCCAACGATCGACGGCGGCAAGGCCCGGGTCAAGGTGCCTGCCGGTGCCCAGACCGGCAAGCAGATGCGCCTGCGGATGAAGGGCATGCCCGCCCTGCGCAGCGGCAACACCGGCGACATGGTGATCGAGCTTGCGGTGGAAACCCCGGTCAACCTGACCAGCCGCCAGCGCGAATTGCTGCGCGAGTTCGAGGATCTGTCGGAAGAGAACAACCCTGAATCCAGCTCCTTCTTCTCGAAGGTGAAGGGGTTCTGGGACGGCATGAAGGGCTAAGGCCCCCCGGATCCTTGCCCTTTCGGGTCAGGATCCGGGCTTTGCCGTTCAGGGGACCTGATCGGGAACCGGCACTTCGGCATCATGCGCGTGAAGCCGGCGCCAGCGGATCGACGACCAAAGTGCCACGGCGATGAACCCGGCACCCAGCAGACCGGTAATCACCTCGGGGATATGGGCCAAGGTCTGGCCAAACATCACGCAGGCCAGGACGAAGATCGACCAGAAGGCCCCGTGTTCCAGATAGCGGAACTCTGACAGGGTCTGGCGTTCGACCAGCATGATGGTCATCGACCGGACATACATCGCGCCGACGCCAAGGCCGATGGCAATCAGGAACAGGTTCTGCGTCAGGGCGAAGGCGCCGATGACACCGTCAAAGCTGAAGGACGCATCCAGAACCTCAAGGTACAGGAACGCGCCGATCCCGCCCTTGACCGCAAGGTCTGCGGCCTTGTCGGCGTGGTCAAGGATATGGCCGATGACATCGACGACCAGGAAGGTCACCAGTCCCGACACGGCCGAGTACAGGAAGGTGGAAAGCTCAACCTCGGGCATGATCGTGGCGAAGATCAGGATGATCGTGAGGACGATGGCAAGCTCCAGCCCCTGCACCGAGGAGAACCGCGACATGGCGCCTTCGACCGAGGCGATCCAGTGGACGTCCTTGCCTTCGTCGAAGAAGTATTTCAGCGCCACCATCATCAGGAAGGCCCCGCCGAAGGCCGCGATGGAAAGATGCGCGTCGCCCACGATGCGCGAGTATTCCGCGGGTTCCGAGGCGGCAAGGCGCAGCGCCTCGATCGGGCCGATCTTTGCGGCGAAGACCACGATCAGGATCGGAAAGACGATCCGCATGCCAAAGACCGCGATCAGGATGCCCCAGGTCAGGAACCGGCGCTGCCACAGCGGCGTCATCTCCTGCAGCTTGTTGGCGTTCACGATGGCGTTGTCGAAAGACAGGCTGATTTCCAGGACGGACAGCACTGCGCCAATGAACAGGAACCCAAGGGCCCCGGTCAGCGTGCCGGTATAGGCGAAGCCCAGCCAGACCGACAGAAACAGGCCGATCCCGGTAACAAGGAAGGCCCAGCGGAAGTAGTGCAACGCTGTCGACATCGGATCCTCACGGTTGGCAGAGCATCGCTTTAGGACGCCGCCCCTGCATCTGCAAGCAATCGGGTGGCGTTTACCAATCATTCATCGTTTTGACGGCAGAATCTGGCCATGACACCAGTTTCGGGCTTCAGCGATTCCCTGTTCTCAGACCTCTCCCCCGTCGCGGATGGGGATGAGGCTGCTGCTATGCCGGTCCCCTCCCGCCTGCCCAGCTACATCGTCGACCATCGCACGCGGCTGCGGGCACGGTTTACCGAAGGCGGGGCCGCCGCCATGCCGGACTATGAACTGTTGGAGCTTGTCTTGTTCCGCGCCATTCCCCGGCAGGACGTGAAGCCCTTGGCGCGGCGGCTGCTGGACACGTTCGGTGACTTCAACCGGGTCATTACCGCCACGCCCGCACGGCTGCAGATGGTCAAGGGTGCGGGCCCGACCGTGGTGCTGGAGCTGAAGCTGGTCGAAGCGGCGGCCCAGCGGATGATGCGGGCGCGGGTGATCCAGAAGCCGCTGTTGTCCAGTTGGGATGCGCTTCTGGACTATTGCCACACGACGATGGCCCACCGCGAAACCGAACAGTTCCGGGTGCTCTTTCTTGACCGCAAGAATGTGCTGATCGCGGATGAAGAACAGGGCAAGGGCACTGTCGACCATGTGCCCGTCTACCCGCGTGAGGTGGTGAAGCGCGCGCTGGAGCTGAACGCCAGCGCGCTGATCCTGGTTCACAACCACCCCTCGGGCGACCCCACGCCGTCTGAGGCCGATCTGTCGATGACCCGTCAGGTGCAAGATGCCTGCGCGGCGCTTGGGTTGACCCTGCATGACCACCTGATCATCGGCAAATCGCGGGAGCTTAGCTTTCGGGCGCAGGGCTATCTTTAGAGCGGGTCAACCTCGGGGGCCGGGCCCCCGAAATCTGGCACGAGCCACAGTTCAACCCGCCGGTTCAGGTCACGCCCGATGGCAGTTTCATCGCAGGCCATGGGCAGCGCCTCACCAAAGCCGTCGATGGCGGGCAGGATTTCGGGGGCAAGGTCTGGGGCGACTGCGGCCAGTTCCTGTGCCACCCGTGCCGCACGTTCGATGGACAGCGCCAGATTGGCGGCCGCCGTGCCGGACCCGTCCGAAAAGCCGGTCAGCACCATCCGTTCATTGCGGAACTGGCCCGAGGCGATCAGCTGCGCCAGATCGGCAAGGTTGTCACGCGACTGAGCATCGAGGGTTGACGATCCATCCTCGAACCGAAAGGTCAAGGACAGCCGGTCCGCCCCGTCCATCAGGTTCACCAGCCGCTTGAGGTCGGCGAGCGTGATGTCGTCACCCGCGCCCTGTATGGCGTTGATCAGGCGGAGGCCGTCGGCTGTCATCGGCTGGCGGGTGGCTGAACGGTCGACATAGCCATTGGCGGCAATCACCGCTTGCGCGGCGGGGGTGCGCAGGAAATCCAGAAATTCCCGCGTCATCAAGGGCAGGCGGCGCTGCGGGGCCAGCAGCAGGACGGGCAGGGCAAGGGGGTAATCCTCGGCCTTGACGGCAAGCGGGGTTGGCAGCAAGGGGAAGCCGCAACTGTCGGTCAGCGGAATGCGGCGGGCTGGTGCCACAAAAGACCGCCCGGTGACGGCAATGGCCCAGGGGTCCAACGCCACGGCCGCGGCAAGGGTTTCCTGGTCGGGATGCAGGATTTCAGCCGCAACCGGGATGCCCAGCCTGTCTGACAACGCGCGCTGCATGGCTGTCTCGGGTTGCAGGGCGTGCAGCACGATCGGCATGTCCGGGCCACCGATGGCTCCCCAGTTGGTCACCTCGCCCGCCAGCACCTTGGCGAGGTTCAGGGTCGAAATCTCGGGTGTCGGGTTGTCCGGTGCCACGATGGCCACCAGCGCATCCATCGCGACGCTGTGGGTTCCCAGGCCTTGCTCTGGCGCATAGCCAAGTTTCAGATCGGCGTCGCCGTCCACCAAAGCGGCAGTGGCAACATCCGGGGGCAGGGGTTGAAAGCTGATCTCGGCCAAGTCCTTTCCGCTTTCGGGGTCAAGGATCGCAGCGGTGAACCCGTCGCCGGTTCCGGGGCGATAGATCAGCCCGCGACGGTCGGCAAAGGCCTGAAACAGCGCAGGAAGCAGGGCAAGACCGGGGTCAGCGGCGCCAACCAGGCGAATCACGGCCTTTGGCGCGGCAAGGTCCGGGCAGGCTGGACCTTCACAGATCACGCCCTGACCGTCGACGGTCAGCAAGCCATAGGAGGTATTGATCCGGTAGAATTCCCCGTCATAGCCCTGCAGGGACCCGGTCAGGACAATGCCGCCCTCACGCGCGACAAGGGTCACGTCCTGCGCGACGGCCGGACCAAAACACATGATGGCGGCAAAGATCGCCGCGGCCCCCGCCTTCACGCCCATTCCCTGCCTGTTCGGCCCTTACCTTGGAGCGGCGAGTGTCAGGTCGCTGAGAAGATTCTTCAACAGCAGAATATCACCCGAGGTGCCACAAAGCGGCACTGCGACCGCCAGCTTGGTCAAAGTGACCTTGCCACCGCGGGCCAGAAGGGTTTCCACCGGCAAGGTCCGGCCGCAGGTATCGGGGGTGATCTTCAGTTCCACCGTCAGATTGGCGGTCATGTCATCCGCGGGAAAGCTGTAGACCTGCGCCATAAGCGGCTGAGCGACCGTGCTATTGCCCAAGGGCAGGATTCGGCGCGCCGGGTTGTCTACGGTTCGGCCATAGCTGCCGACATAGACCTGCCCACCCTCTTCTGCACGCAGGTCGAACTGGGCGGGATAGGCCATTTGCACGGCAAAGCGGATATGGTCGGTGGCATCGGGCACGGAAATCTTGGCCAGCGCGATCTGCGAGCCGTCGAAGTAGGCTGCAACCAGGGCCTCAGGCTCAAGCGCGGGGACTTGCAGCCGCAGGGCGCCGTCGGGGCTGATCTGCGCGGCGAAGGACAGACCGGCATGCCGGATGACGACACGTTCGCCCTTGTTGCAGGGGGCCCTGAGGGCAAGGTCAATCATCGCCGATGTGGTCGCGGCCAGATCAAGCGATGGGGTGCAGCGGGCGGAATCGGGGCTATCGGTAGTGGCCGCAACGGATGTGATGCCGCGGACGTCAGGAAGGCCAGCAGCCGCAGAGGCGTTGGCAACCTGTGCGGCCAGAGGGGTGGGTGTCTGGGCAGGAAGGCGCAGAGTCTCGGCCACCTGACCGGCCGCCAAAGCGACCGATAGAACTGCAATAACCCGCAACGCCCGCTTTCGGCCGTTCATTCCCGCCACCCGAAAATAGAATCACATTCAATGTGTTAGCGGTGAATCCGGGCGAAGCGGTGGCAGTTTCAGGGAATAGATCCCACTTTTGCCACAAATTTGACAAAGATGGCCAAGCCCGGAAGGCGAGGCCATCTGCAAGTCATGGTCCGGTCAGACCAACCGGCCGTGGCAGTGCTTGAACTTCTCACCCGAACCGCAGGGGCACGGGTCGTTTCGGCCCGGATTGCCCCAGGTCGAGGGATCAGCCTCGTCAAACCCGGCAAGAGCCGGTGCACGCTCCGGAGCCGTCGCCGGGCCGGCTGCAGCCGGGGCTGGCGCCTCGGCTGGGGCTGGGGCTGCTGCCGCAGGTTGCTGGGCGGCAATCATCTGCCGCACCATCGCTTCCTGTTCTTCCTTGGTGACCGGACGGATGCGCGAAAGCTGCTGGGTCACCTGTTCCCGCAGCGAATTCAGCAGGGTCTCGAACAGCTGGAACGCCTCGGTCTTGTATTCGTTCAGCGGGTCGCGCTGGGCATAACCCCGGAAGCTGACGACCGACCGCAGATGTTCCAGCCGCAAGAGGTGTTCACGCCACTTGCCATCGATGGCCTGCAAGAGAACCTGCTTTTCGATGTTGTCCATCGTGGAGGAACCGAACGCCTCGGCCTTTTCTTCCATCATCTTGTCAGAGGCCTGGATGATCCGTTCCAGCACGCCAGCCTGATCCACGCCTTCCTCTGCCGCCCAGTCGGCGATGGGAAGGTCCATGGTCAACATCTCGCGGCAGGCGGCTGTCAGGCCTTCGACATCCCACTGGTCGGGATAGGTTTTCGGCGGCATGTTCACGTTGACCAGATCTTCAACCAACTGATGCCGCATGTCGGTGGCGATGTCCGACACATGTTCAGCCTGCATGATTTCCATGCGCTGGCTGAAGATCGCCTTGCGCTGGTCGTTCATCACATCGTCGAACTTGAGCAACTGTTTGCGGATGTCGAAGTTGCGGCCTTCGACCTTGGCTTGCGCTTTTTCAAGGCTCTTGTTGACCCAAGGGTGAACGATGGCTTCGCCTTCCACCATGCCCAGCGTGGTCAGGATCTTGTCCAGCCGTTCGGACCCGAAGATGCGCATCAGGTCATCTTCAAGGCTCAGGAAGAAGGCCGACCGTCCCGGGTCACCCTGACGGCCCGACCGGCCGCGAAGCTGGTTGTCGATGCGGCGGGATTCGTGGCGTTCCGTGGCAAGGACGAACAGCCCCCCGGCGGCCTTGACCGCCTCTTCCTCATCCTTGTGTTCGGCTTCGATGCGGGCGCGGATGGCGACGTGATCGCCATCGGGATCGGCGGCGATGGCCTCCAGCACCTTGAACTCGACGTTGCCGCCAAGTTTGATGTCGGTCCCACGCCCGGCCATGTTGGTGGCGATGGTCACGGAGCCCAGCTTGCCGGCATCGGCGACGATCTTGGCTTCCTGCTCATGCTGGCGGGCGTTCAGCACAGAGTGCGCGATGCCCGCGCCTTTCAGCAGGGCGGAAAGCTGTTCGGACTTTTCAATCGACGTGGTGCCGACAAGGATCGGCTGGCCCTTGGCATGGGCCTCCTGGATGGATTTCAGGATGCCGTCATATTTCTCGCGCGCGGTGCGATAAACTTGGTCATGCTCGTCCACGCGGGCGACGGGGCGGTTCGTCGGAACCTCGACAACGCCCAGACCGTAGATTTCACGGAATTCCTCGGCCTCGGTCGAAGCGGTGCCGGTCATGCCGCCCAGCTTTTCGTAAAGCCGGAAGTAGTTCTGGAAGGTGACGCTGGCGTAGGTCACGTTCTCGGGCTTGATCGAGACGCCCTCTTTCGCCTCAATCGCCTGATGCAGGCCATCGGACAGGCGACGGCCCTTCATCATGCGGCCAGTGAATTCGTCGATCAGCAGCACCTCGCCATCGCGGACGATGTATTGCTGGTCCTTGTGGAACAGCTTGTGGGCCCGCAAGGCCTGATTGACGTGGTGGACGATGGTGGTGCTTTCAGCGGCGTAAAGGCTTTGACCTTCGGGCAGGATGCCGGCCTTGCTCAGGATGTCTTCGATCGCCTCGTTGCCTTCTTCGGTGAAGGTCACGTTGCGGGCTTTTTCATCCAGCTTGTAGTGATCGGGCAGCAGTTGCGGCATGACGGCATCGACCGCCTGATACAGCGGGCTGCGGTCCTGGCTTGGGCCTGAGATGATAAGCGGCGTACGCGCTTCGTCGATCAGGATCGAATCGACCTCATCGACAATGGCGTAGTAGTGGCCGCGCTGCGCCATGTCTTCGATGGACGAAGCCATGTTGTCGCGCAGGTAGTCGAAGCCGAGTTCGTTGTTCGTGGCGTAGGTGATGTCGGCACGATAGGCGGCGCGCTTTTCGTCGTCCGGCTGGTGCGAATAGACGACACCGGTGGTCAGCCCAAGTTGGCCATAGACCTTGCCCATCCATTCCGAGTCGCGCTTGGCCAGATAGTCGTTCACTGTCACGACATGCACACCGCGACCGGTCAGCGCGTTCAGGTAGGCGGCGAAGGTGGCGACAAGGGTCTTGCCCTCACCCGTCTTCATTTCGCTGATGTTGCCCTGATGCAGGAAGATCCCGCCCTTCAGCTGCACATCGAACGCCCGCAGGCCAAGCGCCCGACGCGCGGCCTCACGGCAGTTGGCGAAGGCTTCGGGCAGCACGGCCTCAAGGCTTTCGCCGCCGTCCTGCACCCGCTTTTGCAGGTCGCGGGTTCGGGCGATGATCTCGTCATCCGTCAGTTTCTGAAACTCGGGCTCCAGCGCGTTGATCTGCGCCACCAGCGGACGGACGGACTTCACCTTGCGGTCGTTCGGGGTGCCGAACACCTTCCGCGATAGTGCACCAATTCCCAGCATGTTTTCTCCGTGGGGCGACGTTCCTGACAGCAACGTGTGGCTCTCGGACTTGCCCGCCCTCAACGCCTTCCATAGAAGAACCTAGAAGAGAGCCGGACGGCCCCGCCTCACGCGACTGTCGCGATGTAAGGGGTCGCCCGGGTATAGTCAACGTGGCACGCCTTTGCAGCCCGATCAGGAGACAGTGAAATGATGAAATATGCAGGGCTTTGTGCCGGGCTGGCGCTGATGACCGCTCTTGCGAACCCGGTCTGGGCCGAAGGTGAAACGGCTGATACGATTGTTTCGACCGTGAACGGGGTGAACATCACGCTGGGGCAGATGGTCGCCCTGCGCGAAACCCTGCCCGAGCAGTACCAGTCCCTGCCCGATGACGTTTTGTACAACGGCATCATGGAGCAGTTGATCCAGCAGGAAGTTCTGCGCCAGTCGGTCACCGATCTGTCGCCGCGCCATGCGGCCACGCTGGAAAACGATACGCGCGGCTACATCTCGGGCGTGGCGATCGAATCCGTCGTGCTGAACGCCGTCACGGACGAGGCGCTGCAAGCGGCATACGAGGCGCGGTTCAAGGATGCTGCCCCGCAGACCGAATACAATGCGGCACATATCCTGGTGGAAACCGCCGAGGCGGCCGAGGCGCTGAAGGCCGAGCTTGCCGCTGGGGCGGATTTCGCGGAGCTCGCCAAGGCCAATTCCATCGATACCGGGTCAGGCGCGAATGGCGGTGATCTGGGCTGGTTCGGGCTTGGCGTGATGGTGAAGCCCTTCGAAGACGGCGTGCTTGCCGCCAAGGTCGGCGAAGTGGCGGGCCCAATCCAGAGCGATTTCGGCCACCACCTGATCCTTGTGAAGGAAACTCGCGTCGCCGAGAACCCGACACTGGACCAGATTCGCGACGAACTGGCCGCCGAAATCGAGAACGCGGCAATCGAAGCGCGGGTCAAGGAACTGACCGACGCAGCCACGATCACCCGCGAAGGCGAAGGTCTTGATCCGGCGATCCTGAAGAACTCTACCTTGATCGACTGACGCGCTTGGATACCGTGGGCTGACAAGGAACAGGGGGCTGACATGGGCAAGACCGATTGGAAGGCAGAAGCCAAGGCGCTGAAGAAGAAGGTCCGCAAGCTGAAAGACGGACTGACAGCGGCAGCAGGCCCCGTCGCCGAAGCGGTGGGGGATGCGGTCGGCGATGTCATCGCCGCTGCCAAGAAGGCGATGAAGCCGGTGTCACCGCTTGCGCCCGCCAGCTTTCCCGCGCTTCCGGCGATCCGTGGCGTGGAATTCGCCGCGGTCGAGGCCGCGGTCCGCTACCAGAACCGCAAGGACGTGATGCTGGTCCGCCTTGCCCCCGGCACGGCGATGGCGGGGGTCTTTACCCGCTCCACCACCCGGTCGGCCTGCGTGCGGGATTGCCAGGCGAAGTTGGCGCTCAAGGCCGGAACGGCGGGGGCCGCGATCATCGTGAACTCTGGCAACTCCAACGCTTTCACCGGCAAGCTTGGCGATGAGGCGGTGGCCGCCATCACCAGCGCAGTGGCCGATGGCTTGGCCATGCCGCCGTCGCGGGTGTTTTCCTCATCCACCGGGGTGATCGGTGAGCCGCTTCCCCATGACCGGATCACTGCGAAAGTCCCTGATCTTGTGGCGGACCTGCGGGAAGACGCCATCGAGATGGCCGCCCATGCGATGATGACCACCGACACCTTCCCCAAAGGTGCCGGTGCCACTGTGCAAGGCGATGGCGGCACGATCCATATCGCCGGCATCGCCAAGGGGTCGGGCATGATCGCACCGGATATGGCGACGATGCTGGTCTATATCTTCACGGACGCCAAGATTGCGCCCGCCGCGCTGCAACGGATGGTGTCGCGGAACGTGGACAGCACCTTCAACTCCATCACCGTGGACAGCGACACGTCCACGTCTGACACGCTGCTTGTCGCCGCCACGGGCCAGTCTGACGCGGCTGAAGTGAAAGGCCCGGTCGCCAAGGCGTTTGAGACCGCGCTGCACGGCGTGATGCGCGATCTGGCGTTGCAAGTGGTCCGCGATGGTGAGGGGGCCACGAAACTGGTGGAAGTGCGCGTTACCGGTGCCGCCACGGATGAAGACGCCGCCAAAGCCGCATTCGCCATCGCGAACTCACCATTGGTGAAGACCGCCGTTGCTGGGCAGGACCCGAACTGGGGCCGCATCGTCGCCGCCATCGGCAAATCTGGTGCTATGGCGGAGCGTGACCGGCTTTCCATCCGCTTCGGTGACATTCTCGTTGCCGAAAAGGGCTGGCGCGCGCCCGACTACAAGGAAGAAGACGGGGCGGAGTACATGCTTCGGCCAGAGCTGCTGATCCACGTTGACCTTGGCCTTGGCCGTGCAAAACGGTCGGTCTGGACCTGCGACCTCACTGCCCGCTATGTCGAGATCAACGCAGACTATCGGTCCTGACCCACGTCTGCGTTTTCCCTTGCAAAAATATCCCACGGGGGGCTCGGGGGGTGTGAAACCCCCCGAGGTTTCAACAAGGCCAACCTATGAAGATCATCCTCGTTTCCGCCGTCGCGCTGATTGATCCTGACGGCCGCGTGCTTCTGGCCCAGCGGCCCGAGGGCAAGTCGCTCGCCGGCCTGTGGGAATTTCCCGGCGGCAAGGTTGAACCGGGGGAAACGCCGGAAGCCGCCCTGATCCGTGAGTTGAAAGAGGAACTGGACATCGACACTTGGTCCAGCTGCCTTGCGCCGCTGACATTTGCCAGCCACAGCTACCCTGACTTCCACCTGTTGATGCCGCTTTTTGCCTGCCGCCGCTGGCAGGGAACCGCGCGACCGACCGAAGGGCAGACGCTGGCCTGGGTTAAGCCCAGCGCATTGCGGGACTATCCGATGCCGCCGGCTGACCTGCCGCTGATCCCGATCCTGCGCGATTGGCTGTAGAACAGACGCTCGTCGAGCACTTCGTGCACTCCTCGCTTGCCGTCCGCGAGGAGTGCACGAAGTGCTCGACGAGCGTTCCCGCCTCAGGCCAGCGTGCGCTGGACCTCTTCCCGTTCGAAGATTTCGATCACGTCGCCGGGACGGATATCTTCGTAGCGTTCGAAGGCCATGCCGCATTCCTGACCGGACTGGACTTCCTTCACTTCGTCCTTGAAGCGCTTCAGCGTCTTCAGCGTGCCCTCGTGGATCACGACGCTGTCGCGCAGCAGGCGCACCCCAGCCGACCGGCGCGCAACGCCTTCGGTGACAAGGCAACCTGCCACCTGACCGACGCCCGTGACCTTGAAGACTTCCTTGATCGTCGCATAACCAATGAACGTCTCACGCACTTCGGCCTTCAGCAGGCCCGAGGCAGCGGCTTTGATGTCATCCACCAGATCGTAGATGATCGAGTAATAGCGGATCTCGACCCCCTTCTGGTTGGCGGACTGGCGGGCGGACGCATTGGCCCGCACGTTGAAGCCGATGATCGGGGCCTTCGACGCCTCGGCCAGACCCACATCCGTATCGGTGATCGCACCGACGCCCGAATGCAGCACGCGGACGCGGACTTCATCGTTGCCGATCTTTTCCATCGCTTGAACGATGGCTTCAGCAGAGCCCTGCACGTCAGCCTTGATCAGGATCGGCAGTTCGGCAACCGACTGGTCGGCCTTGGCCTTGGCCATCAACTGTTCCAGCGTGGTCGCGGCACCGGCTGCGGCGCGCTTGTCCTTGGCGGTCTTGATCCGGTAGTCGGCGATTTCACGCGCCTGAGCCTCGGTCTCGACCACGTTCAGCGTGTCACCGGCCGAGGGCGTGCCGGACAGGCCCAGCACTTCCACCGGAACCGACGGACCAGCCTCCATCACCGTTTCGCCCTGATCGTTGATCAGCGCGCGAACCTTGCCCCACTGTTCGCCGACAACAAAGATATCGCCTTTGCGCAGTGTGCCGTTCTGGACCAGAACCGTCGCGACGGGGCCACGGCCCACATCCAGCTTGGCCTCGATTACGGCACCGCTTGCCGCCCGCTTCGGGTTGGCGCGAAGTTCCAGAAGTTCGGCCTGCAGGGCAATCGCCTCCAGCAGGTTATCAAGGCCCTTGCCGGTCTTGGCAGACACCTCGACGTCCTGCACATCACCGGACATCGCTTCCACGACGACTTCGTGCTGCAGCAGGTCCGTGCGGACCTTTTGCGGATCGGCGTCGTACTTGTCGATCTTGTTGATCGCCACGATCATCGGCACCTTGGCCGCTTTCGCGTGGGCAATCGCCTCGACCGTCTGGGGCATCACGGCGTCATCAGCCGCGACGACCAGCACGACGATATCCGTCACCGAGGCCCCGCGTGACCGCATCGAGGTAAAGGCAGCGTGGCCGGGCGTGTCAAGGAAGGTGATCTTGGCACCAGCATCGGTGTTCACCTGATAAGCGCCGATGTGCTGGGTGATCCCACCCGCCTCGCCCGAGACGACGTTGGCCTTGCGGATTGCGTCCAGCAGGCTGGTCTTGCCGTGGTCGACGTGACCCATGATCGTAACGATCGGCGGGCGCGACAGCAGGTTTTCGTCCGAGTCCTTGACCGTGTCGATGACCTGTTCCACGTCCGCATCCGACACGCGGACAGCCTTGTGGCCAAATTCCTCGATCACCAGTTCGGCGGTATCGGCGTCGATGGGCTGGTTCATCGTGACCATCATGCCCATCTTCATGAGCGATTTGACCACGTCAGCCGCGCGTTCGGCCATCCGGTTGGCCAGTTCGCTGACCACGATGGTTTCCGGCAGCTGCACGTCGCGCACCTGCTTTTCGGCCTTCTGGCCCAGACCCAGCGCCTTGGCGCGGGCCTTTTCCTGCTTGCGCTTCATCGCGGCAAGGCTGCGGGTACGTCCGCCCTCACCTGCCAGCGCGTCGTTCAGCGTCAGCTTGCCGGTGCGGCGTGCGTCTTCGCCGGTGGTGCGCTTGGCGCCACGGTCGCGTTCGGCGTCACGCTCACGTTCGGTCTTGCGCGGGGCAAGGCCGGGCTTGGCACTGGCCGGACCGCGCGGATCGCCACCGGGGGTGGACGGGTTCGCGGCAGGCTTTGCAGCCGCAGCCTCGGTCGCCGCCGGTGCAGGCGTATTCGACCGTGGCCGGGTGCCCAGAACATCGGCGCGACGGGCTTCGGCAGCGGCCACGCGGGCGGCAGCTTCGGCCTTGGCGGCGCGATCTTCCTCTTCAGCCTTGGCGCGGAGCGCTTCGATCCGTTCGCGGTCTTCCCGCTCTTTCGTCTCAATCTCTTCGCGGCGGCGAGCGCGGTCTTCTTCGCGCAGGCGGTCTTCCTCGGCGCGGCGGACCGCGTCTTCAGCTTCACGCGCTTTGGCGGCGCGCAGGGCGGCCATGCGGCGGTCCATTTCGGCATCCGAGATGCCGGCGGGGCGCTTGGAAGGATCACCGTAGTTGGTGGGCGTGGCCGATTGGCCCGCGCCGGGGGTGCCCGGCTTGGGTGCGGCGGTGGGAACCACCACGCGCTTCCGTTTGGTTTCGACCACAACGCTCTTGGTACGGCCATGGCTGAAGCTTTGCTTCACCTGTCCGGAACGGGGGGCGCCCCCGAGGCCAAGAGGTTTCTTGCCGTCTGTATCGCTCATGCGTCCTACGTATCCTTCATGGCGGTCGTGCCGCCGTCCTGCCCACCAGCCCGAAGGCCGGCAAGCTTTGCCGCTTCCTCTACAACACGCGTCCTGAGTCCACCAGCGGCAAGCGCGGCGTGTATCGCACGTTCGCGCCCGAATGCCAAACCGATTTCCCCAGCTGTCAGCACACCGATAAAGCCGTTCTTTCCTTCGGGCGCGTGCAGCTTGGTCTTGCCGCGTTCCGACCCGTCACTGGCCTGGATCAGCGTTGCCGCCGTGCCCTTGGCCAGCCAGTCCTTGACCTTCTCATATCCCATCACCGCATCGCCGGCCTTGCGGGCCAAACTAAGCGTGTCGATCACCCGCTTGCGAACCAGCTGTTCGACCAGTTCGGGCAGGTTGTCCGGCACTTTGACCGCTTGCCGCGCAGCGCGCGAGAAGAGGTTTTTCTTCGCCGCAAGCGCCAAAGCCGCCCGGTCAGCCGCGACATAGATGCCCCGCCCCGGGAGCTTGCCCATGATATCGGGCACGATCATGCCATCAGGGCCAACGCAAAAGCGGATCAATCCCGCTTTTGGTTGGCTTTCCCCGGTCGCAATGCACTTGCGTTCCGGTTCGTCCTGATCTTTTTCCCGGCCGCCGCGCGTCATGCGCTGGGTTTCCGAGGTCTGAAATCAGACCTCGGCCTCCTCGTCTTCGGCCACGTCTTCGGCGGGCTGTTCCAGATCGGCGGGGTCAACCCAGCCCAGCATGACCCGGGCGGTCATGATCAGGTGCTGCGCTTCTTCCAGCGTCATGTCGAACTTTTCGAGCACGCCTTCGTCCTTCTTGCGCGCGCCGTTTTCGGTGGTCCAGCCGCCAGCCAGTTCCCAGTCGGCGCAGGTGGCGAAGTCTTCCAGCGTCTTGATACCGTCATGGCCAAGCGCCTCAAGCATCTGGGGGGTCAGGCCTTCAAAGCCGACAAGGCTGTCTTCCACACCCAAGGCGCGGGCGTTTTCCATGGCCTTGGCGTTGGCAGCCTCAAGGTAGTCGCGCGCCCGGGCCTGAAGCTCGCCGGCGGTGCCTTCATCGAAGCCGTCGATCGACAGAAGTTCGTCCAGATCGACGTAAGCGACTTCTTCCAGGTTGGTGAAGCCTTCGGCGACCAGCAGTTGCGCCATCATCTCGTCAACGTCCAGCGTGTCCATGAACAGCTTGGTGCGTTCGGCGAATTCGGCCTGACGGCGGGCGGATTCTTCGGCCTCGGTCATGATGTCGATATCAAGGCCCGTCAGCTGGCTGGCCAGACGGACGTTCTGGCCACGGCGGCCGATGGCCAGGGAGAGTTGCTCATCCGGCACCACGACTTCGATCTTGCCGGCCTCTTCGTCGATCACTACCTTGGAGACTTCGGCAGGCTGCAGCGCGTTCACAAGGAACGTCGCCTGATCCTGGTTCCACGGAATGATGTCGATCTTTTCGCCCTGCAGTTCGTTCACCACGGCCTGCACGCGGCTGCCGCGCATACCGACGCAGGCACCCACGGGATCGATGGAGTTGTCATAGCTGATCACGGCGATCTTGGCGCGCGACCCCGGATCACGGGCGACGGCCTTGATTTCGATGATGCCGTCGTAGATTTCCGGCACTTCCATCTTGAACAGTTCGGCCATGAACTGCGGGTCGGTCCGCGACAGGAAGACCTGCGGACCGCGCGGTTCGCGGCGGACGTCCTTGATGAAGCAGCGGATGCGGTCGCCGATGCGGTAGGCTTCGCGGCCGATCTTTTCATTCCGGCGCAGGATGCCTTCGCCGCGCCCGATGTCGACGATGACGTTGCCGTATTCCTCGCGCTTGACGGCGCCGTTGATGATCGTGCCCTTGCGGTCCTTGAATTCCTCGAACTGGCGGTCACGCTCGGCTTCGCGGACCTTTTGCAGGATCACCTGCTTGGCCGATTGCGCGGCGATACGGCCAAGGTCCACCGGGGGAACCTCATCCACGATCTCGTCGCCGATCTGCGGGTCGGCAAGAAAGCCCTTGGCCTGCTTTACCGTCACCTGGGCATGGTGGTTTTCCACAGCCTCATCCTCAACCACCGTGCGGACGCGGGTGAAGGAGGCGCGGCCGGTCTTCCGGTCGATCTTGACGCGAATGTCCATTTCCGCGCCGTAGCGCGACTTGGCGGCCCGGGCGAGGCTGTCTTCCATCGCCTGGATCACCAGTTCCGGGTCGATCATCTTTTCGCGCGCCACCGCTTCGGCGGTCTGCAGAAGCTCAAGCTGGTTGGCTGACGTGATTGCCATGGGTCGTAACTCCCGCCCTAGTGTTTCGTTTCCGGGGTGGGCGCATCGTCCTCGTCCCCGTCAATTTCTTCGATTTCGTCGAACTGGCCGTCCTGCGGTTCGGCCACTTTCTTCTGGCGCAGCATTTCGCTGATCAACTCATCCGTGAGGATCAGCTTGGCATCGCTAAGCCAGTCGAATTTAAGCCCGATGGTCAGCTCTGCCCCGGCCTCTTCGATGGTGATCAGGACTTCATCCCCCTCCACCCCCGCAAGCGCGCCCTTGAAGCGGCGGCGGCCGTCGATCAGTTCAGATGTTTCAACCCGGGCTTCCCAGCCCTTCCACATCTCGAAATCCTTCAGCCGGGTCAGCGGCCGGTCGATCCCGGGGCTGGAGACTTCCAGCACATAGTTTTCCTCGATCGGGTCTTCCACGTCCAGAACGGCAGAAACGGCGGTCGAGATATCGCCGCATTCATCCACGCCAATGCCGCCGTCAGGCCGGTCTGCCATGATCTGCAGCACCCGGGTCTTGCCGCCCATAAGCCGCACGCGCACAAGTTCAAACCCCAGCCCTTCGATGGCGGGGGTGATGATCTCGGCCAGGCGGCGGTCAATGGCAGACTTGGCGATCAGGTCGGACATGCAGGTTCCAGAAACAAAAAAGCGGGCCCATGCGGCCCGCCCGTGACGATCGGTAGCTTCGGGTGTGGACCCCGAAACCGCTGTTGAGGGGGATATACGCAGAAGGGGCCGAGTCTGCAAGGGGCTTGGGCGCAGGCGTCTCTTGTCACTTCCACGTGACAAGGGGAACCGGAGGGCCAGCTTCACATTATTCGGTGGCAGGATGGCACCAGATTGCCGTCGCCAAGATTGCCCCCGCATTGCCAAGCTGCAATAGTTGGGAGGTAACCCGCAGGAGGGGTGTGTCATATGCCCGGCGGGCTTGGAAATCTTATCGTCTTGTCAGTGATCGGCGCCTGCCTGTTCGGGCAGCCGGCACTTGCGCTGGACCGGCTGGATTTTCAGGTGCAGGGCACCGATGCCGACCTGACAAAAACGGTTGAGGGTGCATCGCTTATGCGGTCGCTGCAGGCGCAGGATCAGACCGACGCGCGTGACCTTCTGGCCGCCGCCCGTGCAGACTATGCCCGCATCTTGGCCGCACTATATGCCAAAGGGCATTATTCGGCGGTCATCCGCATTCAGGTGGACGGGCGCGAGGCTGCGGATATCCCCACGCTTGGTGCACCCTCTGCGATTTCCCGCATTCTGGTGACGGTAGACCCCGGCACCGCCTTTCGTCTGGGCACCGCGCGGGTCGATCCCTTGGCCCAGGGCACCGAATTGCCCGAAGCCTTTCGCAGCGGCAACCGTGCCGATAGCGGGCTGATCGGCGATGCCGTAGATGTGTCGATCCGGGCGTGGCGCGATGTGGGCTATGCCAAGGCGGCCGTTGCGACAGAAACAGTGGTCGCCGACCACGATACCGCCGTTCTGGATGTGGACGTGGGCCTTGCCCCCGGCCCACGGCTGCGCTTTGGCAGACTGGCCATCGAAGGCGAGGCGCGCATGCGCGAACGTCGGATCGAAAAGATCGCCGGGTTGCCCGAGGGCGAGGTTTTCAGCGAAACCGAGTTGCGCCGATCCGAGGAGCGGTTGCGCCGGACGGGCATCTTCAGTTCAGTCACGCTTGTGGAAGATGAGGCAATCACCGCGCCCGACCTGCTGGGCATCACCGCCACTGTCGTGGAACAAAAACCGCGCCGCTATTCCTTTGGAGCCGAGATTGCCAGCCTGGACGGCATTTCGCTGACCGGATCATGGCTCCACCGCAACTTGCTGGGCGGGGGTGAGCGGTTGAAGATCGAAGGCGGTGTCACCAACATCGGGTCAGGCGAAAGCGGTGTCGACTATGCGGTTGGCGTCACGCTGGACCGGCCTGCGACGCTGACCCCGGACACGACAGCGGGTCTGGTCTTTGCCTTCGCCCATCTGGACGAGATCGACTATTCCGCCGACGCGGTTGAATTCGGTCTGGCCTTTTCGCACATCTTTTCCGAACAGCTGACAGCCCGCGCGGGTATCACCTATTCCTATCAGGACGGCGATGATCCGGGCGGCAACTTCCGCTTCCGCAACCTGTCGCTTCCCCTGGGCCTGACATGGGATCGGCGTAACGACCCGCGAAATGCGACGGGCGGCACCTATCTGGATGCCACGGTAAAGCCCTTCGTTGGGTTTGGCACCACCGGGTCTGGCGTCCGCGCCACTGTGGACGGTCGGGTCTATCGCAGCTTGGGCGAACAGGGCCGCTTTGTCATTGCCATCCGGGGGCAGGCCGGGGCGATCGTCGGGCCTGATCTTCTGGAAACCCCACGCGACCAGCTTTTCTTTTCCGGTGGCGGCGGGACCGTGCGGGGGCAGCCCTACCGGTCCCTTGGTATTCCCGTGACCCGGATGGTTGGGTCCGAGTTCCTGATTGGCGGCCAGTATTTCCTTGGCGGGTCAATCGAACTGCGCGCCAAGGTGACCGAGCGGATCGGGGTGGTGGGCTTTGTCGATGCCGGCAGCATCGGGCTGGACGGTTTCCTTGACGATATCTCTGACCCGCATGCCGGGGCCGGGCTGGGCCTGCGCTATGACACCGGCTTTGGTCCGATCCGGCTGGACGTGGCCGCGCCAGTCAGCGGGACAACCGGGGACGGCGTGCAGATCTACATCGGACTGGGGCAGGCATTCTGATGCGGCGCGCCCTGATCCTGATGGCGGCCCTGGGGACAACCCCCGTCCTTGCGCAAACCGAAGAGGCGGATCGCAGCTTTCTGGCCGCCTTTCTGGAGGACAACCTTTCAGACGCCGGGCGGCAGGTCACCATCGCAGGGTTCAGCGGGGCTCTGTCATCGCAGGCAAAGATCGAGCGGCTGACGATTGCCGACGACGACGGCATCTGGCTGACGATCACCGGCGTGACCCTGGACTGGAGCCGGTCGTCGCTGTTGTCCGGCGCGCTTGAGGTGAGCGAGCTTTCCGCAGAAACCATCGTCCTAGACCGGGTGCCTGACACCGGCGACAGCAGCATGCCAGCCCCCGAGGCAAGCGGGTTCAGCCTGCCGGAACTGCCAGTGTCGATCAACATCGGGCGCATTTCGGCCCCGGCAATCACGCTTGGGGAATCAGTTCTGGGCCAGCCGGTCGAAGGCAGCCTTGACGCTACGCTTCAGTTGGCGGGTGGCGCGGGGCAGGCAACACTGAATCTGATCCGGTCGGGCGATGGGCCCGAGGGCGAGATTGCCCTTGATGCCAGCTATGACAACGCGACGCGGCAGCTTGGCATTGATCTGAGCGCGACCGAAGGGGCGGACGGGGTCTTCTCGACCCTCCTTGGGATTCCCGGCGCTCCGGCGGCGACGCTGACCTTGCAAGGCAGCGGCCCGGTCGAAGCATTCGCCGCCGATGTGCGCCTTGCCACAGATGGCGAAGATCGGCTTGCCGGGACGATTACCCTGACGGGTAGCGAAGATGCCAGCTACCGGCTGCAAGCGGACGTGGCGGGGAACCTTGCCCCGCTTCTGGCGCCGGACATGGTGGATTTCTTCGGGACAGACATCGGTTTGGTGCTGGATGCGCGGCGGTCGGCCATTGGTGCGGTCACATTGGACCAGATCGCCCTGCGCGCGCGGTCCCTGACGCTGACAGGACAGGGCCGCCTTGCGCCTGACGGCCTGCCGGAAGAACTTGCCGTGTCGGGAACCCTCGCCTCGCCTGACGGGGCGGCGGTGGTGCTGCCCTTCACCGACAGCCCGACCGAGGTTGATCGGGGCACCTTCAACCTGTCTCTGACACAGGCAGACGATGCGGGCTGGAAGGGTGCGATTTCCGTCCTCGGGCTGAAGCGCGCTGACTTTGTGGCAGATCGGCTGGACCTGAGTGGATCAGGGCGCATCGGCCGGACCCCGGCTGGCAACAGTCTGGGCGGAACGCTGACCCTGCTGGCCGAAGGTCTTTTGCCAACCGACCCGGGCCTTGCCGCCGCGCTTGGCCCATCGCTGACGGGTGGCCTGCGCGTGCACGTCCTTCAGGACAGCGGCGCGATAAGCCTGTCAGACCTGCGGCTAACGGGTGAAGGCTTTGCCGCCACTGGCAATCTGCGCATCGGCGGTCTGGCCTCGGGCCTGCTGACCAGCGGCAAAGTCGAAGTCGTGGCCGAGGATCTTTCGCGCTTTTCACTGCTGGCCGGGCGGCCGCTTGCCGGCCGTGGCACGGTGCGGCTGGATGGATCAGTCGGTGGCCTGTCCGGGTTTCTGGACGGCGTGGCCGAGGTCGAGGGCCAAGGTCTGAAGATTGGCATCACGCCGGTCGATCGTTTGCTGCAAGGCGAAAGCCAGTTCCTGCTATCGGTCTTGCGCAACGAAGAGGGAACCACGCTGCGGGCCGTTGATCTGACTGCCGGGCCACTTTCGGCCCGCGGCGCTGGCACGATCACGTCAGCCGGGGCGAGCCTGACCGGCAACATTGCCTTTTCCGATCTGGCGGCGCTTGGCCCGGGCTTCGCCGGGTCAGCCATGCTGCAAGCGCAGTTCGACGGGTCCCCGGCCGAGGGGCGGATTTCGCTGGATGGATCGGCGGCAAGCCTGCGCGTCGGGAACCCCGAGGCGGATCGTCTGCTGGCCGGAAACAGCACCCTGTCCGCCGAGATGGATCTGGTCGATGGCCGCCTCCGCGTGACCGATGCGCGGCTGGCTAATCCGCAGTTGACCGTCTCGGCCACCGGCGAGATCGACGGCGACGTGCGGACTGTGGTGCTTGATGCCCGATTGGCGAACCTGGGCCTGCTTGTCCCCCAGTTCCAAGGGCCGCTCAGCCTGACCGGCACCGCGACAGAGGACGTTGATGGCTACGCCATCGACCTTGCTGGCCGCGGCCCCGGGCAGGTGGATGGCCAGATCCGAGGCCGGATTGCCCGGGGTTTCGGGTCAGCCGATGTCACGATTTCCGGCACAGGCCAGGCCGGGCTGGCGAATATCTTCCTGACACCCCGGGCGATCGAGGGGCCAGTGCGCTATGACCTGCGCCTCAACGGACCCTTGCGATTGTCGTCGCTCTCGGGGCGGGTCACGCTGGCGAACGGACGGCTGAGCGACCCCAACCTTGGGTTTGCCCTGGTCGGGATCGAAGCTGCGGCCAATCTGCAGGGCGGACGGGCGCAGATATCGGCCACCTCTGGCCTCTCCTCGGGTGGGCGCGTGCGGGTCGACGGGCCTGTCACACTGTCACCGCCCTTTCCGGCGGACCTGACGATCAACCTTGATCGGCTTCGCTTGTACGATCCTGAACTGTTCGACGCGGCGGTGAACGGGGCGCTAAATGTCCGGGGCCCGCTGACCGGCGGTGCCATGATCTCTGGCGCCATTGCGTTGTCCGAGGCTGAGTTGCGTGTGCCAGAGTCGGGCTTCGGATCAGCCGGTGCCCTGCTGGATATCCGCCACCGCAACGAACCGCGCGAAGTGCGTGCCACGCGTGACCGCGCCGGGCTTCTGGGCGGCGCGAATGGCAGGGGCGGGTCTGCGGGCGGTGGCGCTGCGTTTGGTCTGGACCTGACGGTGTCGGCGCCCAGCCGCATCTTCGTGCGCGGCCGCGGGATTGACGCGGAACTGGGGGGTCAGCTTCGGCTGCAGGGGACCACCGCTGCGATCGTTCCGTCGGGCAGCTTCGATCTGATCCGGGGGCGGCTTGATATTCTGGGCAAGCGGCTGGTGCTGGCCGAGGCCGGTCTGGTGCTTGAGGGCAGCTTCGTTCCGATGCTGCAGGTCGCGGCTAATTCGGAAAGTGACGGGGTGGTCAGCTCTGTCCGGATTGAAGGCCCGGCGGATGACCCGGAGGTCAGTTTCACCTCGATCCCGGACCTGCCGCAGGAAGAGGTTCTGGCCCGCCTGCTGTTCGGCCGCGACCTCAATAGCATTTCTGCCCTTCAGGCAGCGCAACTTGCCAATGCGGTGGCCGTTCTTGCCGGGCGCGGGGGTGAGGGGCTGGTCAGCCGGCTGCGGCGCGGATTTGGTCTGGACGATCTTGACGTGGCAACCGCCGAGGATGGGTCAACGGCGCTGACTGCGGGGAAATACATTGCCGAGAATGTATACACCGAAGTTGAAGTCGAACAGGGCGGCAAGACCAGCGTCAATCTGAACCTTGATCTGCGCCAGGGCGTGACGGTCAAGGTGGGGGTGGACGGCGATGGCGAAACCGGCCTCGGCATCTACATCGAACGCGACTACTGAAACCTACAGCCCGCGAGATGCAGATGGTCTGATCAGGTTCCCGGATCAGTCTGGCCGAGGTTCATCATCATCCCCACCGCACAGGGCGATGCACAGGACGACCGGGATCAACAACAACGGCAGCACACCCGAACTGGTGGCAGGTTTTTCCTCCACGACGATGGGCGCTTCATCTTCCACAACAATGACAGGACCACCGGCCATCGCGGCGGAAGCAACAAGGGAAGCGGTCAGAGTGCTGGCGACAAGCGTTTTCATGCGACCCTCCTGAAGTTCAAGGCGACAGTTTGCCAGTAAGGCGCATTTTGTCAATCAGCGCCTGACTTCTTGGCCGCGTCATGAGGATTGGAGACGCTTAGTCAACCGCGCGTTCAAAGTCGATAAAGCCAAGCCCGCCGCTCGCCAACTGTCGCGATTTGCGGATCTCGGTCCCCTCGAACCAGAAGGTGTTGGTGATCGACCCCTGTGGCCGCGAACAGGTTTCGACGAACTTCGACACGTTGTGCGCGCGCGAGTAGATCTCGATCTTTTCAGACCCGGAAGCGGTCACAGTGCAGTCATAGGTCCGACGAGTGGTCTGATCGTCCTCTCCAAGGAAGAAATAGATCCGCTGGTGGGTCCCGCCTGCTGTTCTCAGCGCGGCAGCTGATGGTGCCTGTGCCGACATCAGGTCAGGGCCAAGGCCGCGCGTCTGGATCAGGACACCCTCGCGCAGGGTAAAGCTTGACCCGTCGGTCGTCGCCCAGGTGATGACGTTGCCCTTTTGATCGCTGATCGTCAAAAGCGCATCGGCTGATCGAACCGGAATCACCGCCCGCAGGATCGGAATGCCATATTTCTCGATATCGGCGCGGGTGACGGGGGCGGCCTTTTTGGTTGCCCCAGCGGCGCCACGGCCCGTGACCTGGCCCACGGTCGCCTTGGCAAGGCCGCCCGCCACCTTGAGGAGGGGCGGTCCTTCGTATTTCGAACTGCCGCAGGCCGCCAAGGCAGCCAAGGCAAGAACGGCGACTGCCGTGCGCATTTTCATGGTCAACGCCAGACCCTGCCCCATTCGGAATCAAGCCCGTCCGAGTGGTATTCCCGAATGGATTCGTACAGCCGACCGTTCACGTTGACCCGAGCACCGCCGTCGCCGATCTCAGGCCGAAGCGTCTGGCTAAAGGTGTTCTTGACCTCGTTGCCCAGCGCCCAGCTTAGCGGGACCGAGAAGCGGATGCCCTTGTCAAATCCGCCATCCCCGAAATCTTCTGCACTGACATCGGTCACTGTGGCAAAGGCACCCACGCGCCAGCCGTTCACGAAGATCCGGTCAAGCGACACTGTGGCACCCACGTCTCCCGCAAGATAGCGGCCCACGTCCAACTGGCCGACATAGCCATTGCCGAACTCATAGTAGGCCGAGACATAGCCCGTGACGATGTCGTAGTCGTATTCGTCAAAGCCCAAACCGCCGTTGGTATCGCGCTGCTTGGTATAGTTAAGCTCGACCCCAAGACCAAGGTTGCTGTCCGCCGGCTTCCACAGCACTTCGCCGGAAATCCCGGCATGCATCCGCTCAAGGTATCCCAAAGTTACGCGGGAATAGATGTCTGCAGCAGGGCGCGCGTACCAAGCCAGGGTCAGCGTCTCAAGCCCCGGATCACCGAACTTGCTGTAGCGCGACCCGTCAGTGCGGACGTGCGGCAGAACCGAATCCGACGGGTCGCCCGACCTGTCGACATTGCCCGCGATGCTGCCGTAGATCGACCCGGACAACTGCAGACCGGGGCGAATGCTGTAAGAACCTGACAGTCTCAGGCCCACGTCGCCCTTGAGAGGTTCGGCCATGCGGAACGCTGGTCTCAAGCTCCAGAAGAACTTCGGATACAGATTCTCGCTTCCCACGCCGTTGGCTGGGGCAGGCCCGGCTTCGGTGATCGTCACGCGTTCGCGCAGAAGCGTTCCGTTGTCCGGCGCGAATTCAAGCTCTTCAAGATCCCTGCGGCGGATCGTGACTTTGGAAGCCCCGATGCCATTGACCACGGGAACAATCTCGAACACTTCGACCGAAGCGGGCATGACATGGCTGAGAGCCCGAGCCGTGCGGCCAATCGCTTGGGATCCGGCGTCGATCCGGTTGATGCGAATTCGCAGCTGAGCGGTCGTGGCGGTATAGGCAAGATCCTCGATCACGATGCCGTCCACGGCAAGGCGCTTGGCAAGGTTCTTGCGCAGGAGCGGCCCTGCGTCCGGTTGAGTGACCCAACCCCTGTCATAAGCGTCAGGATCCCGCGCGCGGGATGGCCGGGCCTTCACTGGCACCGGGGCCGGCCCCATGACACCGCCCGTCGCCCGGTTCTTCGGGTCCAGGATCAAATGGAAGACCAGCCCGACTTCGGAACCGTAAAGCGAATAGATGCCATAGCGGGTGTTCGGGCCCTTTTGGTACTCGAACCCGAAGTTGAAGGGGCTTTCACGCTCGAAAAAGCCGCGTTCGTCGTCTTCCAGCACATAGGCGTCCGACGAATATTCGCCCTTGAACGTCCAGTTATCGGTCAGCTTCACTTCGACGCCAGCGAAGGGGGCCGCATCGCCCCGGAACCACTGGTCGGAATTGGGCGTGCCAATGTCGCTGTCGTCCAGCGCCGGACGGTCGCCGAAAAGCTTCCCGATCGACCCTTCACTGCCCAACCGGCCCCAGCCAAGGCCCGCCGTCACCTTGACCCGGTCACCAATCGACTTGGTCGCCGCAATGTATTCGGACGAAAACCGTCCTTCGCCGGTAAAGTCGATCAAGCCGATGGTCAGCGACGGCACAAAATCGCTTTCTTTCAACAGCATGTAGCGGATGTCGAAGGCGCGGTCCTTGATTTCGTCAGCCCCGGGGACCACACTGTTCCAGTCCCGCCACGCCAGAAACCGGAACGACGCCGACAGCCGTTCCGTGAACTGAAAGCTGATGGTGGTCCGCGAAATCGGACCAAAGAGAGCCGTGCTGAAGCTGAAGGTCGCGTCATCCTGCGCCTCGCCCGAAGGCATGTCGATCAGGCCCGTCGTGCCGTTGATGTTCAGCGACTTGGTCATTTCGGCAACAGCCGGCCCGCCCCAAAGCAGGGAGGTGACCGCAACCGAGGCTAACAAGCGAAGAGGCAAATTCAGCATGGTTTCCGTGATCCAAGGGTCAGCGACAGTCTATGCGAAGATACGCGGCCTAGGGCAAGACCTATCGTCCGCCAGATCTGTCAAACCCTGAAGCTATGGCCTTTCGGCACAGTATGGGGTCCGGTCAGGGGGCGGCTTCCTCCAGCTTGATGCGCAACTCACGCAGGACGGGCAACAGCGCGCGCACCCGGTCGGCGCCCAGCGATTGCACCACCTCGGCAATCAGCGGCACGACAGAGGCCACCGCCGAATCACGCGCCGCACGGCCGGAGGGGCTGATCGCCACGAACTTCTGTCGCGCATCCTCCCAGTCGGGGCGGATGTGGACATGTCCGGCCCATTCCAGACGGGACAGCGTATTGGTCATCGCCCCCCGCGTCACATGGAAGGACCGCGCCAACTGCGCCGGGGTGCGTTCGTCATTGATCCGGGCCAGATGGTTCAGGACCGAGAAATGCGACAGCTCCATCCCCTTGGGCAGGACCTTCGAGATGCGGTTGCGCGCCAGTTGGTCGGCCATGAACAGCTCGCCAAACAGGGCAACGGCGGTGTCGTCGGTCTTTTCCGTACCCGTCTTTTCGGTGCTCATGGCCCGTCAAAGCCCCGGTCATGGGTCAGGGACGGCACCCGATGGCGCGCCTCGGCCACGCGGGCAAGGTCAATATCCACCAGCGTCACGCCGGGTTCGGTGCCTGCATCGGCCAGCACTTCGCCCCAGGGAGCGACGGCCAGCGCATGGCCATGGGTTCGCCGCCCCTTGCCGTGGCTTTCAGCATGAAACCCGGTCTGCGCCGGGGCCAGCATGAAACACCCGGTTTCAATCGCGCGTGCCCGCAGCAGAGTTTCCCAATGCGCAGCCCCGGTGATGTGGTTGAACGCCGCCGGAACCGTCAGGATCTGCGCCCCCGCCTGCGCCAGCCGACGATAAAGCGCTGGAAACCGCAGGTCATAGCAGACCGTCATGCCCACCTTGCCAAAGGGCGTTTCGGCCAGAACGGCACGGCCCCCGGGCCGGTAGCCTTCGCTTTCCCGGTAAACCTCGGTCTCAGATACGTTCACGTCGAACATGTGGATCTTGTCATAGCGCGCGGCGATGTCCGCATCCGGCCCGATCAGGAAACTGCGGTTGGCAAATCGCCCGTCCGGGTCATCGGTCAGCACCCCAAGCGACCCGATCAGCAGCCAGACCCCTGCCGCCTTCGCCTCAGCCCGAAGGGCGGCAAGCGTCGGGTCCTCAGCCTCAGACCGAAAGACGCTGCGCTGATGGGCGCGGCTGGACGACAGGCCGTTCGTCAATTCAGGCGTCAGGATGAAACCAGCCCCGGCAGCCGCAGCTCGCCGGATGAAACCCACCGTCACCGGCAGGTTCGCCGCCGGATCATCCGTCACCGTCAGCTGGACGAGCGCCGCCCGCATCAGCCGGCCAGAAGCGGATCAAGCTTGCCCGCATGATCCAGCGCATGCAGGTCATCCGACCCGCCGACATGGACCGCCCCGATGAAGATTTGCGGCACAGTGCGGCGTCCGCCCGCCCGCTGCATCATCGCAGACCGCAGAGCGGGGTCGCGGCTGACGTCAATCTCGTTGTAGGACACGCCCTTGCGGTCCAGCAGCCGCTTGGCTGCATGGCAATAGGGGCAGATCGGGGTCGTGTAGATCTCGACAGGGCGCATGGGCAAAACCTCTTTTGCGCCATGACTATAGGGTTTCATGCATCTTTCGCAACGCGTGCCAGCGACACCACGTTCACCGACCGCGCCCCTGCTGAAAAAAGCGCCTCTGTCGCGGCAGAAAACGTGGCGCCCGAGGTCATGACGTCATCGACCAGCAGGATATCGCGGTTCTCCACCACCGCCTGCCGCCGCTTTGGCACCAAGAACGCGCCTACAAGGTTGGCAAAACGCCCGTCGCGGGTCTTGCCTTCCTGCGTTCCGGTCGGCCTTTGGCGGATCAGGGCATCCGGACAATGATCCAGCCCCGCCGCCCTTGCCACCACCTTGGACAGCAGCGCCGCCTGATTGTACTTGCGCCGAAACAGCCGGAACCAGTGCAGCGGAACCGGCACGACAAGCGCCCCGGGCAGGATGACCGGCTTTGCCACTTTGACCATCCATACCCCGGCAGGGCGCGCAAGGTCCATCCGGTCGCCGTGCTTCAACGCCAGCACCAGGCTGCGCGCGTTGTCACGGTACAGCAGGGCAGACCGCCCCTGCCCCCAAGGCCGCGCGATGGTCATGCAATCATCGCAGATCACACGCTCACCCGTGTCAGACCCCGGCAAGGGCGCGCCGCATTGGTCACAAACCAGACCGCCGATGAAGGGCGTCTCGCGCCAGCAATCGCTGCACAGGCCGAAGTCGCTGGTCACCGGGTCCCCGCAACTGATGCAGGATGGCGGGTAAAGCAGATGCAGCGCGGCTTGCATTCCCATATCCGCCCCCTAATGTCCCCACGATGACCGCACCCCCACGCCTGACCGACCGGCCGGCCCTGCTGCGCCAGCGCGCCCGCGCCCGCCAGATGCCGGGCCATGACGACGCGCTGTTCCTGCACCGCGCCGCCTTTGACGACCTTCAGGAAAGGCTGATTGAGGTTAACAGAACCTTTACAGCGCCGGCGGTCGTGACAGGATTTCCCGAAATCTGGGGCAAGATCGGCAGGGATGCCCGGCTGGTCGAGGATTCCGAGACACTGGGCCTTGCCGCCGGCGCGCACGATCTTGTGATCCACGCCATGGGCCTTCACTGGGCGGACGATCCTTTGGGTCAACTTGTGCAATGCCGTCACGCTTTGCGACCGGATGGGCTGTTCATCGCGGTTCTTCTTGGGGATCGGACCTTGCACGAACTGCGGGCAAGCCTCGCCGAGGCTGAAAGCATGGTCGCTGGCGGGCTGTCGCCCCGGGTGCTGCCCATGGCCGAAATCCGTGATCTGGGCGCATTGATGCAGCGCGCGGGCTTTGCCCTGCCAGTGGCTGACAGCTTTGCCCAGACGGTCCACTACAGCAGCTTTGCGACCCTCTGTGCCGACTTGCGCGCGATGGGGGAAACCAACGCCCTGGCCGCACGCCTCCGCCGCTTTACCGGCAAGTCGGTGATGGCTGCGACCGAAGCGATCTATCGCGCCAACTTCGCCACCCCTGATGATCGGCTGGTCGCGACCTTCGACCTTGTGTTCCTGACCGGTTGGGCGCCGCATGACAGCCAGCAAAAGCCCCTCAGGCCCGGCAGCGCGCGGCAAAGGCTGGCCGACGCGCTTGGTGTTCCCGAAGAACCTTTGCCCAAGGGCGGTTGACCCGACCGCCACAGCCTATATGTCCCCGCAATGGACAAATCGGAAAGACGCACCATGCTGGATGCAAGGCCCTCGGAAGCGGTTGGCGTACAGGTGAACCCGGGTGAGGGGCGGTTGACCCATGCCCCCGGCACCCATCCCCCGGTACGGAAGGCGAAGATCGGGGTGCTGCTGGCCAACCTCGGCACGCCGGACAACTATGACTACTGGTCGATGCGGCGCTACTTGAACGAGTTTTTGTCGGACAAGCGGGTGGTCGATTATTCCAGCTGGCTGTGGCAACCGCTGTTGCAGTTGATCATCCTGACCAAGCGCCCCTTTTCCTCCGGCGCGAACTACAAGCTGATCTGGAACCACGATCTGAACGAAAGCCCCTTGCTGACCATCACCAAGGCCCAGACCGCCGCAATCGCCGAAACCATCGCCGCGCGGCATGGGGCCGAGATCGTGGTCGACTACTGCATGCGCTATGGCAACCCGTCGACCGAATCGAAGGTGCGCGCCATGGTCGAGGCGGGGTGCGAGAAGATCCTGTTCTTCCCGCTGTACCCACATTACGCCGGGGCAACCTCGGCCACCGCGAATGACCAATTCTTCCGCGCCCTGATGAAGGAAAAGCGCCAGCCCGCCGTGCGGACCGTGCCGGAGTATTTCGACCACCCGCTTTACATCGACGCGCTGGCCCAGTCCGTGACCACCGCCTATGCCCAGCTTGACCACACCCCCGACGTGCTGGTGGCCAGCTACCACGGCATGCCGCAGCGCTATCTGATGGAGGGCGACCCCTACCATTGCCAATGCGCCAAGACCTCACGCCTTTTGCGGGAACGGCTGGGGTGGGAGAAGGGGTCAATCGACACGACCTTCCAGTCGGTCTTTGGGCCAGAGGAATGGCTGAAACCCTACACGGTGGAGCATGTGGCCGAACTGGCGAAGGCCGGGAAAAAGCGGATCGCGGTCATGGCGCCGGCGTTCAGTGCCGACTGCATCGAGACGCTGGAAGAGATCAACGGCGAGATCCGCGAGGCTTTTGAACATGCGGGCGGCGAGAGCTTTACCTATATCCCCTGCCTGAACGATGACGCCGCCCATATCGAGGCGCTGGTGACCGTGATCGAGGAAAACCTGACCGGCTGGCTGCCACGGCTGGAGTGATGTCCCGGGCAGGGCAGGTTTCATTTGTGAACGATTTCAACGGGATATAATGCCACGTTAGTCTGGCGTTAATCTATTCTGGAATTGGAGCGCGCCTTTCTGGGTGCGATGTTTTGCGTCTTGCAGCGCTGTCGTAATCCTTGAACCATGCGGCGGTGAGGGTTGGCCAATGATCTGGAACAATGCGCAACGTGCCGCGGCTGTCGGCGTCGTTTTCTGGCTTCTGGCATCGGGCGCTCGGGCCGACCCCTGCATTCTGCCTATCACTGGCGAAGAACCGTTGAGCGAAGTCGAGATGGAACAGCCCGGACGGCTGGCCTGGAACCCGCTTACCCTGCCTGGCTATGATGGGCTGTTGCTTCGACCGATCAATCGGCCCAGCGATGGCAATTTCTATCAGATCGTCGGCACGACCTATCGGAAGATGGCGGAGCCGGCCGCCGGGTCCAACATCATTGACGATGAGATACGGATCGCCCGTGGTGGAGACATCTTTTTGGGTAGCAGGGAGATTTGGCATCTGCCGAAAGGCTCAAACGAATGGCGGCAAGTCCCCGGTAGGGACAGCTTTTCGCTTACGGCCTATGACGAGGGGACACAGGACCTTTATGTCGGCCTTGGCCGGGGTGCCCCGTCCCTGCGTTGGGATGGCGCGGCGTTCGTCCCCACCGGGCCAATGCCGACCGCGTTTGATGATGCGACATCATCCCTTGCGCCAGAGGGCGTGCCCCGCGCGATACGGACGCTGCCCAAGGCCGGTGGCACCTTCGCTGTGGCAATCGACTGGTACAACGAAGGTTGGCGCAGCCTTTGGTTTCGTCCGTTCGGCGGCGATTGGTCCTTGATCGCGAACAGGGCCGACCTTGACACTTTGGCGCCGGGGCTTGTGTTTCCGGGGCCATTCCGTGACGCCGATGTCAGCGATGACGGAGACACCGTCCGCCTGTTTGCAGGCCATCCACGCGAGGCGAGCGTCCTTCTGCAGCGGTATCATGACGGATGGAGGCTAGAGGCGGCCGCACCGTTCGAGGACTGGGTGACGCATGAACCGTCGGGTATGCGCATCGCCTTGATCGGTGAAACGACACAGCGGCTGTCAGAGCGCTATCTGTGGTTCTTCGAACGACCGGTCGAACCGGAACCGCCGGTGTTCCACAGCCTTGGTCCCGGAACACTGGTGCCATCGCCATTGCCGGACATCAAGGTAGCGGGCGAAAAGATCGGAAACGGCATCCATTACAGCGTTCGGGTTACCAAAATACCCGGCATTGACCCGCTGTTGATCAGAACCGCAGATGGCTGGCATACCTTCGAAGGTGCTGGTGCAACGGCGTTGGCGACACTGACCACCGATCTTGTCGGTGAACAGGCCATCATCCGCAAAGTTGGGCCGAGCGTGCTGGTTCAGTCGTCCAAGGGCGTATTTCGGTTGAGCGACGCCCTGATTGCCGAACGGATAGAGACGTTTCCACATCCCGAACCGTTCCCGTCATCAGTATGGATCGAGTATCTGGATCACGCTGGAATCTACGTCACAGGCAGGTCACTGAGCTATGTGATCTATACTTCGGATGATCTGGTGGCGTTTTCGCCGGTCCAGTCTCGGGTGATGATCAAAAGTCTGGCCGCCCCGCTTCCAGACCGACCCGGCCTGCTGCTGCTTGGGCCGGATGGGCTTTATTCCTTTGAAGCGGATTGTGCGCCTGAGGAAGATTAGGCTGCCAACACTGCCGGTCTCCCAATCCTGCCTGTCCCAAGGCAGCAGGCCCACGACAAAAGAAAAGGACCGCTGCCCTGTAAGGCAACGGTCCCGGCAAGTGCCCGTGGCAAAGGCCTCAGATCAGGATCACCTGGGTGCCGACCTTGGCCATCTCGAACAGCTCTTCGATGTGTTCGTTGTAAAGGCCGACGCAGCCGTTCGACGACTTCCGGCCGATCTTGCGGGTGTCGTGGGTGCCGTGGATCCGGTAGTAGGTCCACGACAGATACAGCGCGCGGGTGCCAAGCGGGTTGTCCTTCGCGCCGCCTTCGACGACGTCCGGCCATTCGGGGTTGCGCAGCTTCATCGCCGGGGTCGGGCGCCATGGTGGGTTGACCACTTTCTGCACCACCTCGCACCGGCCGCGGCGGGTGAGGTCTTCGGTCAGCGGTACGGAAGACGGGTAAAGCCGGTAGATCGACTGATCCTCAGACCAGAAGTGCAGCGCCCGCGAGGTCAGGTCGACCAGAATGGCCCCGTTGCGGGTGTTGTCGAAATAGTCCTGCCATTGCAGCATCCGGAAGCTGGACGCGTTGTTCCGCACGGTGCTTGACACCGGTGCCTGAAATTCCGTGCTGTCTTCCAACGCGAAGGCCGGCATTGCCGCCAGACCGGCAACCCCGACCGCACCACCCAAGAGAGCGCGTCGGCTGATCGGATCGTTCGCCATGGAAATACTCCTGCAGATGGCTCTTTCTGGCGGCGTATAGCGCTTTCTTGGCGTAACGGCAATTCAAACAGCTGTCAGCTTCCGCCGATCGGCAGAAGCCCGTTTGAACCTGCCGCGCGCTTTCGCTATGGAGAAGCGAACCGCCGCGACGCGCGGCATGAACTGGTGGACGCGATGGAAAGACGGATGTTTCTGCTGACGGGCGTGGGCCTTGCGCTTTCAGCCTGCGCGCCTTCGGCGCCAACGTTGGGTGCGGATGGCCGGCCCCTGCCGCGCGTCTACGAGATCAAACCCGGAGATGAGCAGGTGATTTCATTCCGCTTGCTGGATTCGGTGAACACGCTGCGGGCAGCGCGGTCGCTGCCGCAGCTGACCTTTGACGCCCGGCTGAACGCCGCCGCCGCCACGCATTCGCGCGATATGTCGGTGCAGAACCGGCCTTGGCACTTCGGGTCTGACGGGTCGTCGCCACTCGTCCGGGTGCAGCGCAGCGGCTATACCGGCCGGCTGGTGGGCGAATTGATTTCGGAAACCTACGAGACCGAGCTTGAGACGCTGTCGACCTGGATGGCCCAGCCCGATACGCGCGCCATCATCATGGATCCGGCGGCACGGTTCATGGGATTTGCATGGTTCCAAGAGCCCAGCGGCAAGATCTGGTGGACGGTGGTCACCGGAGCCTGATCAAGGCAACCTTCACTTCGGTCTACCGATCGCCCGTCAGGGCAGGATGTAGATTGGAGTGCCGGGTTCCACCATGGAGTACACATCCTCCATTTCCCTGTCGGTCACGGCAACGCAGCCTTCGGTCCAGTCCCGCCGGGAGATTGGCCGCCGTGGGCCGCCATGGATGAAGATATCACCCCCCGGCGCTTTCCCTTGTGCCTCGGCAAAGGCGATGTCCTGTTCATTCGGATAGGACACCCGTAGCGACAGGTGGAAGTTCGAGTTCGGGTTCTTGTGGGTGATGTAGTAAAGCCCCTCGGGCGTTTTGCCGTCACCCTCGAACTGCTTGTGGCCGCCGGGGGCGAAGCCCAGCGCGATGTCGTAGGATTCCAGCACGCGGTCATTGTGGAGCAGGTACATCTTGCGGTCGGCCTTGTGGACCTGAACCTGCGTGACCTCTGGCCCGTTGTACCTGCGGAACTTGGGGTCCCCACAGGCGGCAAGGCCCAGCGCCATCACCAGAACAACCATCAAACGTAGAAACCGCATACCTGCCCGTCCTGCTTCTTTTTTTCGATCACTTACAGGAATTTGCCGTGGCTGCCTAGCAAAACGGTCGGCCACTTGGATCACGGATCTGTCAGGCAGACCGGCTGAACCGGGCCGCCAGTTCCACATGGGTGGACCAGCGGAACTGGTCGACGACCTGCACCCAATCAAGGTGGTAGCCCGCTGCGATCAGGGTCTTGGCGTCGCGGGCGAAGGTGACCGGGTTGCAGGACACCGCCGCGATCACCGGGATGCTGGAGCGGGCCAGCGCCGCAATCTGCGCTTCGGCCCCGGCGCGGGGCGGGTCGATCACGGCGGCGGTGAAGGGCTTCAGCTCATCGGGTTCCAGCGGGCGGCGGAACAGGTCGCGCGCCTCGGTGGTGACGCGGCGGAGGTTCTGGGTGTGGCGGGCGCCAAGTTCCAGCGCGGCGATCATCGCCTTGTCGCCTTCGACGGCGTGGACTTCCGCCTCGGCCGCGAGGGGCAGGGCGAAGGTTCCGACGCCGGAGAAGAGGTCAACGATGCGCTTTTGCGGGCCAAGGGCGGTGCGGACGGCTGACAGAAGGGCGGCTTCGCCCTCCGCCGTCGCTTGCAGGAAGGCCCCTGCGGGTGGGACGACCGTTGCCGTGCCAAAGGTCTGGGCCGGGCGGTCGCGCAGGGCGATGGTTTCGCCATTCCAAGTCAGGCGCGAAAAGCCGTGGGCTTCGACAGCCCGGGCAAGTTCAAGCTGCAGGGCGCTGTCGAGCGGTTTGCCACCGGTGACGACGACATCCACGCCGCCCCGGGTCGTGGTGATCTGCAGCGACAGTTCGGCGGAGCGGGAACCACCAAGGGTGACTAAAGCCTCCAGCCCCGGAAAGGCGGCCAAAAGCTGGGGGTCAAGCAGTTGGCAGTCAGGGACCGCGACAAGGGTGTCTGACCCACGGGCATGAAAGCCAAGCAGCGCGCCCGATTTGGTGCGGCGGGCCGACAGGGTGGCGCGGCGGCGGGTCTTGGCGGGGGAGGTGACGATTGGATGGAAGGCGGCGGTCAGCCCCTGAGCAGACAGCGCGGTTTCGACGACCTGCTGTTTCCAGCTGGCGACGAAACTGTCAGCGGCATGCTGCAACTGGCAGCCGCCACAGGTGCGGGCATGGCGGCACGGGGGTTTCACGCGGTTGGGCGAGGGGGTCAGGATCCTGACGTCGGTCAGGCGGTCACCGTCAAAGGTGCCTTCGACCACCTCACCCGGCAGGACGCCCTGCACGAAGACGGGCCCCTCGGCGATACCGTCGCCGTGGTGGCCTAGGCGGTCGATGGTCAGGATCACTCTGCCGCTTCCTGTTCGTCTTCAGTGCCGATGAAGCCGCCTGATTGACGCTTCCAGTAGCGGGCGTAAAGGCCGTCCTGCGCCAGAAGGTCGTCATGGCTGCCGATTTCGACGATCCGGCCACGGTCAAGGACGATGATCCGGTCCATCGCGGCGATGGTGGACAGACGGTGGGCGATGGCAAGGACGGTCTTGCCGACCATCACGCGGCTGAGCGCCTCTTGGATCGAGGCTTCGACTTCGCTGTCCAGCGCGCTGGTCGCTTCGTCCAGCACAAGGATCGGCGCGTCCTTCAGGAAGGCGCGGGCAAGGGCGATGCGCTGGCGCTGGCCGCCGGAAAGCTTGACCCCACGTTCGCCAAGGAAGGCGGCGTAGCCCTTGCGGTTCTGGTGATCGGCCATGCCGGTGATGAAGTCATCCGCCTCGGCAGCCTTGGCGGCGGCGATGATTTCCTCCTCCGACGCCTCGGGGCGGCCGTAGGCGATGTTGTCGCGGGCCGACCGGTTGAACATCGCGGTTTCCTGCGTGACCATGCCGATCTGGCGGCGCAGGGATTCCTGCGTGACGTGGCGGAGGTCCTTGCCGTCGATGGCAATCGTCCCCTCTTCCGGGTCGTAAAGCCGCAGAAGCAGCGAGACGAGCGAGGATTTCCCCGCGCCCGATGCGCCGACGATGCCCAGCTTTTCCCCTGCGCGGATGGTCAGGTTGATGCCCTGCACCCCGCCGCGTTCGCGGCCATAGGCGAAGGTCACGTTGTCAAAGGTGATCTCACCCTTGACGCGTGGCAGGGCCACGGCGTCGGGTGTGTCGGTCAGCGTGTGGGGGGCAGACAGCGTGCGCATGCCGTCTTCAACTTCACCCACGCTGGTGTAGATCGACATCAGCGTAAAGCTCACCCAGCCCGACATCTGCGCGATGCGCATGGCGATGGCACCGGCGGCGGCAATCTCACCAGCGCTGGCTTGTCCCTGCTGCCACAGCATGACTGTGCCGCCGATCAGGAGGACGGGAAGCACCCCGGCCAGCAGCATCAGGCTGAAGCGGAACCAGGTGGAAATCACGCCGAATTCAAGCGAGCGGTCGCGGAACACCTCCATCGCGTCAAGGGCCACGCGGTCCTCGAAAGCGGCATGGGCGAAAAGCTTTACCGTCTTGATGTTGGTGATCGTGTCCACCACCTGCCCCGACACCATCGCCCGCGACGAGGCCCGGGCGGCGGAGTTCTTGCGGATCATCGGCATGAAAAAGCGGATGAGGAAGATGTAGGCGACGAGCCAGACCAGCAACGCCCCGGCAACCCGCAAGTCGACCAGAATCAGGAAGGCCACCGACCCGATGACCGAGGCAAGGGCGAAGCAGACGGTGTTGATGACTTCGGTCGCGACATCGGTGACGGCACGGGCGGCCTGCATCTGCTTTTGCGCGATGCGACCGGCAAAGTCGTTGTCGAAGAAGGTGACCGCCTGCCCCAGCGTCCAGCGATGCAGGCGCGACAAGACCAAAGGCATCACGTTTGGCCCGATGACGATGCTGTTGGACGCTGAGGATATGGCAAAGGCCAGCGGACGCAGGATCAGGTAAAAGGCCAGGAACCAAGCCATCAGCGACCAATGGTCGGTGAAGAAGGCACTGGGGCTGGTGGTGACGGCGGCATCCACCACCCAGCCAAGGATCAGGGCAGAGACAACCTCGGTCACCCCGGCCAGCGACGACAGCACCCCGGCCAGGACCAGCATCGGCCATGACCCGGCCAGACACCAGCGCATGAAGGCGCCAAGGCTTTGCGGCGGGCTGCCTTCCGCGGGGCGGAAGGCATCGATCGCATCGCCAAGACGGATCAGGGAAGTCACTCTGCCGCGTCCTCTTCCAGACCGATGAACCCGCCGGATTGACGTGCCCAGAATCTGGCATATAGCCCGTTCTGCCGCAAAAGCACGGCATGTGGGCCATCTTCCGCCACCTGACCATCTTCCAGAACGACGATCCGGTCCATGGCCGCAATGGTAGACAGCCTGTGCGCAATGGCGATCACGGTCTTTCCGGCCATGACGCCATAGAGCGCCTCTTGAATGGCGGCCTCGGCCTCGGAATCCAGCGCAGAGGTGGCTTCGTCAAGGATCAGGATCGGCGCATCCTTCAGGATCACGCGCGCCAGCGCCACCCGCTGCCGCTGGCCACCCGACAGTTTCACCCCCCGTTCGCCGACATGCGCATCATAGCCGGTGCGGCCCTGCGGGTCCTCCAGCGTCAGGATGAAATCATGCGCTTCGGCCTTTTTCGCCGCGGCGATCATGTCTGCTTCGGTCGCGTCAGGGCGGCCATAGAGGATGTTGTCGCGGACCGACCGGTGCAGCAGCGACGAATCCTGCTGCACCATGCCGATCTTCTGCCGCAGGCTTTCCTGCGTCACGTCACCGATGTTCTGCCCGTCAATCAGGATTTCCCCGGATTCCGTGTCGTAGAACCGCAGGATCAGCTTGACCAAGGTGGATTTCCCCGCCCCGGACCGCCCGACAACGCCGATTTTTTCACCGGGCCGGACTGTCAGGCTGATGTTCTTCAACCCGCCGAACCCCCGACCATAGTGGTGGCTGACATCCCGCAATTCCAGCAGCCCGTCCTGAAACCGAAGCGGCTTGGCTGCAGGCCTGTCGACCAGCGTGATGGGCTGGGCAATGGTCTGCATCCCCTCGGCCAGCGTGCCAAGGTTCTGCACGAGGTTGGTGGAGGCCCACATGATCCAGTAGGTCATGGAGTTGATGCGCAGCACCAGCGCCACCGCCGCCGCGACCACGCCGACCGTAGCGCTGCCCTGCACCCAGAACCACAGCGCCAGCCCGCCGACACCCATGATCATCAACCCGTTCAGGAAGGTCAGCGCCACGTCCATCTTGGTGACGATGCGCATTTCGGTCTGCAGGGTTTGGCGGGACTTCTCGATCGCCTCCTTGGCGTAGTTCAGTTCGCTGTCCTGATGCGCGAACAGCTTGACCGAATGGATGTTGGTATAGCTGTCTACCACCCGGCCAGTGACGGCCGACCGCGCATCGCTTGCCGCGGTCGAGGCGGGGCCCGCGCGGCGGATGGTCCAGCGCATCAGGGCGATGTAGCCGACCACCCAGAGGAGCAAGGGCACCATCAGCCGGGGGTCAGCCTCGAACAGCATCAAAAGCGCGCCGATGAAGGTGGCGGCGGCAAAGGCGGCCATGTCGAAGACCTGGAACACCGCCTCACCCGCCGCCGGGGGGGCTTGCATGATGCGGTTGGCGATGCGGCCAGCGAAATCGCTTTCGAACCAGCCGACAGGCTGGCGCAGGACATGCCGGTGCGCCCGCCAGCGCATCATCGTGCCGAAGTTCGTCAGGATGGTGTTGTGCAGCAGGCCGACCGACCCGCCTGCAACCAACGGCCGGACAAACAGGATGACAAAGGCCACGACCAGCAATTCGACCCAATGCGCGGCCATGAAGGCTGCGGGAGTCTGGCCGGTCATCAGGTCAACCAGACGGCCGAGGTACCAGATCAGGCCGACGTCCAGCACCGCATTGCCGACTGAAAACAGCGCGGTGACAGCGAAGACGCTTTTGAACGGCTGGACGTAATCCTTCAGGAACGGCCAAAGCCGGGTGGGCGGGGCGTCCTGTTCAACATAGGGCTGATAAGGATCAACGAGGTTTTCGAAGAAACGAAACATGGGGGGAACCCGAAGATAAGTGCGGCGATGGGGTGAAGCGGTGCCTGCAAGCGACCGCCACGACGGGACTGGTCAGCTCAGGCTGAGCGAAACGAAATCCCGTGGTCCATGCCGATCTCCTTCTTGGGTGCGGGTTTGGTAGCGCACCCGGGGCGGATTGTCACGCCCCTTTCGGGGTCAGGAATTCAAGAGGTCATCGCGCGTGGCGGTCAGGCCAGAGGCGAGCCATCGCGCCTCCATCGCCTTGAGCCTTTGGCCCAGCGCTTCGCCTTGGAGGTCGGGCATCAGGTCGGCGGCGGTGATGGGGAAGGTGGCGGCAGCACCCCGGTCAACCTCAGCCTGCCAGCCTTGTGGCGGCGGGGTGCCGAAGCTGGCGGCGCGGGCAAGGACGGCGTCGGTGGCAAGCGTAGGGCCGTGGTGCCAGGCAAGGGCGGCGGGGCTGTCGGTGGCGGCGATGGCGTCGCGTAGGGCGGTCAGATCGCGCGCCTCGCTTCGGGACAGGCGGAGCGCGGTTTCCACATCCGCGCCGCCCAGCACGGCAAGACGGCGCAGCCAGCGTGGCGCGGCATCACCCTCCAGATGAATGAGCGGGGCGAGCGCGCGAGGGTCCGCGCCCGGCAAGACCTGGGCCAGAACGCCCGACACAGCCATGGCCGCCACGGCGGGTGCCGGGTCAGCCGCGCCAAGCAGTTTGCGCAGTTCGGCGCCGATGCGTTCGCGGGAAATCGTCTCTAACCCCGCCGAAAGCGCGGCGCAGGCGGCAAGACCTTCGGCGTCGAGGCCGTGACCCGGGTCTCCATAGGCCGCGTGAAAGCGGAAGAAGCGCAGGATCCTCAGGTAGTCCTCGCGGATGCGGGTTTCCGGGTCGCCGACAAAGCGGACATGGCGGGCCTGCAGGTCGGGCAGGCCGTTCAGCGGATCGAACACCTGCCCCCGAGCGTCGGCGTAAAGCGCGTTCATCGTGAAGTCGCGGCGGGCGGCGTCCTCTTCGATCTGCGTGGAAAAGGCGACCACGGCGCGGCGACCGTCGGTTTCGACATCGCGGCGGAAGGTCGTCACCTCATGTGGCAGGCCATGAGCGATGACGGTGACTGTCCCATGGTCGATACCGGTGGGCACCACCTTGAAATTGGCGTTTTCTGCAATGTTCGACACGTTTTCGGGTATCGCATCCGTTGCCAGATCGACATCCGAAACCGGCACGCCAAGCAGCGCGTTGCGGACACAACCGCCGACAAACAGCGCCCGATGGCCCGCCGCTTCAAGCGCGGCACAAAGGGCCTGCGTCCCCGGATGATCCAGCCAGTTGCCCGAAACTTTCATTCCCGCATCCGATCTGCCAACCCGCGCAGGATACGCGCGGTGGCCCCCCAGATGTAATACGGCCCATAGGGCACGGCGTAGTAGCGCCGCCATTCCCCCATCCAGCGCCGCCGCTGGACGGTGAACATCGCCGGGTCAAGGACGTGGGACAAAGGGACCGTGAAGACCTCATCCACCTCACCCGCTTCGGGGGTCGGGGTGAAATCGCCATGGAGCAGGCCGATGAATGGGGTGATGGAAAAGCCGGTGACTGTCTGATGCAACGGTAGCGTGCCGATCACCTGAACGCGGGCGGGATCAAGCCCGATCTCTTCCCGCGTCTCGCGCAGGGCGGCGGCTTCGGGACCTGCATCGCCCGCATCCACCTTGCCACCGGGAAAGGCAATCTGGCCGGGGTGATGCTTAAGATGCGAAGACCGCTTGGTCAGGATCAGCGCCGCCCCGTCTGGCCGCAGCCAGACCGGCAGCAGGACTGCTGCCGGCCTCAAGGGTTTGTCGGCCGGCGGCTTGATCGCGGAGTTCAGGTCAAAGTCCGAGGACGGCCCGGCCGAACGGGACAGCGCGCGCCGCAATCCCGCTTCGACCCCGTCCGTCATTCTGCCTGTTCGCCCTTGGCGATGGTGCCTTCAAACCCAAGGGTTTTGGGATCAAGCTCGTAATGCGCGCCGCAGAACTGGCAATCGGCGGTGACGATGCCTGCGTCGGTCGTCATCTTGGCGATGTCTTTCTGGCTGTAGATCGACATGGTGTTCACCACCTTGTCGGCCGAGCACGAACAGCCAAAGCGCACGGGCTGGGCATCGAACACCCGGGGGCCCTCTTCATGGAACAAGCGGACCAGCAGGCTGGTAGGCTCCACCGAGGGGCCGATCATCTCCAACTCCTCGACCGTGTCGAGGAGGAGGTTGGCCCGCGTCCAATTCTCCGAATCGGCACCGGAGAGGATGTCGGCATGGGTCAACAGACCGCCCTCGCCGCTGCCCTGATCGGCGGCGACACCGCCCATGGCTGGCATGTGCTGCAGCATCATCCCGCCCGCCCGCCAATGCGCGGGGCGGCCGGGTTCGGTGCTGCGCCCGAAGGCGACAGAGAACCGTGTGGGGATCTGTTCGGACTGGGCAAAGTAAGTCTCGGCACAGGCGGAAAGCGAGCCACCGGCGATGGGGGTGAAGCCCTGATAGGGGGTCATCCCTTCGCCCTGATCCAGCATGACGGCGAAATACCCTTCGCCGATCTGGCTGAAGGGGTTGTCGGTTTCTTCAAGCCTTTCAGCGTCATAGCTGGCGTAGGCGCGGATCCGGGCGGGTTCGCCATCGGCGGTCGGGCCGTAGTAATCGGTGGCGATCAGACGGGCAGCACCCTTGCCGCGCACCTGAAGCGACAGCTTCCAGCGCAGCTTGACCGCCTGGCCGATCAGCGCGGTCAGAAGCGCGGTTTCAGCGACCAGCGCCTCGATCACCGGGGGGTAGGCGTGTTGTTTCAGCACCTGATCCAGCACCCCGTCCAGCCGCGCGACGCGGCCACGGATGCCCGAGGCGTCAAGTTGAAATGGCAGGACGGTATCGTCCCAGGCGATTTGCGAACCAATGGTCATGAGATTTCCTGAAGCTGCCAAAGCTGGCATATCGCGGCTATATAGTCACATCAACCGCAGGTCCAAGGGGCAACGATGATCAGACGTTATGGCGAACCAGCGGAAACCGGGCGGCGCTATACCCGCAGACCAGGGGTTTATGCCATCTTGCTGGACGGCGATCACATCCTTGCCACCCATCAGGCCGAACCGGTGCCCGAGTTTCAGTTGCCGGGCGGTGGCATCGACAAGGGGGAACATCCGATCCCGGCCTTGCACCGTGAAGTCTTTGAAGAAACAGGCTGGAAGATCGCGGTGACCCGGCGGCTGGGGGCGTTTCGCAGGTTCACCTACATGCCGGAATATGACCTTTGGGCGGAAAAGGTCTGCGCGGTCTATCTGGCCCGACCGGTTCGCCGCCTTGGCCCGCCGTCCGAGGCGGGGCATAGCGCGATCTGGCTGCCGGTCGCGGATGCGGTGCTTCGGCTGGGTAATCCGGGGGATCGGGCGATGCTGGCATCATTCCTGTCACTGGATATCCAGAACAACGCCTGAGACATCATCGGGAAACGAATCGCTGCCGGACTGCTGGGTCAGATCCCAGACCAACGCTTCAAGCAGGTCTGACCCGGAAAGATGCGCAGACCGGGTCAGGCTTTGCACCAGCCCCGCTTCGCCAAAGTCCTGACCGGACGGAAGCGGGCATTCCGTGAAACCGTCCGACACCAGAACCAGCCGATCACCGGTGGCAAGGGTCACTTCGGTCCGGTCATAGGTGGCGCCGGGCAGCAGGCCGATAGGCAGGCCACCCTGTCCCAGCCGGACCACCTGACCCGAGCGGCGAAGCAACATCGGGTGCGGATGGCCGGCCTGCACCAGACTGAGCATGCCGGTGCCAAGGTCCATCACCGCGAAGACCATGGTGAAATACTGTTCGGCCTGAATCTCTTCCAGCATCAGGCGGTTGAACCGTTCGGCCACGGCTTCGGGCGGCAAAAGGACCTGCTGGCCGACCAGACCCCGACCGTAGGCAAGGTTCTGTTCGGGCGACGAGCCGGTCAGGAACCCCGCTAGCCGCGCCGTCATCATCGCCGAGGCAACGCCATGACCTGACACGTCGATCGAATAGACCGCAACACGGTTGTCATCCACCCGGAAGCTGCCGACCAGATCACCCCCGACCCGGCCCGAATTGCGCAACATCAGCGATGCCCGCGCCCAGCCGTAGTCACGCACCCGGTCGCGGATCAGCGTTTGCTGCAGCTTTCGCGCCTCGATCAGGTCACGGTCGAGCGAATCATACAGTTTCTGCAGTTCCAGCAGCGTGCTGACGATCATCTTGTTCTTGGCCAGAAGCTCAGCCTGCATTGCCAGCATCCGTTCCCCCGCCCGCAGCCGCGCCCGCAATTCGCTGCTGTCGACCGGCTTGGTCAGAAAATCATCGGCACCCGCCTCCAGCCCGTCAGCGATTTCGGTCTTTTCGGATTTTGAGGTCACAAGCACGAAGTAGCCATAGTTTTCATGGCCCAAGGCCCTGAAATGACGGCAGAATTCAAGGCCAGTCATTCCCGGCATCATCCAGTCGCTGATGATCATGTCCACATTGCCAGCGGCGCAGACCTGCAGGGCGGCGGCGGCGGCTTCGCATTCCGTCACGCGGTATCCCCAGCGGCGCAGTTGCATCGTCAGGATATGCCGCTGCGCCCGGCTGTCATCCACCACAAGCACATGCAGCGGCCGACCGGGCACCGCCTTTCGCTGTTCCACTGACATGGTGCTGGCAGACACGTCTGGCCCCTTCGCCTGTTCCCGCCGGAAATTGGCCGCCCAGCGCTTAACGCATCGTGAAACCTAAAATTGTGCACGCTTGCCTTGGGCTTGCCCGGTTCTGGACCATCAATTGTTCAGGCTGCGGGGCAAGAGTGACGCCTGTGTGGACGAGGGGAAGGGTTGCCATGATTGATTGGAAACGGGTTGAAGACCTGCGCGCCGAGATTGGCCGTGACGGATTCGCCGAAGTCGCCGACATGTTCCTGGAAGAGGCAGATCAGGCCGTGAAGGTCCTGCTGGCCGGCCTGCCCGCGGATGAGGTTGAGGGGCAGTTGCACTTTCTGAAGGGCAGTGCGCTGAACCTTGGTCTGGCCGACCTTGCCGCGATTTGTCAGGATGGCGAGCGCAAGGCAGCTGCCGGATATGGCGCGCTGGTGGATGTGGGGCGGGTGTCGGCCGTCTATCACAGTTCCCGCGCGCTGCTGTTGCGGCGGTTGGCCACCGAAGCCGCAGCCTGACCTAGATCAGGAATTCGGACAGCGCCTCATCCGAGGTGATGTCGCGGAACGCCAGACCCGCGGCATCCATCCGATCGGTGAAGCCGCGAAATCCGTCAGCGTCCTTGGTTTCGATCCCGATCAGGACCGACCCGAAGTTCCGCGCCGATTTCTTCAGGTATTCGAAACGGGTGATGTCATCATCGGGGCCAAGCATGTTCAGAAATTCACGCAGCGCGCCGGGGCGCTGCGGCATCCGGAGGATGAAGTACTTCTTCAGGCCGGAATAGCGCTGGGCGCGTTCCTTGACCTCGGGCAGGCGTTCAAAGTCGAAGTTGCCGCCTGACGTGACACAAACCACCGTCTTGCCCCGGATCAGGTCCGCAAGTTCCGGCAAGACATCCACCGACAGGGCCCCTGCCGGTTCCAGCACGATGCCTTCGACATTCAGCATCTCCAGCATCGTCACGCAGATGCGGTCTTCGGGGGCCAGAAGCACCTGATCGGGGCGGACCCAATCCAGCATCGCAAAATTGGCCGCGCCGATCCGCGCCACGGCAGCGCCATCGACAAAGCTGTTGACGCGCGGCAGCTTGACCGGCGCACCGTCGCGCAGCGCGGCCATCAGGCTGGCGCCGCCAAGGGGTTCGACAAAACGAAAGTCGATCGCGGGCGCCACCTCGCGCAGATAGGCGGTCACGCCTGACGAAAGGCCACCGCCACCGACCGGCAGGATCACCAGATCGGGCGCGCGGCCCAACTGCTCCAGTATCTCGACTGCAACAGAAGCCTGGCCTTCGATCACATCGGGGTCATCGAAGGGCGACAGGAAATGCGCGCCTTTTTCGGTGCAAAAGGCCTGCGCTGCGGCAAGGGTCTGATCGAAATAGTCACCGGTCAGCTGGATCGTGACCTGATCACCACCGAAAACGCGGGTCTTGTCGATCTTCTGTTGTGGCGTCGTGACCGGCATGAAGATGGTGCCTTGCACCCCGAAATGCCGGCAAGCGAAGGCCACGCCTTGCGCATGGTTGCCCGCACTGGCGCAGACAAACTCCCGCTGGGCGGGTTGCCGGTCACGGACCTTGCGCATCGCGTTGAAGGCCCCGCGCAGCTTGTAGCTGCGGACGGGGGAAAGATCCTCGCGCTTCAGCCAGATCTCGGCTCCGTAGCGGACGGACAGATGGTCATTCCGCTGCAACGGGGTTTCGGGAAACAGCCCGCGCAGGGCGGCCGTTGCGGCAATGGCGGTGTCGGAAAAGCGGGTCATCCGTTCCAGATGCCGGAACTGCCGCAATAACGCAAGAAAAGCGGTTGGCGCGATTGTACCCGGTACGGCGCAATCCTTGCCCTTGGCTGCATTTCGCTTTAATCGCGGGCGAAACCTCGCCGGAGCCCATGACATGCTGAAGCCGAAAAAAGTCGTCCTTGCGTACTCGGGCGGGCTTGATACCTCGATCATCCTGAAATGGCTGCAGACCGAATATGGCTGTGAGGTTGTGACCTTCACTGCCGATCTGGGGCAAGGCGAAGAACTTGAACCGGCGCGGCAGAAGGCGCTGTTGATGGGGATCGCGCCAGAGAACATCCACATTGTCGACGTGCGTGAGGAATTCGTGCGGGATTTCGTGTTCCCGATGTTCCGGGCCAACGCACTGTATGAAGGGCTGTACCTGCTGGGCACCTCCATCGCGCGGCCGCTGATTTCGCAGCATCTGGTGCGGATCGCGCATGAAACCGGGGCCGATGCCGTGGCGCATGGGGCGACGGGCAAGGGCAACGATCAGGTGCGGTTCGAATTGTCGGCGGCGGCGCTGGACCCTGCCATCAAGGTCATCGCACCCTGGCGGCTGTGGGATCTGACCAGCCGCACGAAGCTGCTGGAGTTTGCCGAGGCGAACCAGATCCCGATTGCCAAGGACAAGCGCGGCGAAGCGCCGTTCAGCGTGGACGCGAACCTGCTGCACACCTCCTCCGAGGGCAAGGTGCTGGAAAACCCGGCCGAAGAAGCGCCGGAGTTTGTGTACCAGCGCGTGACACCGGTGGAAAAGGCCCCGGACACGTCGGAATACGTTGAGATCGGGTTTGAGCGCGGCGACGCGGTGTCGATCAACGGCGAGGTGCTGTCGCCCGCCACGATCCTGGCGCGGCTGAACGACATTGGCGGCAAGCATGGCGTTGGCCTGCTCGATCTGGTGGAAAACCGGTTCGTGGGCATGAAATCGCGCGGCCTTTACGAAACCCCCGGCGGGACGATCCTGCTGGAGGCGCACCGGGGGATCGAGCAGATCACGCTGGATGCGGGCGCTGGCCATCTGAAGGACAGCATCATGCCGCGCTATGCGGAGCTGATCTACAACGGCTTCTGGTTCAGCCCGGAGCGTGAGGCGCTGCAGGCGCTGATCGACAAGACGCAGGAGCATGTGACCGGAACCGTGCGGGTCAAGCTTTACAAGGGATCAGCCCGGACAGTGGCGCGGTGGTCGGACCATTCGCTCTATTCGGAAAAGCATGTGACCTTTGAAGAGGACGCCGGCGCTTACGACCAGAAAGACGCCGAGGGCTTTATCCGCCTGAACGCCCTGCGGCTGCGCCTGATTGCCACGCGCAACGCACGGGTGGCGAAGGGCTAAGCCGCCAGAGATTGGCCAGCAGACGGGGGCGGCTACGCCCCCTTCTGTACGGCAGCGGCTTCGGCCGAGATCAGCGTCTGGGCAAGGGTCAGTGGCACTGTCAGATCCTGCAACGCTCCGCGAACGTCGCGGAACAGGTCATTTTCGTCGATGAACATGCCGCCGACCCGAAACAGGTTGCGGCCGTGCGTCAGGGCGATGTGCGTCTCCTCCCCATTCGAGGTGGCGGCGTAAAGCTGGGCACCGGGGCCCACGTGGGTTTCGATATGGGTCAGCACGTCGATGACGGCCGCCAGCGCCGGCGGTTCATCAACCGATGACCACGAGGTCCAGATGCCATAGCGCCGACCGTCGGTGAGGACATCGCGCAGGTGAAACAGGCCTTCGGTTGACAGATCGCCGCCGAAAAACATGCCCGGCCGGGTCTTGTCTTCCAGCGCGATGAAGAACGCGGGCATTGCCACTTGGTTGGGGAATTGCGCCACCAGCCCCTGAAACAACGTCCGCGAGTTCTTGCCCCCCGTCTCGACCTTGACCTCGGCCATGCGGATCGTGTGGGTGCCAAGGATGCCGTAGACGTAATCCTCGCCCGATCTGATGCCACGCTTGGGCAGCAGCCGTTGCGGAAGCCCGGCGATGAAGGCCTTGGCGTCCTTGCTGTAGGTCAGCCCCACGGTGCTGGCGAGAACCGGCATCACCATGCCTTCTTGCCGCCGGATCATGCCCAAATGGGCCCAGTAGATCAGCCCCCCGCAAACAGCAGCGCCAAGGATGGGAATCTGGGCGTCTGTCCCGGCCATCAAGAGGCTGATCCCCCAAACCCCAAGCACCCCCGCGGCAACCGCAAGAACGGCAATCAGAACTGCCGTCAGGGACCCGATCCGCCGCAGCCCCGGCAGCAGGGCGCGCACGGCCCGCGCGACTTCGGTTGAGGAATCGGGAAGGGGCGCGGCCTCAGGCATATGCATTTCCCTTCAAGCAGGGTCAGGGCAAATCAAGATCAAGGCTTGCGGGCTGGCCATCCCAAGTGCCGGAAATGCTCCACGCTTCGGTCACCTTGCTGTAGCGATAGGTAATGTTACCACTGTGAAGGCCCGAGACCGCAAGTGTAAGCGTGATGCCGTCCCTATCTTCGCCTGTGTTGACCTCCACCCCCTGACCGCTGATCGCCAGATCGGGCCAAAGGCGGCAGTTGGCGAAGGTATAGTCGATGCCGTCAAAGGACGGGGTGGCGGACAAAGTGCCCCCAAGATCGCAGCCGATGGTCAGAGGATGCACCATGTCCCAGGTGTTCAGCGGGATGATCTGATAAAGCTCGGTCTCAACCGCGCGGGCAACGGCGACGGGGTCTGCCATTTCGGCGGCGGTTGTCAGGGTCAGCGGTGTGTAGGGGCCAACAAGATCCTGTTCGCAATGCTGTTCCCGGGCGCTGGGCAGGGTGCCATCAAACAGCAGGGCCTGCACGATGGCATCGGGGCAGGCCAACCCCCGCCCCCAGATCACATGCGGACCGCCGCGCATGAAGACGCCATAGGCGTTCTGCGCGTTGTTGAGCACGGAAGTGGCCATGGTGATCGGGGTGATCGGATCGGCGTCGCTATTCAGGACAAGGGTGGGCCATGGCCCCCCGGCATAGGGTTCGGGGCGGGTTGCGGGGCCCTGATACGGCCAGTAGGCGCAGGCGAGCCGTTCAAGGAAATAGGACCGCAGCAGCCGCGGCGCATTGGACGCAAAGGCACGCGCTTCTTCCAGAATGGCAGCGGTGCGTTCCGCCTCGGTCCCCGCGCCCGAATCATAATCGGTGCAGGTGACGGCGTAGAAGGCGGCGGCGAACCAGCCGGGGTCTTCAATGCCGGTTTCCGTTTCCGGATCGATATACATGTTGGCATAGCCAAGCTGCAGCATCGGCACCAGATTGCCGCGCCCGGTGGCGGCAAGGGCGCGCAGAAATTCGGCCCGGCCTTCTGGGGAGTAAAGCGCGTAAAAAGCGTTTGCCTCAAGGATCCCGCTGGTCAGGGCGCGCTGGGTCACTGTGCCGTCGGCAAGGGTGAGGTCCACCAAGACAGGGGCCTGTGCCAGCGCGCCTGCAAGATCATCGTAGACCTGCGTCGCGTCGCCGCCCATGTCGGCAGCGCAGGCGGCAATGTCGGCACAGGCGGCAAAGCTGCGTGACAGGATGCTTTCCGCAGCGACGGCATACGCTGCATAGAAGCCCTCGGCGTCAAGGTTCAGGTCTACCACGCCATCCAGGATCACCCCCCGGACGGCCTGCGGATAAAGCGTGGCATAGGCCTGCACTACCTGGGTGCCGTAGCTTTCGCCATACATCCAGACCTTGGGTGCCCCGATCGCCTGACGAAACGCCTCAAAATCGCGGATCGCCTGGTCCGAGTTGACGACGGGCAGCAGATGGTCCGCATCCAGTTCCGCAGTGCAATCGCGCGCAAAGGCCTGTGCGGTGGCAAGCGCCTGATCGGGCGCGTTGATCGAGGCGGGGGCGATATCGAAACGGGCTTGGGCGATGGGGCAAGACAGGCCGTGTTTCGGGCCGATGCCGCGTTGATCGACAAAGACGATGTCGATGTACTGGCTCAGGCTTTCATCAAACGCGGACAGGTAACTATCGGCTGAAGCAAGGCCGGAACCACCGGGACCGCCGACGAAGAAGAACAGGATGCCCTTGCTTTCGACCGTGGCGAAAGACAGGGCAAAGGTGATGTCGATGGTCTGCGAAGGGTCATTGGCGCGGTGGTCCAGCGGCACCGTCAGTGTCGTGCAGGACAGGCTGCTAAGATCACAAGGGAACAGGTCCATTCCCGCGACGGCTTCGACCAGCGGGGTGTCAGCGGCGGCTGGGGAGGCAAGCAGGGCAAGGCTTAGGGCAAGGGCGCGCATGGGGAATCCGTCAGATGGCGTGGGCGGCAAGGCGGTCATGCGCGGGAAGTGCGGCATCGGCGAGGCGCTGATAGGCCGGCGGCAGGTCGGGGAGCGGGCCTTCCGGGTCTTCAAACCCGGTGGAACGGTGGACAGCGTTGTACCAATGCGGCGCCCAGACGCCGTCATAGGGCTTGGGGCCCGAGGGCCAGGACAGCATCTTTTCCGTGAAGGGCAGGCCCAGGGCGCTGCAAAGCCCGGCCAGCGCCCGGCGCGGGTTGGCGCGGATGCTTTCGGCGGTGATGACGGGGGGCACGGTGCCCGTCATGTCGGCGACCTGGTCAAAGAGCTCGGCCTGCTGAAGAAAGCCGATGTCCTGCAGGGTCGGGGCCTCACGCTTTCTGGCATAGCTGGCGATGACATGAGCGGGGTGGCGGAGGAGAAAGACGTTGGTCAGGCCCGCAAGGAAACCCCGGTCGAAGGCGGGGATCATGTGCAAGGTCATGTGCTTTTGGTACCAGTGCGGCTGGCCGCCCGGATTGGGGCCAAGGCAGGCTGCGGCGACCTCGTTCGGATCGGCGGGCTGGCTGGCGATGACGTCGTCCCGCATCGGGTGGTCAACGCCGGTGGCGGCAAGGTAGGCCGCGTAAAAGGGCTCGTCACTGACCGCGCAATCACCACGGGCGGCGAAAGCGTACATCAGCGCGGTGGACAGGTTCCGGGGGCCGGACCACATGGCAATTTTCATCTGTCGATCTTCATGGCAGGCGCTTAGCGGTCTGCGCGTCAAGTGCCGTGCCAAGCTGCTCGGGTGTCCAGGCGGCAGCCAGAGCCTCATGGACAAGGGCGGCTTGCGATTTCGGGGCAAGGCCGCCAAGCGGCGGGTCACGGTCAAGGTTGGTGGGGAAACTGTAGCCTTCGGCAGTGGCGGCAATGGCGTTGGCGATCTGGGCTTCGGAAAGGTCCGTGGCGGCCAGCAGCGCTGGGTAAAGCGCCTTTACCATTGCGGTGCGGTTGATCGATTCCATCGCGCGGCCATAGGCAGAGGAAACCTGAAACAGGTTCACCATCCGCTTGACGTCCTTGGTCCGGTTCGTGCCAGCCGCGTGAAAAAGGGCGGGCGAAAAGAACAGCATGTCGCCCTTTTTCAACGGCAGTTGCACGGCGTGGGCGTGGAAATAGTCGCGGAAGTCTTGCCTCGCGGTGGCGAGGTAGCCGGCCACATATCTCTGACTGCGGGGAAGCAGCAGGGTTGGCCCAGCCTCAATGCTGGCATCGACATGGGCGATGGCGCCCTGCAGGGTCAACATCGGTGACATCAGATGGACATGCGCCGGGTAGCGCGCGACCGCCTGTGCCGACTGGAAACCCAGATGATAATCCCGGTGTGGCGACTGCGCCGCGCCGCCGGGGTTCACCACATTCAGCTGCGCGGTCATCTGGTAATAGGGGCCAAGCCAGGCCTGACTGACCAGTGCAAGGAAGGGGTTGGCGTAGTACCGCGCAAAGTTCGCGGGGTCCGCCAGGCAGTGCTTTTCAAGGGAATTCCACAGCCGGTCATTCGCCCCTGGTTTGGCGAAATGGTCACCGCCGCCCGTGCCCGCGCGGTTCTGCCGGTCGATAAGGTCGCGGAAGATGTCCGAGGCGCGGTCGATGATCGCGTGATCAGGCTCGGCCCCTTGCAGGACGATGACGCCCGGGCCGTTGGCGAAGGCGTCGGCCCATTCGGCCATCAGCATTTCCGGGAAGCCGGGGTCCGCCAGCCTCTGGGTCAGCGCCGCGCAGTCGTAGATCAGGACGCCTTTGACCAGATCAGCCGCAAGCGGATAATCCGCACGGTCGGTCGGCTGTTCGCAAAGGGCGGCGAAATCGGCAAGGTCACACTCCTCGGCCCGAAGGTAAGTGCGCCGGGTCAGGTGCAGCGAGCGGTCGATCTGTTGCATGGCTCAGGCCCCCACCAGCGTCTTGTACAGCCCGCGCAGGCGTTCGGTCACGGGGCCCATCTGGCCAGTACCGATGGTCCTACCGTCAATCATGCCCACCGGGGTTTGCGCACCGAAGGTGCCGGTCAGGAACGCCTCATCCGCCGAGTAAGTCTCCACGAGCGAGAAGTTCTTTTCGCGGCAAGGGATGCCGTTGGCGTGGCACAGGTCGATGACCTTCTGGCGGGTGATGCCGTTCATGCAGTAGTCGCCGGTGGAGGTCCAAACCTCACCCTTCTTGACGATGAAGAAGTTGCAGGCGTTTGTCGTGTTCACGAAGCCATGGATGTCCAGCATCAGCGCCTCATCCGCGCCGGCCTTTTGCGCGGCGATGCAGGCGAGGATGCAGTTCAGCTTGGAATGGCTGTTCAGCTTGGGGTCCTGCGTCATCGGCAGACCGCGCAGGTGGGGGACGGTGGCAAGGGTGATCGGCCGGGGGATCTTTGGCCGCGAATGTTCCATGATGATGACCATGGTCGGGCCTTGCTGGCTTAGGCGCGGGTGCTGGAAAGGCCGGGTCTTCACCCCGCGCGTGACCATCAGGCGGGCGTGGGCGTCGGTGGTCATGCCGTTGGCGGCCTGGGTTTCCAGCACGGCGGCGACAACCTCGGCCCTCGTGCGGGCGATGTCGAGATCGATGGCTTTCGCAGCCTCGAACTGCCGGTCAAGGTGTTCATCAAGGAAGGACCAGCGGTTGTTGTAAAGCCGGATCCCTTCCCAGACGCCATCGCCCAACATGAAGCCAGAGTCATAGACCGACACCGTGGCCTGCGCGCGGGGCAGAAGTTTGCCGTCGACCCAGATCAGGATGGATTCGTTCCGGGCATCCTCTTCCGCCTGATGGGTGGAGACATGGTCGTTCATTGTTGCAATTTCCGTTTCGACGCCCTGCGATATGTTTCAGGCTACGGCGGCGCGGGCGGAAGGCCAAGGGAAACCATCACTGTGGCGTGAGGTCACGGCAGGGTGAATGGACCAGCGCGGCGGCGGGCCTCAGGGTCCGGGCCAGAGTATTTGGGAGCGGATCATGTGGAAGCTGGCAATAGCCTTCGTGCTGGGACTGACCGGGGCTGCGATGGCCGAAGTGAAGACGGCTGTCGTGGCCGGGGGTTGCTTCTGGTGCGTGGAATCGGATTTTGAGCCCGTGCCGGGCGTGATTGACGTGGTGTCTGGCTACACCGGGGGCAACAAGGCGAACCCGACCTACAAAAGCCACGCCGGGCATTATGAGGCGGTGAAGATCACATACGACAGTGCGGTGATCTCATACGCCGAATTGATGGCAAAGTTCCTGCGGTCTGTCGATGTGACGGATGCAGGCGGGCAGTTCTGCGACCGGGGCGACGCCTACCGCACTGCGATTTTCGTGAACGACGCTGAAGAGCGCGCGGCGGCCGAAGCGGCTGTGGCCGAAGCGGAGGCTGTGCTGGGGCAACAGGTGGTGACGCCTGTGCTGGACGCCAAGCTGTTCTGGATCGCCGAGGATTATCATCAGGACTATTACAAGGGCACGGGGATCATCCTGACCCGCGCCGGGCCGAAGAAGCAGTCGAACGCCTACAAGTTCTATCGCGAAAGCTGCGGCCGCGACGCGCGGGTGCAGGCGCTTTGGGGCAATCAGGCGTTTTCGCATTAAGCTGGCGGCGAGCGAGGGGTTTCACACCCCTCGCGCTCCCCTTGGGATATTTGTGCAGGAAGAAAGCACAGTTTTGGTCGAGGTTTAGCGGTCTGTCGTCCGGGGTCAGTCCTGAACGCAGACCTGCTTCTGTGTGCCCAAGCCTTCGATCCCCAACTCCACCACATCACCCGCCTTCAGGTAATGCGGGGGCTTCATCCCCATGCCGACACCCGGCGGGGTCCCGGTTGAGATGATGTCGCCGGGATGCAGGGTGAAGAACTGGCTGAGGTAGGCGATGACATGGGCCACGCCATAGACCATCGTGCGGGTCGATCCGTTCTGCATGGTCTGGCCGTTTACCGTCAGCCACATGGGAAGGTTCTGGGGATCGGCAACCTCATCGGGGGTGACGAGCCAGGGGCCGGTTTGGCCGAAGTTGTCGCAGGATTTGCCCTTGGTCCACTGACCGGCGCGCTCCATCTGGAAGGCCCGTTCGGACACGTCGTTAATGACGCAGTAGCCGGCGACATGGGACAGCGCCTCGGCCTCGGTCAGGTATTTGCCCGGTTTGCCGATGACGATGCCAAGCTCCACCTCCCAGTCAGTCTTGGTGCTGGTGCGGGGGATCAGGATCGGGTCGTCCGGGCCACAGATCGCCGAGGTGGCTTTCATGAAGAAAACCGGTTCGGGCGGGACCTGCAGACCACTTTCGGCGGCATGGTCGGCGTAGTTCAGGCCGATGCAGATGAACTTGCCGGTGCCGGTGACGCAGGGGCCGATGCGGGGCGAGCCGGGCACAAGCGGCAGGCTGGCGGGGTCGATCGACTTCAGGCTGTCCAGGGTGGTCAGGACCTCCCCTCCAAGGTCGGGGATGTGGGCGGATAGGTCACGAATCTGGCCTTCGGCATCGAGGAGACCGGGTTTTTCCTGGCCCTGCGGCCCGTAGCGGAGGAGTTTCATGCTTGGGTCCTTGTTGGTTAGGCTTGTCCTTCAAGCTGACATGTTAGCCGGGCGGGACGGTCAGGCCAAGGGCGGAAGGTCTGCCGCGGCGCGAAGATCGGGGGCGCGGATGTCAAGCTCTTGCCCGGCAAGCGCATCGGCGGCGGGCGTGCAAAGCCAGGCAATGGCGCGGGCGGGATGATCGGCCGGGGCAAGGCTTTCGCGGGGCAGTTGCGAGACCGGGTTGATCCCGGAGGCGCGGATCGTGCCCTGCATGTCGGTATCCACCACACCGGGGGCAAAGCCAAAGATGCGGATGCCCTGATCGCCATATTCCATGTGCACTGCCCGGGTCAGCATGGCGAGACCGGCTTTTCCGGCGCAGTAAGCGCTCCACCCTTCCTGGGGGCGGTGGGCTGCGCCGGAGGAGATGTTGATGATTGTTCCCCCGCCCCGCGCGACCATCTGGCCAAGGGCCAGTTGGGTGGCGTGGAACGCGGCGGTCAGGTTGGTGTCGATGTTCAGCGCCCAATCTTCGACAGACACGTCAAGGATCCGGCCGATGGGGCCGATGATGGCGGCGTTGTTGACCAGAATGTCAAACGGCTGATCGAAGAGCGTGGTCATCGCAAGCCGGTCGGTCATGTTCACAAGATGGCCGGTGGCCGGAATGTCCCCAAGCGCGCGCTGGGCGGCGGCGATGCCTGCCGCGCTGCGGGACGTGAAGTGGACCGCCGCGCCTGCCAGCGCCAGGGCGCGCACCGTGGCAAGGCCGATGCCACGGTTGCCGCCGGTCACAAGGGCGGTTTTGCCGGTAAGGGTCATGGTGGGCCTCCTGCAATGCCGGGTCGGGTTTAGCCGGAGCAGGGCATGCCTGTCCATGCCGCGAACGCCATGAGGTTCCCAGGAAATTGACGGGCGGCTTGACCTTCACTTGCGTCCGGATGAGGGTTGCGCGCAACGGTGGAGGCAGGCGTGCGGCGTGTGATCTTTGCGGCAATGCTGGTGGCGGCCTGTGCGCCACGCGGCGATTTCACGGCAGCGCCCGCCGACCGGGGCTCGGCCACGCCTACGGCCATTTTCGTCGGGACGACACGCGTCGCGGGCGAGGATGGCTTTAGCCGTGACCGGGCGGATGTCGCCAGTTTCCTGCGCTATGACATCTCGATCCCGGCAGAGCGCGAGGCCGGTACCGTGAACTGGCCGCGTCGGTCGCAAAAGCCGGATGCGGACAAGCATTTCCTTACATTGAACGAGACGCGCTTTGCTGAACCGGTGGCGTTTCGCGGGGCCTTGCGCGATGCGATGGCCCTGCGCGGCCAAGCCGTTGCGGTGGTCTATGTCCACGGGTTCAACAACACGATGGCCGAGGGTGTCTATCGGGTCGCGCAGATGCACCATGACCTGAAGGTGCCGGGGGTGGCGATCCACTATGCCTGGCCGTCGCGCGGATCGGCCTTGGGCTATGTCTACGACCGGGATTCGGCGTTGTTCGGGCGCGGCGGGTTTGAGGATCTGCTGGACGAAGTGGCCGCCTCCGGCGCGCGCGAGATCGTGATTGTCGCGCATTCGATGGGGTCTGCCCTTTCGATGGAGACGCTGCGCCAGATGGCGTTGCGCGGCAATAGCCGGGCACTTTCGCGGATCAAGGGGGTGGTGCTGATCTCGCCCGACCTTGACGTTGATCTGTTCCGGTCCATCGCGCTGGACATCGGGACGCTGCCGCAGCCCTTTGTCATCTTCGGAAGCAGCAAGGACCGGATCCTGAACCTGTCGGCCACGATATCGGGTGCGCCGGAACGGCTTGGCAATCTGGAGGACCTGACGAAAATCCAGGACCTGAAGGTGACCTATATCGACACGGCGGCCTATGATGTGGGGGCTGGGCATTTCAACCTTGGCACCAACCCGACCCTGATAAGCCTGTTCAGCGGCATCATTGGGATCGACGCGGCACTCCGTGCGGATGAACGCTCACGCGTCGGTCTGTTCCAGGGGCTTGTCCTGACAGTGCGCAACGCGACCGAGATCGTGCTGGCACCGGTGGGGGCCATTGGCGAGGTGCAGGCGGACTGACACCATGCGAAGCTTGGGTGCCCGCCCCCGGGGGGTTTCACACCCCCCGGCCCCCCGTGGAGTATTTCCCAAAGAGCAAGCACTTGGGCGGGCTATCAAAGGGCGCTAGCGGCGCCTGAGATAGACGTAGTAGGCACCCGAGCCGCCGTGCTTCAGATGCGCCTCGGTCACTTGCAGGACAGCCGGGCCGATTGGGGCCTGGCGCAGCCACTGCGGGACCTGGTGGCGCAGAGCCCCCATTCTTTGTGGAATGGGGCCTTGGTCATCGCGCTGTTTGCCCTTGCCAGTGATCACAAGGACAAGGCGCAGGCCTGCACTCTGCGCGTTCAGGATAAACGCCGTCAGTTCGGGATGTGCCTCGGCCAGGGTCATGCCGTGCAGGTCGATCCGCGCCTCGGGGGCAAGTTTGCCGCGTGTCATGCGACCGTGGGTCTTGGCATCCATCTGCAGCGGGGCCTGCCCGAGCGCCTGAGGCAGCGAGGGGGCAAGGTCGTGACGTTCACGCTTGCGGGCCTTTTCACCCAAGGTGAAGGCGGGAAGTCGCGGCTTGGCGTGGGTCAGGGGTGGCGGTTCTGGCGGCGGGGCCTCGGCCGGTTTGTGAAAGATCGGGTGGTCATGCAGTGGCCGGGCGCTTTTGGCGACCGTGCGCCAAAGCTCCTCCTCCTCGGGGCGCAGGGTGCGGCGGCGGCGCATGGCCGTCAGCCGCCTTCCAGCATCGCGTAGGCCCGGTCGATCGGCAGCAAAAGGACCATCCGCCCGCCGTCCTTGACCGTGCCCGCAGCATCACCCGCCCCGGCCCCCGTGCCGTAGAAGATATCCGCGCGCTGCATGCCCTTGATCGCGCCACCGGTGTCTTGGGCGACCATCAGACGGCGGATCGGGGCGCGACCGTCCTTCTCGATCCAGACCGGAGCGCCAAGCGGGGTGAACTTCGGGTCGATCGCGACGGAGCGGAGGGTGGTGATCGACCGGCCCATGGCCCCGATAGGGCCATCCTGTGCGCCAAGGGTGCCGATCTGGCGAAAGAAGACGAAAGACGGGTTGCTGTGCAAAAGCTCACGCCCCGGGCCGGGGTTGCGGCGGACGTAGGACGCAATCTCTTGGGCAGAGACCTGATCCATCGAGTGGGTGCCACGGCGGACCATCTCTTGCCCGACGGACCGGTAAGCGTGGCCATTCGCCCCGGCATAGCCAAGGCGCACCACTGTCCCATCCGTCATGCGAATGCGGCCAGAACCCTGGATCTGAAGGAAATAGACGTCAATCGGATCATCAAGCCAGGCAATTTCCAGGCCGCGGCCCGCAAGGGCACCATTGTCGATGGCGGCGCGGCTGTGGAACACCGTGCCATCGCGCAGTTCGGGCGGGCGGCGGTACAGCGGGTACTGGAAACGGCCGCTGCGGACGGGGGAGCCTTCAAGTTCAGGCTCGAAATAGCCGGTGAACAGGGCGGGGGGTTCGCCCACAACGACCGGCTTGAAGAACAGTTCAAAGAAGCTACGGGCCGAGATGTCGTCTTGCGGCACATCGGCTGCCATGGCGCAGATCGGCCGCCAGTCAGGGGCGTCGATCAGGTCACAGGTGCGCAGGAAAGACACAAGCGCCTCGGCGTGGCGATCATCCCGCCAGCCATCCAGCGCCTCGAAGTCAAGGATCTGGGCGGGCAAGGGTGTGGCGGCCATCAGGGCCGCCACCACAGCAAGGATGCGAAACGGCGCGCGCATCCCAAGGCGATCAGTCGCCGGTGGCGACAAGTTGCCAGTTCGGATCGTCAATCCCCATGCGGCGGGCGAAGGTCCAGATGTCACGCTGGCGCTTGATCTCACGCGGGTTGCCCTCGACGATTTCGCCGGCCTTGTTGCGCACGACATAGGTCTGTTCACCAACGAAGCGGACCGAGATTTCCGCCATGCCGCTGTCCTTGTTGAAGGTGGCATCGTGCAGGACAAGTTCCTTCATGCCTACAAAGCTGGCATCAACCGTCAGGCCTTCCTGTTCGCGGGCGGCGATGGCTTCGGCAAAACTGGCTTCGACGTCATCGGCAAGGAACGGGCGGATCGAATCCAGATCGCCGCGTTCGTAGGCCATCAGGATCATTTCATAGGCACTGCGCGCGCCTTCCAGAAAGGGCGTCACGGCAAAGGACGGTTCGGCCTGCTTCATCGCCTGGAGCGCGCGGGCCGCGTCCGATCCTTCGGGAACATGGTCGATAATATCCCGGTCAGCGCCACCTTCGATCACTTCGAAATCGCGGCGAACACGCGGACGCACGTCGTCCAGCAGGATCGGCGGCTTTTCAAAACCGTCGCGGGTGCCAAGGACGGACCGCAGCTTGAGGATGAGGAAGATCGCGATCCCGGCAAGGACCAGGAGTTGGATCAGGGACCCGTTCATTGAAGACCTCTGAAGGCTTGATGCTTTGATGGGCTTGCGCCCGGTTACCTCCTATGTAGGGTGGGGGGCGCGTGAAGTCTACCAGTGGACAGGCGGAAAGCCGAGGGGATACGGAGATGTGGGTTTTTCTGGCAATTTTGGCGGTGCCGCTGATCGAGATCGGGCTTTTTGTCCAACTTGGCGGGGCAATCGGCCTGTGGCCGACCCTGATATGGGTCATCCTTTCTGCCGCCTTCGGAATTCTGATCCTGAAGGGCGTGGCAATGACCGGATCGGTGACACTAAGCCGCAGCATGCATGAGCTGAACAATCCGCTGTCCCCGGTCGCAAATCGGGTGATGGTGGTTTTTGGCGGTGCGCTTTTGATCCTGCCGGGGTTCTTCACCGATGCGCTCGGCCTGTTGCTGCTGATTCCCCCGATCCGGATGCTGCTGATCAAGCTGATCGGACGCCGCCTGAGCCCGGTTGCGACGATGGCGACGCAGACAACGATCATCGAAGGCGAATGGCAGGAGGCCAAGCCTGAAAATCCGACATCTCCGGGCAACCCGCCATCCGAAGTGACGCGGCATTGAGGGCGCTGGCCCGACCTGCTAAACACCCGGCAAATTCCTGAAGGAGCGTGCCAGATGGCAGAAGAAACCCAATCGGGCAATGGAACCGCTGCGGCAACCCCGCCGCAGATTCGCATGCAAGTGCTGGCACAATATGTGCGTGACCTGTCGTTCGAAAATCTGGTCGTGCAGAAGGGCCTGAGCGGGTCCGAGGTCCAGCCTGACATTCAGGTGGCCGTCAGCCTTGATGCGCGGAAGCGGTCCGTTGCGAACCAGTATGACGTTGTCACCAAGTTCAAGGTCACCTCGCGCAACAAGGTGAATTCCGAGACGCTGTTCCTGCTTGAGCTGGAATATGGCGGCACCTTTCACATCGAAGGCGTGGCCGATGACCAGCTGCACCCGTTCCTGCTGATCGAATGTCCGCGGATGCTGTTCCCCTATGTGCGGCGCATCATCTCGGACGTGACGCGCGACGGGGGCTTCCCGCCGCTGAACGTGGATCAGGTGGATTTCATGGCGCTGTATCGCCAGGAACTTGCCCGCCGCGCCCAGACGCAGGCCGCAACGCCGGTTGAAAAGGCCAACTAAGGCCTGTCACCCCCGCTTTGACCAGATGGCCGCATCGCCCAGCTTTGCGACCATCGCTTCATGCGCCGCGATCTCATCTGCCATGATCCGCGGCGCAAGGGGAACCGGTCGCGGCTTTGGCCGCCAGACGATTTCCGCCTGACCGTTCGGCCGCGGGTTCGCTGCAGCCCCGCCAAGCACCAGATCGGGCTGCCGCCCGCCAACCAGTTCCAGATACACCTCGGCCAGAATTTCGCTGTCCAGCAAAGCGCCGTGCTTCTCGCGCATCGAGTTGTCGATGTTGAAGCGGCGGCAAAGTGCGTCAAGCGAGGCCGGAGAGCCGGGATACTTTGACCGGGCGATCAGCAGCGTATCGGTCGCGCGGGCCGTGGGCAGGGTGGGCAGACCAGCGCGGGAAAGTTCGTGGTTCAGAAACTTCATGTCGAAGGCGGCGTTGTGGATGACCAGCGGCGCGTCGGCGATGAAATCAAGGAAGGCACGGCCGATGCTGGCAAACACGGGTTTGTCGCGCAGAAAGTCATCGCCCAGGCCGTGCACTTCGAACGCCTCTTTCGGCATGCTGCGTTCGGGGTTGATGTACTGGTGATAGGTCCGGCCGGTAGGCAGGTGGTTCATCAGCTCCACCGCGCCGATTTCGACAATGCGGTGGCCCTCTGCCGGTTCAAAACCGGTGGTTTCGGTATCAAGGACGATCTCACGCATCTTTGGCAACCCGTCTGGAAATGTCAGCCAGCACATCCTTGACCGCCGCGCGGGCGGCTTCAAGGGCGGTGGCGGGGATGATGTAATCCGCCCGGGCGCGCTTTTCGGCATCGGGCATCTGGCGTGAGAGGATCAACTGAAACTCTGCCTCAGTCATTCCGCGCGACAGGACGCGGTCGCGCTGCACCTCGGGTGGGGCGGTGACGACGGCGACGGCGTCACAGTCCCGGTCAATGCCGGATTCGTACAGCAGCGGGACATCAAGCAGAACAATCGGCGCCTCGCGGTTAGCCACAAGGAACTGCGCGCGATCTTCAGCGACAAGCGGGTGCACAGCAGCATTCAGGCGGTCCAGCGACGCGGGATCGGCGGCGATCAGCGCCCGCAACCTTGGGCGGCTCACGCTGCCGTCGCTGTCAATCACGTCAGGAAAGAGCTGGGCCACCGCCCGCGCAGCGGGCTGGCCGGGGGCGTATAGGCGGTGGACCGCAGCGTCAGCGTCCCAGACGGGGATGCCCTCAGCGGCGAACATCGCGGCCGTGGTGGACTTCCCCATGCCGATGGAGCCGGTCAGGCCAAGCCGAAACGTCATGCCTGAAGCACGGCCTTGCGGGTCGCCTCGTCCACCTCGGGGCGGACACCGAACCAGCGTTCAAATCCCGGCGCGGCCTGATGCAGGAGCATGCCCAGACCGTCGACAACGGTGCAGCCCTTCGCCTCAGCCTCGATCAGGAACTGCGTTTTCAGGGGGGTATAGACAAGATCCGTGACGAGGGCGCGCGGATTGAGCTTGTCCAGCGGCACGCGGAAATCAGGCTTGCCGGTCATCCCAAGCGAGGTGGTGTTGACCACCGTTGCAGCGTCTTCAAGCAGATTGGACGCCTGCACCCATTCATGGACATGCACCTTGGCCCCGAAATCTGACCGCAGCGCATCAGCGCGGGGCCGGGTGCGGTTGGCAAGGCGGATTTCCGGGACACCCACCTCGATCAAAGCGGCGATGACGGCGCGCGCAGCACCGCCTGCCCCAAGCACCACGGCTGGCCCGGACGCCGGCGCCCAATGCGCTGCGTTCTGCCGCAAGTTGGCGATGAAGCCGGACCCGTCAGTATTGTCGGCGTGGATCTTGCCGTCCTTGCGGAAGATCAGCGTGTTGGCCGCCCCGATCAGCGCCGCGCGGTCGGTCACGATATCCGCAATCTGCAGGATCGCCTCCTTGTGCGGGATCGTCACGTTCAGCCCGACAAAGCCAAGGCGTGGCAAGGTGCGGATCAGTTCGGGCAGATCACCGGGGGCGATGTCGATGGGGATGTAATGACCCTTCAGCCCATAACGACGCAGCCAGTACCCATGCAATGCCGGGCTGCGGCTGTGGGCAATCGGGTGGCCAATGACACCGGCGAGCGGGATGCGGGGAAGGTCGGTCATCTGGCGATCATGCCCCGAGTTCCCAGCCATGCCAACAGTGGCAACAAGGGCAGGCCAAGAATGGTGAAATGATCGCCGACGATGGCAGAGAACAGCCGAACGCCCTCTTCCTCGATCTTGTAGCAGCCGACAGAATGGCGGACGCTGTCCCAGTTCCGGGCCAGATAAGCGTCGATATAGCCGTCTGTCAGGTCATGCATGGTCAGCCGCGCCTCGGCCACATGCCGCCAGACGGGTTCGGCGTTTTCATAGGCGACGATGGCGGACAGCAGGCGGTGCGACTTGCCGCGCAGCAGGCGCAAATGGTCGCGCGCCTGATCCGGGCTTTCAGGCTTGGCAAAGATCGTTCCTTCAAACTCCAGCACCTGGTCGCAGCCAAGGACAAGATCAGCCGGACGGCGGTCTGCCACCTTGCGGGCCTTCATCTCAGCCAGAGCATCGGCCACATCACGCGGCTTCGCCCCTTCTGCCAGCAACGACACCCGCGCCGTTTCTTCATCGACCCGGGGGGCGACCGTTTCAACCTCCAGCCCTGCGGAACGCAGAAGCTGCAGACGGATCGGCGAGGTGGAGGCAAGGACAAAAGCCATGGGAAAGCCTGTGCATATCCGCGCTTTGTTCCGCGGGAGGAAAGAGGGGCGAAAGGGCGTCAGCAGCCCCTGGGCCAAGTTTCAAGCCGCACCACGGCCTTCGGGCGAGAGATATCCCGCTGTGCACGGGCTTGTCACGGGGTTTGGGACAATCGCCTTATCCCCGGGGAGGAAACTGCATGATGTAATGGCATGTGGACCAGGATGCTGCATAAGTCGCTGATAATGCATCTGTTTTTGGTGAACAATCAGGGATCTCAAAGACTGTCCCGAGATCATCCACAGGTTGCGGCTTGTGGGTGGACCTGTGGGCCATCTGCCGCATCCCTTTCTGCACAGGCCCTACATCATCATCATTTCTTCTTTCAAATCTTCTTATTAGAAGAAAGCAGGGACAAAGCAGGTTGGATCGAATGATCACGGATTGGCTGGCGGAATGGTATCTGGTGACGAAATCGCTGCATGTGATTGCAGTGATTACCTGGATGGCGGGGATCTTCTACCTGCCCCGGCTTTTCGTCTACCACGCCGAACAGGTGGAAACCGGCACGCGGACGGACAGCATGTTCCAGACGATGGAGCGTCGGCTTCTCCGGGGGATCATGAACCCGTCGCTGATTGCCACCTGGGTCTTTGGCCTGGCGCTGGTGATGACGCCGGGGATCGTCGACTGGTCGATGCTTTGGCCCTGGGTCAAGGCGGCGGCCGTGTTGGGGATGACGGCCTTTCATGGTTGGCTGGCCGTGCGGCGCAAGGACTTTGCCAATGGCGCCAACCAGAAAAGCGGGCGGCACTATCGGCTGATGAACGAAGTGCCGACGGTGCTGATGGTGGTCATCGTCTTTGGCGTCATCGTGAAGTGGTAGGGCCGGGCACCCCGCTGGGACGTTGACTTCCGGCCTGCCCCCGGTGTAAAGCGCCAAGAGCTAGACCGTCCGGTCAAAGCGCCCCCCGTTTCAGCCCTGTGATGATCTGCCCCTGACAGGGCCGATCCGTCCAAGCCATTCCTCCCAAGGACACTCGATGACCGTTGAACGTTTGAACCTCTCTGACCTCAAGGCCAAGACCCCGGCTGACCTTCTCGCCATGGCCGAGGAGTGGGAGATCGAGAACGCCCCCAGCATGCGCAAGGGCGAGATGATGTTCTCGATCCTGAAAGAGCATGCCGAGGAAGGCTGGGAAATCGGCGGCGATGGCGTGCTGGAGGTGCTGCAGGACGGGTTCGGCTTCTTGCGCTCGCCTTCCGCGAACTATCTGCCGGGGCCGGATGACATTTACGTCTCCCCCGACATCCTGCGCCAGTTTTCGCTGCGCACCGGGGACACGATCGAAGGCGTGATCGCCGCGCCGAAGGACAACGAAAAGTACTTCTGCATGACCAAGGTCACGCGGATCAACTTCGACGACCCGGAAAAAGCGCGCCACAAGGTTCACTTCGACAACCTGACGCCGCTTTATCCCGACGAACGGCTGAAGATGGAAGTCGAGGATCCGACGATCAAGGACCGCTCGGCCCGGATCATCGACCTTGTGGCCCCCATCGGCAAAGGCCAGCGCGGTCTGATCGTAGCACCCCCACGGACGGGTAAGACGGTGCTGTTGCAGAACATCGCCAACTCCATCGCGCAGAACCATCCGGAGTGTTATCTGATCGTCCTTCTGATCGACGAACGCCCCGAGGAAGTCACCGACATGCAGCGCACCGTGAAGGGCGAGGTTGTCGCCTCCACTTTCGACGAACCGGCAACGCGGCACGTCGCGGTGGCGGAAATGGTGATCGAAAAGGCCAAACGCCTGGTCGAACACAAGCGCGATGTGGTGATCCTGCTGGACTCGATCACTCGTCTGGGCCGGGCATTCAACACCGTTGTGCCGTCGTCAGGCAAAGTGCTGACTGGCGGCGTCGACGCGAACGCCCTGCAACGCCCGAAACGCTTCTTCGGTGCCGCCCGGAACATCGAGGAAGGCGGGTCGCTGACCATCATCGCCACCGCCCTGATCGACACGGGCAGCCGGATGGACGAGGTGATCTTCGAAGAATTCAAGGGCACGGGTAACTCGGAAATCGTGCTTGACCGCAAGGTTGCCGACAAGCGCGTCTTCCCGGCGATGGACATCCTCAAGTCCGGCACCCGGAAAGAAGACCTGCTGGTCGACAAGACCGATCTGCAAAAGACCTATGTCCTGCGCCGCATTCTGAACCCGATGGGCACGACGGATGCGATCGAATTCCTGATCGGCAAGTTGAAGCAGACCAAGTCGAACGCCGATTTCTTCGATTCCATGAACACCTGACCGCAGCAGGGCCAAGGGGTAGAGGGCGATGGACACGATCTATGCCACCGCCACCGCGCGGGGGCGCGCCGGCCTTGCCGTTGTGCGCATCTCGGGTCCGGACGCACTTGCCGCCGCAAAGGCGCTTTGTCCGCGCCTGCCCGAACCTCGGGTGGCCGGCTTGCGTCGTCTGTTCTGGAAGGGCGACCTTCTGGACGAGGCATTGGTCCTGACCTTCGCCAAAGGCGCCAGCTTTACCGGCGAGGCGGTGGTTGAACTGCATCTGCATGGCGGCGTGGCTGTTGTCAGCGCCGTCCTGCGTGCTCTGGCGGATCAGCCCCGCCTGCGCCTTGCCGAACCGGGGGAATTCACCCGCCGCGCGCTGGAAAACGGTGTGCTGGACCTGACCCAGGTTGAAGGTCTGGCAGACCTGATCGACGCCGAGACGGAGGCGCAGCGGCGTCAGGCCGTGCGGGTTCTCTCCGGCTCGGTCGGGCAGCGGGTGGACCAATGGCGCCACGACCTGATCCGCGCCGGGGCGTTGCTGGAGGCCACCATCGACTTCGCCGATGAAGAAGTGCCGGTTGACGTCAGTCCGGAAGTGCTTGCCCTGATCGACGGCTTGCTGGCCGACCTCGGGCGCGAGGCGGCAGGGGTGGCCGCGGCCGAGCGGATCCGTGACGGTTTTGAAGTTGCCATTGTAGGTGCGCCAAACGTTGGCAAGTCGACCCTGCTGAACCGGCTTGCCGGGCGCGAGGCAGCGATCACGTCTGACATCGCGGGCACGACGCGGGATGTCATCGAAGTGCGGATGGAAATCGGCGGCCTGCCCGTGACCTTTCTTGATACGGCCGGCTTGCGGACAACGGGCGATGTTCTGGAACAGGCCGGAATTGACCGCGCCTTGGCCCGGGCCGAAGCAGCGGACCTGCGTGTCTTCCTGACCAGCGGTGAAACTGTGCCGGGGCTGACGCCCAGGGGCGATGATCTTGTGGTTGCTGGTAAATCGGACACAATATCTGCGCCTGATGGGTTGGCTGTGTCGGGACTGACGGGCTCCGGCGTTAGCGAATTGCTGGATCGCATTGGCGAAATCCTGCACCATCGCGTCGCGTCGGCAGGCGCTTTAGTGCGCGAACGTCATCGCCTTGCAGTGATTGGGGCACTGTCCGCTCTGGCCGAAGCGCGGGCAGAAGTGCTAAGGGAAGACCAGCGAGTCGAGCTGGCAGCCGACCATCTGCGGCGGGCAGTTCGGGCACTGGACACGCTGGTCGGGCGGGTGGATGTAGATGACCTGCTGGGCGAGATTTTTGCAAGTTTCTGCATCGGCAAGTGAAGGGTGTTCCACGTGAAACACTACGATGTCATTGTGATTGGCGGCGGCCACGCCGGAACGGAAGCAGCGGCAGCCGCGGCCCGGATGGGCGCGGCTACAGCGCTTGTCACGCTGCGCGCCGAGGCGATTGGCGCGATGTCCTGCAATCCGGCGATTGGCGGACTCGGCAAGGGCCACCTCGTGCGCGAGATCGATGCGCTTGACGGCGTCATGGGGCGTATGGCGGATCGCGCAGGCATCCAGTTCCGCCTGCTGAACCGTCGCAAAGGGCCTGCCGTGCAGGGCCCGCGCGCCCAGATTGACCGGCGGCTTTACCGTGAAGCGATCCAGAAAGAGCTTGCCCGGCAACCGGGGCTTTCGATCATCGAGGGTGAAGTGGCCCAGTTGCTGCTCAAAGCAGGTGCAGTGCACGGGGTCGAATTGGCTTCTGGCGACGTGCTTTCCGCCGCACGCGTGATTCTGACAGCAGGCACGTTCCTGAACGGCGTGATTCACATCGGCGACAAGCGGATGCAGGGCGGCCGGATGGGCGATTCGCCTTCACGCGTGCTTGCGGCGCAGTTGGGCGATCTGGCTTTGCCGATGGGCCGCTTGAAGACGGGCACGCCGCCACGGCTGGATGGGCGAACGATCGACTGGGACAAGCTTGAAATGCAGCCGGGTGACGAAGACCCGTCCGTATTTTCGTTCCTGAATACCCGCCCCGAAGCGCGCCAGATTGCCTGCGGGATCACGCATACAAGCGAAGCAACACACCAGATCGTGCGAGATAACCTCTCACGTTCCGCTATGTATGGTGGTCATATCGAAGGCGTAGGCCCGCGCTACTGCCCGTCCATCGAAGACAAGATCGTGCGCTTTGCTGACAAGACCAGCCATCAGGTCTTCCTGGAGCCGGAAGGGCTGGACGACCACACGGTCTATCCGAACGGTCTTTCCACCTCGCTTCCGGAAGATGTGCAGCACGCCTATATCCATACGATTAGCGGCTTGGAGCAGACGGTGATTCTGCAGCCCGGCTATGCCATCGAATATGACTATTTCGACCCGCGCGACCTGCGCAGAACGCTGGAAACCAAGTCTGTGTCCGGGCTTTACTTCGCGGGGCAGATCAACGGGACAACGGGCTATGAAGAGGCTGCCGCGCAGGGGCTTGTGGCGGGGTTGAATGCCGCTGCTTCAGCACTGGGGCGTCCGGCAGTGGAGTTCAGTCGCACAGAAAGCTATATCGGCGTCATGATCGACGACTTGACGACGCGCGGTGTGACAGAGCCGTACCGAATGTTCACGTCGCGCGCGGAATTCCGGCTGACAGTCCGGGCCGACAATGCGGATCAGCGCCTGACTCCCGTCGGGCTTGCTGCGGGCTGTGTAGCTGTTGATCGCGCAGAACAATTCGCCCGCAAGATGGATGCGCTGACACTTGGAAAGCAGCGGCTTTCGGCTGAATCGATTGGCCCGAAAGCCCTTATCGATGCGGGCGTGACAGTCAGCCGCGATGGTGGAAAGCGCACAGCATATGAAGCCTTGGCCCTGACTGGCGCCGATCTCCAATCGTTTTGCACGGCTTTTCCGGTCTATCAGCAGCTGGATACGGCGCTGTTGCAGCAGCTTCAAACCGAAGCGATTTACGATCAGTACAGCGATCGGCAAGCCAAAGAAGTCGCTGACTTGCAGCGGCAAGAGAATCAGCTGATTCCTCTCGACTTTGACTATGCTTGCCTTTCGGGCCTGTCGAATGAGATGAAAGCAAAGCTGGCGCGAGCTCGGCCGGAAACCCTGCTGCAAGCATCGCGGCTTGAAGGAGTGACACCAGCTGCGCTTGTGTTGATTCTCGCCAGCCTGCGCCGCCCACAGGCTGAACGGCGAGCCGGATGATTGTTATGGAACTGCAAGTAGGCGGACAGAATGTTTCACGTGAAACAATCGAGTCGCTGCGGGCGTTCGAAGCCCTAGTCAAACGCTGGAACGCGGCCATAAACCTCGTCAGCAAAGCAACACTTCCTGTTCTATGGGACAGGCATATCGTTGACTCTGCTCAACTTTTCAGCCACCTCCCAGCGACTGCGCAGCACTGGGCAGACTTCGGTGCTGGTGGCGGCTTCCCGGGGCTTGTCATTGCAATCCTTGCGCGCGGGGCAGGCCGGGACCTGCGAGTGACGCTTGTCGAATCAGATGCCCGGAAGGCGACCTTCCTGCGTCAAGCCGCCCAAGCGTTGGGTCTGTCTGTCGTTGTGGTCAACAAACGAATCGAATCGATGGAAAGCCTGCAGGCAGATGTCGTCTCTGCCCGGGCGCTTGCGCCGCTCGACGCTCTCCTCGAGTTCGCGGCAGTGCACTTACGCGAAGGTGGCACTGCAATTTTCCCGAAAGGCGCGCGTCACACTGAAGAGCTGACAGCAGCGCGCGCGCAGTGGAGCTTCGACGTCGATACTCACTCCAGCCAGTCCGAGCCTGGGGCGGCCATTCTGATCATCAGGAACATTGAACGTGCAAAGCAGAACTGACGGGTCGCGCGCCCACATCCTGGCCCTTGCCAATCAGAAGGGCGGCGTAGGAAAGACGACTACGGCGATAAACCTGGCTGCAGGGTTGGCCGAGCTTGGCAACAAAGTGCTTCTGGTCGACATCGACCCGCAAGGAAACTCGTCCACGGGGCTGGGGATCCGTCCGGAAAAACGCAAGAAGACCAGCTATGACTTGATCGTTGACGGGGCAGACCTGCAAGATGTTGTGTTGCCGACCGGGCTGCCCGACGTTTTCATCATTCCGGCGAATGCGGATCTGTCCTCGGCTGACCTCGACATCATGGCCAATGAAAAGCGCAGCTTTCTGCTTCACGACGCATTGCATCAGCCGGCAATGGACGACTACCGCTTCGACTATATCCTGATCGACTGTCCGCCATCGCTTAGCCTGATGACGGTGAATGCCATGGTGGCGTGTGATTCGGTGCTTGTGCCGCTGCAATGCGAATTCTTCGCGCTGGAGGGGTTGTCGCAACTGATGCTGACGATTCGCGATGTCCGCCGATCCGCCAACCCCGCGCTCCGAATAGAGGGGGTCGTTCTTACCATGCATGACGTGCGGAACAGGCTGACAGCCCAAGTCGAGGCGGACGCCCGCAGCAATATGGGCGATCTTGTGATGAAAACCACCATCCCGCGCAACGTGCGGATCAGTGAGGCCCCGTCCCATGCGATGCCCGTGCTGACTTACGACCCCTCGTCGAAGGGTGCCATCGCGTATCGCGCGTTGGCGCGGGAAATCGCGGATCGCCGAAAAACCCCTGCAATGTCTGAGGCTTGACGCATGAACACCAAGAATGAAAAGCGCGGTCTCGGTCGTGGTCTTTCGGCGCTTATGGCCGATGTGAACCTTGCGGGACCAGATCAGGGCTCATCCGGCCGGCGGGCCGAGCAGATGCTGCCTATCGACAAGCTGGAACCGAACCCGCAGCAGCCGCGCCTGGATTTCAAACGCGATGAACTGGAAAGCCTGGCTGATTCGATTCGGCAGAAAGGCGTCATCCAGCCGTTGATCGTCCGTCGCAAGATGGGGCGCGATGTCTATGAGATCGTCGCTGGGGAACGTCGCTGGCGCGCAGCCCAACTGGCCCAGTTGCACGAAGTTCCAGTGGTGATTCGTGATCTTGATGACAGCGAAGTCCTTGAAATCGCTATCATCGAGAATATCCAGAGGTCCGACCTCAGCGCAATCGAAGAAGCGCTCGGCTTTCGCCAGTTGATGACCCGATTCGGCCATACACAAGAGAAGCTGGCCGAGGCCCTGAGCAAGAGCCGCAGCCATGTTGCCAACCTTTTGCGGCTTCTGACGCTTCCGACCGAAGTGCAGGACATGGTCCGTGACGGCAGCCTGTCCGCCGGCCATGCGCGCGCGCTGATTGGCAGCCCAAAGGCGCACGAACTGGCCGGGCAGATCGTGGCAAAAGGGCTTTCGGTGCGTGAAACCGAAAAGCTGGTCAAGGTGCAGGCAACGCCGAAAGCCGCGGATCGCAAGCCCTCGCCAGCATCCGAAAAGGACGCAGATACCCGTGCGCTTGAAGCTGATCTGTCGGCAAATCTGAAGATGCACGTTCAGATCGACCACGGGCCAGACGGGCAGGCGGGGAAACTGGTGATCCGCTATGACAGCCTAGAGGACCTCGACATATTGTGTCAGGTGCTTTCACAGCCACCACATCGGCTAGCCCGGGGTGATGACTAAGTTGCGCTGTGCCGATCGGCCAAGAGGGCGCGCAGGACACCATTCAGCATCATGACGCCAGAGCCGGTGGTACTAATCCGGTCATCCTTGCGGTGAAGTAGGCCAAGTCCCACAACCTCATCCAGCGCGCTGTCTGACAGCGGCGCGCCGGCAAGGGCCTGATACCGGCCAAGCGACGCACCCTCCTTCAGGCGCAGGGCGAACATCAGGTATTCGCTGGCGCGATCCTCGGCCACAAGCACTTCCGAGCGTTCGGCTAGGCCGGGTTTGGTGAGCGTCTTGGTCAGCCAATCGGTCGGCATTCGTTCTGCTTCGGTAGCGATTCGGCGACCGTCCACTGTCAGCCTGCCATGTGCTCCCGGACCGATTCCCGCATAATCGCCCATGCGCCAATAGATCAGATTGTGGCGCGATTCGCTGCCCGGGCGGGCGTGATTCGACACCTCATATGCGGGCAGACCTGCAGCCGACGTGATCTCTTGCGTCAGTTCGAACATGTCAGCGGCAAGGTCTTCGGGCGGCAGACCGCGGAGCAGGTTCTTCGCGTGCATCTGGCCAAAGACCGTGCCGTCCTCCACCGTAAGCTGGTAAAGCGACAAGTGCGATGTCCCAAGATCCAGCGCACGCAACAGTTCATCGCGCCAGGCTGGCAGGGTTTGGTCCTGTCGGGCGTAGATCAGGTCGATGCTGACGCGGTCAAACGTGTTCTGGGCGATGGCAATGGCGGCATGGGCGTCGTCCACACTGTGCATCCGACCAAGGCGGCGCAGATCATTTGCCTCAAGGGATTGAATACCAAGGGAAACTCGGTTCACGCCAGCCTTGGCATAGCCTTCGAACCGCGCCGCTTCGACGGATCCGGGGTTGGCCTCCAGCGTGATCTCAAGGTCATTCGCCAGCGTCCAGGTGGCGCGGATGCGGTCAAGGATGCCCTGCACCAAGGCCGGCTCCATCAGGGAGGGCGTGCCACCACCGAAGAACACGGTGTTCAGGACACGGCCTTCGGTCAGGGCGCCAATGCGGTCAATCTCGGCCTCGAACGCCGTCAGCCAGCGGGACTGGTCGACCGTCGCGGCGACATGGCTGTTGAAGTCGCAATAGGGGCACTTCGACTGGCAGAAGGGCCAGTGCAGGTACAACCCGAACCCGGCATGGCGCCAGTCTTCCATGGCCTGTTTCACGGGAAACAAGCCGCCACCAGTTTGCGAAACGCATCGGCGCGGTGGCTGAGCCGGTTCTTTTCCCAGCGGTCCATCTCACCAAAGGTGATCTGATGGCCATCCGGCATGAAGATCGGGTCAAACCCGTGGCCTTGATCACCACGGCCGGGCCAGACCAGACGGCCCGGTGAAACACCTTCAAAAACACGGTCTTGGCCATCAGGCCAGGCCAGGACAAGCGTGCAGCGGAACTGGGCAAGGCGCGGCTCGGGGGCATGGATCGCCTCAAGCTCACGCCACACGCGCTCCATGCCAACGGCAAAGTCGCGGCCGTGGGCTGTGGTCGCCCAATCGGCCGTAAACACACCCGGAGCACCACCAAGGGCGTCGACAGACAGGCCGGAATCATCGGCAAGGGCCACAAGACCACTTGCCTTGGCGGCAGCATGCGCCTTCAGACGCGCGTTGCCAACAAAAGTGGTTTCGGTTTCCTCGGGTTCGGGAAGGTTTAGGTCGGCAGCGCCCACCACAGCCACGCCAAACGGCGCCAGCAGATCGGCGATCTCCTCCAGCTTGCCGCGATTATGCGTGGCAATCAGCAGGCGGTCCCCGATCAGCCCCGGCATCAAACGCCCAAAGCCGCCTTCTGCGCGGCGACAAGGGCTGCATTCCCGGTGCGGGCAAGGTCGAGAAGGTGCAAAAGTTCCTCTTGCGAAAAGGCCGCACCTTCAGCCGACATCTGCACCTCGATCAGACGGCCCGCGCCGGTCATCACGAAGTTGCCGTCGGTCCCCGCAGCCGAATCTTCCAGATAGTCAAGGTCAAGCACCGGCTGCCCGGCATAGACCCCGCAAGAGATGGCCGAGACATGGTCAAGGATCGGGTCGCTGACAATTGTGCCCGCCGCCATCAGCTTGTTCACCGCCAGCCGCAGCGCCACCCAACCGCCGGTGATCGACGCACAGCGCGTGCCACCATCGGCTTGGATCACATCGCAGTCGATCACGATCTGCCGTTCACCAAGCGCGTTGCGATCCACGCCAGCGCGCAGCGCCCGCCCAATAAGCCGTTGAATTTCCTGGGTTCTACCAGATTGCTTGCCCGCCGCAGCCTCGCGCCGGGTGCGGCTGTTGGTGGCGCGGGGCAGCATGCCATATTCAGCGGTGACCCAGCCCTGGCCGGTGTTCTTCAGGAACGGTGGCGGTTTATCCTCGATCGTGGCAGAACACAGGACGTGGGTTTCGCCCATCTTGATCAGGCAAGACCCTTCGGCATGCTTCATCACGCCGGTTTCGATTGAAACCGTCCGTAGATCGCTTAATTTTCTGCCTGACGGGCGCATTTCCGGACCTTTCGCTGGACTGCGGCCACTTACGCAACCACAGACGTCGGATGCAACCCCGATTGATCCCAGCATCAGGCCCCAACCCCACCCCATGACCCAGCAACCCAACCTTGGCGACATGAACGACCGCACCCGCGAAGTGTTTCGCCGGGTGGTGGAAGGCTACCTGACCTCGGGTGAGCCGGTCGGGTCCCGCACTCTGACGCGCAGCCTGTCCGAGAAGGTGTCCGCCGCAACAGTGCGCAATGTGATGCAGGATCTGGAATATCTGGGTCTGCTCGACAGCCCCCATATCTCGGCCGGGCGGATACCCACGCAGGCCGGCCTGCGGATGTTCGTCGACAGTCTGCTGGAGGTGGGCACGGTTGCGCCCGAGGATCAGGAAAAGATCGACGCGACGCTGGGCACGAATGACCATGACGTCGCAACCCTGCTGGATGAAGTGGGGGCGGCCCTGTCGCTGATCACCCGCGGGGCCAGCGTAGTTCTGTCGCCCAAGCGTGAGGCGGCGATCCGGCATATCGAATTTGTCAGCCTCGCGGCAGACCGGGCGCTGGTGGTCTTGGTCTTTGCCGACGGGCAGGTGGAAAACCGCATCTTCACGCCGCCACCGGGGCAAACGCCATCGTCCATGCGGGAAGCGGCGAATTTCCTGAACGCTTTGGCGGAAGGGCGGACGCTTTCGGAACTGCGCCACCGGATCGTGGCCGAAATCGCCACCCGGCGGCAGGAAATTGATTCGCTGGCGCGGGAGTTGGTCGAAGGCGGCCTTGCCCTTTGGGAAAACGCGGGCGAGGCGTCGGAACGCCTGATCGTGCGCGGACGCGCGAACCTGATCGACGGGGCGGCGGATCAGTCGGAAATCGAACGGATTCGCGTGCTCTTCGATGATCTTGAACGCAAACGCGACATCGCCGAGTTCCTCCACCTGACCGAAGCAGGCGAGGGCGTGCGCATTTTTATCGGGTCCGAGAACAAGCTTTTCTCACTTTCCGGTTCAAGTCTGGTGGTTTCTCCCTATATGAACGCTGATCGGAAAATCATCGGCGCGGTGGGCGTCATCGGTCCGACCCGGCTGAACTATGGCCGGATCGTCCCGATCGTGGACTACACCGCCCAGCTGGTGGGCCGCCTTGTCTCGGACCGGGGCAAGGGCTGATAGACAGACGAGGACATGACGATGTCGCAAGATGAAGCAGCTTCAACGGACGTGAAGCTGGAAGACTTTGAAATGGACGCCACCATCGACGAGATGGAGGCACTGAGGGCCGAACGCGATGAGATGCGCGACAAGTTCATGCGCGTGCTGGCCGAGGCTGAAAACTCGCGCAAGCGGGCAGAGCGTGACCGCAAGGAAGCCGAAATGTACGGCGGCACGCGCTTGGCGCGCGACCTGTTGCCGGTGCATGACAACCTGAGCCGTGCTTTGCAAGCGATCCCCGAGGAAAGCCGCGCTACGTCAGCCGCGCTGATCGAGGGCGTAGAGCTGACGCTGCGTGAGCTGACCAACGTGATGACGCGGCACGGGATTACCATGATCTCGCCAGCTATCGGCGACATGTTCGACCCACAGCTGCATCAGGCGATGTTCGAAGCGCCAATGCCGGGCACCAAGGCCGGACAGATCATCCAGGTGATGACCGAGGGCTTCCTGTTGCACGACCGGCTTTTGCGCCCTGCACAGGTGGGCGTATCCTCGACCCCAGGCTGATCTGCTGCAATACCCCCGGAGAGGGCTGTCTGCCCTCTCCGGACCTCACCCGAGGATATTTGGGGAAGAGAAAGCGAAATTTTAGTTAAGTTTTCGTGGCTTGCTTGAGTTCGTAAACCAGACGCAGCGCCTCGATCGGGGTAAGGTCATCGGGGTGAATGTCGCGCAAGCGGGCTTCGACGGCGGAGTCCTGTTTCACAGGGCGGGGTGCTTGTGGGGGCGCGGCGCGGAACAGAGGCAGGTCGTCGATCAGAGCCTTCTGTGACCCGCCTTCGCGGTCGCCCTTCTCCAGCGCCTCAAGCACCACCTTGGCGCGGTCGATGACCGATGGCGGCAGGCCGGCCAGCCGGGCCACCTGAACGCCGTAAGAACGGTCAGCCGCACCCTTGCGGACTTCGTGCAGGAAGATCACGTCGCCTTCCCATTCCTTGACCGTGACGGTGGCGTTCTCCACCCCCGTCAGCTTGCCAGCCAGTGCTGTCATCTCATGGTAATGCGTGGCGAAGAGGGCGCGGCAGCGGTTGGTCTCATGCAGATGTTCCAGCGTGGCCCAGGCGATGGAGAGGCCGTCGTAAGTGGCGGTTCCGCGGCCGATCTCATCCAGGATGACCAGCGCGCGGTCGTCAGCCTGGTTCAGGATGGCCGCGGTCTCCACCATTTCCACCATGAAGGTCGACCGGCCCCGCGCCAGATCGTCGGACGCGCCGACCCTGCTGAACAGCTGGCTGACCAGACCGATCCGGGCGCTGGTGGCCGGCACATGGCTGCCCGCCTGTGCCAGTAGGGCGATAAGCGCGTTCTGACGCAGGAAGGTGGATTTCCCCGCCATGTTCGGCCCGGTCAGCAGCCAGATCGCCGGGGTAGTTGCTTCGGTCAGATCACAGTCGTTGGCCACGAAGGGGGTGCCGCCCTGCAGGCGCAGCGCGCGTTCCACCACCGGGTGCCGACCGCCGATGATCTGGAACGCGCGGCTGTCGTCGATCTGTGGTTCGCACCAGCCCTCATCCGCCGACAGGTCGGCGAAGGCGGCGGCAAGGTCGATCTCGGCCAGCGCGCGGGCGGCTTGGGCGATGGGGGCCGAGGTGGCGAGAATCTGGGCTTTCAGGCCTGCATAGTGACGCTTTTCAATCTCAAGCGCGTGGTTGCCGGCGTTCAGGATCCGCGTCTCCAGATCGCTGAGCGCAAGCGTGGTAAAGCGCACTTGGCCTGCGGTCGTCTGGCGGTGGATGAAGACTTCGGGCTTGGCCCGCATCCGGTCTTCATGCGTGGTCGTGACTTCGATGAAGTATCCCAGAACGTTGTTGTGCTTGATCTTCAGGCCGGGAATTCCTGCCAATTCGGCATATTCGGCCTGCATCCGGCCGATGACGCCACGCCCCTCGTCCCGCAGGGCGCGGGTGTCGTCCAGATCCCCGTCATATCCCGGCGCGATAAAGCCGCCGTCGCGCATCAGCAGCGGCGGTTCGGCCACCAGCGCTTGCGTCAGCAAATCCACCAAAACGCCATGGCCAACCAGCGCCCCCGCCGCCTGTGCCAGCAAGGGCGGGGCCTCGGCCAGAAGCGCGGCGATCCGCTCGGCCTGCTCCAGCCCGGCGCGGATGGCGGTCATGTCGCGGGGGCCGTCGCGATCAAGCGCCAGACGGGACAGCGCGCGGTCAATGTCGGGCACCCGCCGCAGTGCCTCGCGCAGGTGGTCGCGCAGGGACGGCGCCTCCAGCAGATAGCCCAGCGCCGCCTGCCGTTCGCGGATCACCCCAAGGTCCAGCGCGGGCGACGATAGCCGACGCTCCAGCAGCCGCGCCCCGCCAGCCGTGACGGTCCGGTCAATCGCGGCCAGCAGCGACCCGTCCCGTCCGCCGGAAAGCGCCCGCGTCAGTTCCAGGTTTCGGCGGGTGGCGGCGTCGATCTGCATCGCACCGCCCAAAGCCTCGCGCACCGGGGGGCGGAGGAGGGGCATCCGCCCGCGCTGGGTCAGGTGCAGATAGTCGATCAGCGCGCCCATGGCCGAAACTTCGGCCCGGTCAAAGGTCCCGAAAGCATCCAATGAGGCTACGCCAAACATCTCGCACAGGCGCTTTTCCGCGTTGGTGGAATCAAAGCTGCCACGGGACAGCGGCGTCACGGAAACCCCGTTTTCCGCAATGTTAGAGACTATTTCACGCTCCCGCGCCTCGCTCAGCAACAACTCGCGCGGGGCGATGCGGGCAAGGTCGGGGCCAAGCCGCACAAGGCTTGACGGCATCACCCGGAATTCACCGGTCGAAATGTCGGCCCAGGCCACCGCCCCGGCATCGCGCACCTCGGCATAGGCGGCAAGAAAGTTGTGGCGGCGGGCCTCCAGCAGGGAATCTTCGGTCAGCGTGCCGGGCGTGACCAGCCGCACGACGTCCCGTTTGACCACGGATTTGGACCCGCGCTTCTTCGCCTCGGCCGGGTCCTCCAGCTGTTCGGCGATGGCCACGCGAAAGCCCTTGCGGATCAGCGACAGAAGATAGCCCTCGGCCGAATGGACTGGCACGCCACACATGGCAATCGGCTCGCCCAGATGAAACCCGCGTTTCGTCAGCGCGATGTCCAGCGCGGCGGCGGCGGCCACGGCGTCGTCAAAGAACATCTCGTAGAAATCGCCCATCCGGTAGAACAGCAGGGCGCCGGGGTTCTGCGCCTTGATCTCCAGATATTGCGCCATCATCGGCGTCACGGCGTCATCGGTCACGGTTTTCCCCCGGCAATGCAGTGACCTTACACCGCCTGCCCGCAGCCTTTCAACCGGTAGGGGCCAGCGGGTCAATCAACCCCTGTATCTTGAGGTCGGCCCAAAGATCCGCCGGGATCTGCCGCGCCACATTGCTGGCATTCTGACGGACCTGCGCGGCCGAAACCGCGCCGGGGATCACTGACACCACAGCAGGATGCAGCAGCGGAAACTGCAAGGCGGCGGCGGCAAGCGGCACGTCATGGCGCGCGCAAACGGCCTCAATCGCAAGGGCTTTGGCGATCATCTCCGCGCTGGCAGGGGCATAGGCATACATCACCCCGGAGGCCGAAGGGTCGGCCAGCAGGCCCGAGGCGAAGGGCGCGCCGATGACCACCTTGATCCCCCGCCGCAGGCAATCCGCCATCGGCCCGTGCAGCGCGGCCTGATCGACAAGCGTATAGGGCATGGCGACAAGGAAGAAATCCACGTCGATCCACGGCGCAATCGCCGCAAAGTCGGACAGCGTGTTCATCCCCATGCCGACGGCGGAAATCTCGCCTTCAGCTTTCAGGCGGTGCAGGTAGGCAAGGCCCGACGCGGTAAGCGCCTGCATATGCCCGTCAAACGCCGTGCCGTGATAGTCCTTGTCCAGATCATGGATGACCAGCGTATCAACCACCGGCTGCCCCAGCCGCAACCGGCTTTGCGCGACAGAGGCGGCAAAACCTTCGGCGGAATAGTCATAGCGGACCGCAAAGTTCAGCCCGTTTTGCCACTGCACCCGCGCATCCTGACCGCGTGGGGCGGGCTCATAGACCCGGCCGACCTTGGTGGAAATGAACGTTTGATCCCGCGGCCAGTCCCGCATCGCGCTGCCCAGCCGATGCTCGGCAAGGCCGTGGCCATACCAGGGCGCGGTGTCAAAGTAACGTACCCCCGCCTGCCATGCGGCGGCGAAGGTCTCGGCAGCGACCGTTTCGGAATAGGTCGCGAAGATATTGCCCAAGGACGCCGTTCCCATCCCGAACCGCGGCCAACCTTGCGGAAAGCGCGGGGCAGGTGGGGCGATTGCGGTCATGGGCTACAGCACATAGCGCGACAGGTCGGCTGACCGCGACAAAGCCCCAAGATTCGTCTCTACAAAGGCTGAATCGACGGTCACCTCAGCGCCTGAGCGGTCGGGGGCGTTGAACGACAGCTCCTCGAACACCCGCTCCATCACCGTGTAAAGCCGACGCGCGCCGATGTTTTCGATGGTGCGGTTCACCTCGGCCGCGATCCTGGCAAGAGCGGCGATGCCATCATCGGTGAAGGTGACAGTCACCTTCTCGGTCCCCATCAGGGCGGCGTATTGCCGGGTCAGGGCATTGTCGGTGTCGGTCAGGATGCGGACAAAGTCCCCCTCGGTCAGCGGCTGGAGCTCGACGCGGATCGGCAGGCGGCCCTGCAGTTCGGGCAACAGGTCCGACGGCTTGGCAATGTGGAAAGCGCCACTGGCGATGAACAGGATATGGTCGGTCTTGACCGGTCCATGCTTGGTGGACACCGTGGTGCCTTCGATCAAGGGCAGCAGGTCGCGCTGTACGCCCTCGCGGGAAACGTCAGCCCCCCGCGCATCAGCCCGGGCGCAGATCTTGTCGATCTCGTCCAGAAAGACGATCCCGTTTTCCTGCACCGCCTCCAACGCGGCGGCCTTCACCGCCTCATCGTCCAGCAGTTTGTCGGCCTCTTGCCCGATCAGGATGTCATGGCTTTGCAGGACGGTCATCCGCTTGCGGCTCGTCCGCCCGCCAAAGGCCTTGAAAAGGTCCTGCAGCCCCTGCATCTGCTGTTCCATCCCCGGCATCCCCATGCCCAGCGGCATGGCGGGGGCCTCGGCGACATCAATCTCGATCATCGTGTCGTCCAGTTCACCGCGCTTGAGCTTGCCACGGAACATCTCCCGCGTCTGTTCGCGGGCGTCCTTGCCGGCCAGCGCCTCGATCACCCGATCCTCAGCGGCCTTATGGGCGCGGGCCTTCACATCCTCGCGCATCTGGATGCGGGTGTCGTTCATCGCCACATCCACCAGATCGCGGATGATGCTGTCCACATCGCGGCCGACATAGCCAACTTCGGTGAACTTGGTCGCCTCGACCTTCAGGAACGGCGCGCGGGCCAGCTTGGCCAGACGGCGGCTGATCTCGGTCTTGCCCACACCGGTCGGGCCGATCATCAGGATGTTCTTGGGGTAAACCTCATCCCGCAGATCATCCCCCAGCCGCTTTCTGCGCCAGCGATTGCGCAACGCCACCGCAACGGCGCGCTTGGCATCGGCCTGACCGATGATGAACCGGTCAAGCTCCGAGACGATCTCACGCGGGGTCAGGTCGGTCATTCGGTGCTCCCATAGGGCGGCAGGCGTGATTTGCCGGGAAAGTCGGGCAGGACGCGCATCACCCCGGCGCGCAGGGGGACCCACCAGGTGCCGATGGCCGTGATCAGGCCGCCAAGGGCGATCAGGATGAAGGTCCAGGTCCCGAAGTCGCCGCTGTCCCCCACCACCCAGGCGATGACCAGCGCGATGTAGGCGATGGCGGCGGTCAGGAAGGACCGGCGGTCGATCACCAGCGCCAGAAGCGTGATGATGACCAAAGCCACGACCAGAAGGCCAATCCCGCCGGCCCCGCCCGAGTTGTAAAGCGTCAGCGCCACGGTGTTCACCAGCGCGGGCGCGGCCAGCATGTGCAGCCAGAAGGCGGTGGCGGCATGGCGGCCAAGGCGGTGCGGGTCACGGGTGTCGAACCACATCGCCACCAGAAAGACCGCAACGCCGAACAGCAATGTGGCGGTGGCGAACTGCGGGCTTTCACGCAGGTCGAAGAACCCACCCATGCCACCCCGGCTGCCTTCAACAAACCCGCCCAGCGAATCGACCGAGGCGGTCAGCGTGTAAATCGCCCCAAGGGCAAAGAGCCCCAGGATGAACGCCGAAAACGGCAGCCGGAACCGGCGATACCACAGCCCCATGCCCAGTGCCGCCAGCACGAAGGAGACCACGACCACCACGCGCAGCGATAGGCCCGCCTGCCCAAGAATAGTGATCGCCGACAGATAGATCCCGCCACCAAACGCCGTGGCCAATACCATCGACGGCAGGTTCATCCGCCGCTTCAGCGTGAAATACCCCGCCCACCACCAGCAGATACCCGCGCAGATCAAGGGCAGCACCGACATCAACGCAATGCCACCGAACCAGGCCAGCATCGTGGCGATACCGGAAAGCAGGATGACCAAGCCGATCGACACGAAGATTTCGGAAAAGCCCCGGAAGAACTCGAACGGTTCATCTTCTGCCGGCATGGCGGCCCGCTTTCCAGCGCGGTCATTGGCCAGTGCAGTGACTGACGCGGCCTGCGCCTCGGTCAGGACACCGGCGGCGACGGCGGCACGCAGGTCTTCGAAGGTAAAGCTCATGCTTTGATCCGCTCCACGGTCAGGTTGCCATTGGTGTAAACGCAGATATCCGCCGCTATCGCCATGGCGCGGCGGGCGATCTCCTCGGCGGAAAGGTCAGTGACCATCAGCCCCCGGGCCGCCGCCAGCGCAAAGTTCCCGCCGGATCCGATGGCGGCAATGTCATGCTCCGGCTCCAGCACGTCGCCCGCGCCGGTGATGACGAAAAGCTCCTTCCCGTCGGTCACGATCAGCATCGCCTCAAGGTTCCGCAGGTATTTGTCCATCCGCCAGTCCTTGGCCAGATCCACACAGGCGCGCGCCAATTGCCCCGGCGCCGCCTCAAGCTTTTTCTCCAGCCGTTCCAGCAGGGTGAAGGCGTCGGCGGTTGACCCGGCAAAGCCGCAAACCACGTCATGCCCACCGGGCGACAGCCTGCGCACCTTGCGCGCGCTGCCCTTGATAACGGTCTGGCCCAGCGAAACCTGCCCGTCGCCCGCCACCACCACTTCACCGCCCCGCCGCACGGCAAGGATCGTGGTGCCATGCCACCCGGGAAATCTGTCGTCTGCCATGCGCGGCCTCCGTTCTTCTGTCTCTATATGGCCGGGGCAGGGCGCTTGCTCAAGTCCGGGGCTCCTGCCGTTGCGTTCAAAGCAAAACGCCCGCACCTTGCGGCGCGGGCGTTTCCTGAATTCCGGTGGCTGGCGCTTAGCGGCGCAGGCCCAGACGGGTGATCAGCGCGGTATAGCGCGGCTCATCATTCTTTTTCAGATAGTCCAGAAGCTTGCGGCGCTGGGCGACCATCATCAAAAGACCACGACGCGAGTGGTTGTCTTTCTTGTGGCTCTTGAAGTGTTCGGTCAGCGTGGCGATGCGCGACGACAGGATCGCAACCTGAACTTCCGGCGAACCGGTGTCGTTCTCTTTGGTCGCGTATTCCTTGATAAGACGTGCTTTTTCTTCAACCGTGATCGACATCGGGGTCTCCTTGGCAAAGGGTGATGGCACAGGCCGGGATGTCGTCCAGCAAGGCCCTTGGAGTGTCCGCGAAAGCGCGGATGCGGGCGTATAGGCGGATTCGTCAGCAAAGGGAAGGGGATCAAGCGCCGGGCCGGGCGGCAACGCGGGCATCGGGCATTAACCTTTCTGTCAGTTTCACGGTCCGGGCCGCGCGGATTGTGATAGATTGGGTCGGTCAATTCCGTTTCAAACCAAAAGGTTAACGGATGGGTTTGGTAAACGGCCGTGGCTGTGGTCGTTGTTCAAGGGGTTGCCGCTGTGCTGACACTGTTTGGTCTTTTCGGGGTGCTGATGGCCGGTGTTGCGGCTGATGCCGCCTTGTCGCCGCAGACCCGGTCGCAAGACCCGGACGATGCGGATGACGCTGACAAGGATTCGCTGGATGACAGCGCCGACACCTGTTCTGACCTGCTCGACAACGGCGATCTGCTTGACCCCATCGCCCTGTCTGACGATCTCCCCGACGACCAGCCTGCCGACCTGTCCCTGTGCGGCTCACCCGAGGACGAGGTATTGTCCGGCGGCAATGGCAATGACCAGATCAGCGGCTTGGCCGGGAAGGACCTGATTGACGGGCGGGCCGGCAATGACCTGATCGACGCCGACAGCGGCAATGACGGGGTCTGGGGCGGCGATGGGTCCGACACGGTCGACGGCGGGTCTGGCAACGACAGTATCGAAGGTCAGGCCGGCGATGATCTTTTGCATGGCGGCGACGGGAATGACTCCCTCGCCGGGCACACCGGGACCGACAGTCTGTATGGCGGCGCAGGCGATGACAGCCTGCTTGGCGGCGAAGGCGATGATCTGCTGGACGCGGGCGCTGGCAATGATTGGCTGGCTGGCGGCTACGGGGACGACCGCCTCGCCGGTGGCGCAGGCAGTGACATCGTCGACGGCGGCGCCGGGAATGACTGGCTCTCAGGCCTTGAGGGCGACATTGACGATTTCGACGAAGACTTTCTGAACGGCGGCGCAGGCAATGACACGCTGGTCATGGGGGCGGGCGACCATGCCTCGGGCGGTGACGGGGATGATGATTTCATCCTGCAGAACTGGCTGACCGATGGGGGCATCGCCCACATCTCGGACTATGACGCTGATCGTGACCAGCTGATCATCATATACGACCCTGCGGCGCATCCCGACCCGTCGCTCACGCTGGAAACCAGTGAGGATGGCAGGCAAAGCACCATCCTTCTGGACGGCGCGCCCGTGGCGACGATTCAGGGCAGCACGGTTCGGCTGGACGATATTCGTCTCTCCGCCGCCTGAACCGCGCTACCAGACCTGCGGCCGCTGGTCGTAACCCACATAAAGCGGGTGGCGCGGCTGGCCCTGGCCCGTCAGGCCCAGATGGAACAACGGCAGCCCGGACTGGCGCAGCATCGCCTCAACCTTTGCCCCGCGCGCGCCAAGCACGCCATGATTGCCCCAGGCGCAGATGACCTGATCCGCCCAGTCCAGACTGTCCCGGATCGCCGCATCATTACCCGGACCGACCGGATCCTCCGCCGCGCGCATCACCTTTGGATCGGTGGCCCGAAAGGCAAAGATGTTCGTCACCCGAAACGCCCCGAACCCAAGCACCCGCGCCCGCCGCTCGCACCTCTCGACGGTCGGGTCGTTCTGCACCTCGGTCGCGGTTGACGGGTTGAGCATCACGAACAACGCCTTCGGTCCCGGCGCCCAGACCCGCGTCAGCAGATAGCGGTAGCGTTCGCAATCCGAATACACCGCCTCGGACACCGCATCGCCCTTGGTGAAGGCCCTTGTGATCATCTGACAACCCCCCGCACCAACCGCTCCACTGCCTGCACCCAGTCCTCCGCCGCAGCACCCCGGTCGATGGCCAGCGCCGCCCGGTCATAGGCCGCCGACAGCAGCGCGGAAAGCGGCCCAGCCGGCGCAACACCCGCCGCCGCAAGGCCAGCCTCAAGCGTTCGCCCGCCCGTCGCGGCATCAATCTCGGCCAGCACGGCGGGGTCCAGCACGGCCGGCGCCTCAACCAGCATCAGCCGCGCGCGTCCCGGCTCACCCATGGCCGCCAGAAACGCCTCACCCCCCCGGACCAGCGCCTCGATCCCCGACAGGCCCGAATAATCCACCGCCTCGATCTCTGCTGCCACCGCCTCGGCTTCGGCGCGGATGACGGCGGTGAACAGATCCTCCTTGTCGGCGAAGTGGTGGTACAGCGCCCCGCGCGTCACCCCCGCCTCGGCCACAATCTCGGGCGTACCGGTCGCGGCAAAGCCGTTGCGCACAAAAAGGTCCCTTCCCACCCGCAACAACAGGGCCCGCATCGCCTCACTGCGGTCCTTTTGCGTTCGACGAGGCTCTTGCATACATACATCCTGTATGTTACTTACATTCACAGTGTATCAAACCTTGCCCGGAAGGAAAGACCCATGCGCTTCACCTCGCACTACCCCGTCCTGCTGTCGTCTGACGTCGCTATAGCCGCCGCCTTCTACACACAGCACTTCGGCTTCCGCCCGCTGTTCATGGCCGACTGGTACGCCCATCTTCAATCCACCGAAGACCAGGCCGTCAACCTTGCCCTTGTTGCCCAAGACCACCCGACCATCCCCGAAAGCGCCCGCAACCGGACGGGTGGAGTCATCCTGAACTTCGAGGTTGAAGACCCCGACACCCAGCATGACCGCCTCAAATCCCAAGGCCTCACAATCCTTCAACCCCTGCGGGACGAAGACTTCGGCCAGCGCCACTTCATCGTCGCCGCCCCGGATGGCGTCCTTGTCGACATCATCCGCCCGATTCCGCCGACAGAGGAACACGCAGCCAACTACGCGCCTCAGGCTTTGCCGACCTAACCCCGCGGTCTCCCACCCTTCACACGCAAATCCAGCCCGCGCGAAAGACCCCAACCCTTGCATCACCGGCCCTTCCCCGCTAGCACAACCCCCGACCTTCAGGAGACGCCAGATGGACGGGATCGACACGCTCAGGGCCAAATATCTTGCCGCCGTCACCGGTGCAGCGGATGAATCCGGCCTCGAAGAGGTGCGCCTTGCCGCCCTTGGCAAGAAGGGCGAAATAAGCGCGCTGATGGCCACCTTGGGCAAGATGGAGCCTGAGGCAAGGAAGGCCGCCGGTGCCAGCCTGAACATCCTGAAGGATGAGATTGACGCCGCCCTCCGCGCCCGCAAGACCGCGCTGGGCGATGCGGCGCTGGATGAACGGCTCAAGGCGGAATGGCTGGATGTCACCCTGCCGGGCCGCCCGCGCCCGCGTGGGACGATCCACCCCGTCAGTCAGGTCATGGAAGAACTGACCGCCATCTTCGCCGATATGGGGTTTTCCGTGGCCGAAGGCCCGCAGGTGGAATCCGACTGGTACAACTTCGACGCCCTCAACATTCCGCCGGAACACCCCGCCAGGCAGGAACATGACACTTTCTTCATGCACCGCGCGCCCGGCGACAACCGCCCGCCGCACGTCCTGCGCACCCATACCAGCCCGGTCCAGATCCGGGCGATGATGGATCAGGGCGCGCCGATCCGCGTCATCGCGCCGGGCCGCGTCTACCGCATGGACATGGACCAGACCCACACGCCGATGTTCCATCAGGTCGAAGGTCTGGCGATTGACCGCAACATCTCCATGGCCAACCTGAAATGGACGCTGGAAGAATTCTGCCGCGCGTTCTTCGAGGTGGACAAGGTCGAACTCCGCTTCCGCGCCAGCCACTTCCCCTTCACCGAACCCTCGGCCGAGGTGGACATCCGCTATTCCAACGTCGGCGGCCAGTTGAAGATTGGCGAAGGCGACAAGTGGATGGAAATCCTCGGCTCGGGCATGGTTCACCCCAAGGTCCTGCAATCGGCAGGGGTTGACCCGACGCAGTGGCAGGGCTTCGCCTTCGGCATGGGCATCGACCGGATCGCCATGCTGAAATACGGCATCCCCGACCTGCGCGCCTTCTTCGAGGCAGACCTGCGCTGGCTGCGCCACTACGGGTTCTCCGCGCTGGACGTGCCGGATCTGGCAGGGGGATTGAGCGTGTGAGTCCTTGGTACGATGAACCGATCATTCTTGGAGTATCTGCAGCCCAATTATGGCTGTTTGTCTCGCCTCTTCTTGCAGGCGCAATTGGCGCTTGGCTCACTCGTTGGTTCCGCAAGAAGGATGATCGCGAAGCAAGGCGCACTGAATTTGTGGCGAACAAGTATCAGGAGGCCTACTTTCTAGTCTGCGAAGCGCTTGAACATCCAGGCATGGCTCCTGAGGAAGCGTTCAATCGAAAGCTGAAGCTCGAAAGAGCTTTCAACACACTGGACCTCTACGCCGATCTCAAAACGCGGGAGAGCGCAAAGGCAGTTTCAGAGGCATTCGCCAGGAACGCGGATTGGATAAGTTATGAGCCATTGCTTACAGCGCTACGTGACAGCTTCCGGGAACGGCTCGGTTTGGAGAAACTCAACGATCCAGTTCGAACTCTGAAGTTCGGCCTGATTTTGGAAGGCCAAAACACACCTGCAAGCACCGAACCAGCTGAAACAGCGCCAAAAGGTGGAAGTTGACGGACCCGCTCGACGAAGACCTCGCCGCCCGCAAATATACCGCCGCGCATGACCCGGCCTTTCCGCAGCAGCGCGAGGCGGCCTATCAGGCCATCGTCGCCGCCTTGGATGCAGCCCTTGTGCCACAAGGCTATGGCCTGAAAGGCAGCACCTGGACCCGCGTTTCCCCGGCAGGCAAATCGGCCGTCCATCTGCAACGCAGCCGTTATGGCTGGGAGGTGCAGATTGTCCTCCGCTTCCTCACGCCGGAAGGTGATCCGCCAGACCACCCCGACTGGGACGATGGCGAAGACATGACCCTTGTTCGCTTCGGCGGCGGCGGGGGTGAGGATCCGGGACGGCTGGCCTTTCTCGACGTGCTGGAAAAACCCGCCCAACTGGACCGCACCATCGACATCCTGCTGGCCGAGGCGCTGCCGTGGCTTGAAAGCCTGCACGATCCGCAGCCTTGAGGCCTGTCTGGCCCAGGTTTCAACGGACGCAAAGTCTTAACGCCCGGTAAATGCCTACCGCCAACCCACTGAAAAGAAACGGGCGCAGCTCATGTCCCTGCAAGGGACACTGCCGCCCGCCCGGCCCATCGCCCCGTGGCCCAGCAGGCCGTCAGCAGATACCCCCCGGTAGGCGCCTCCCAGTCCAGCATCTCGCCGCAGACAAAGACCCCCGGCAGGGCCTTCAACTCCAGCCCCTCGGTCACGCTGGCCCATTCCACCCCACCCGCCACCGAAATCGCCTCGTCCAGCGGGCGGGGGCCTGTCAACGGGATCGGCAGCCGCTTGAGGTGGTCAAACGGCGCGCCCCGGGAAAACTCCATCACCAGCGCGACCTGCACCTTGCCCAGCCCCAGCTTCCGCAGCCGGTTCGCGGCGGTCTCACCGGGCTTCATGCCCGCCAGACGCCGGGCAATCTCGGCCTCGGTCAGGTCGGGCAACAGGTCCAGCGCCAGCGCCGCCCCGTCCCGCAGGTCGCGGCTGACGGCGTATATGCCCCCACCCTCCACCCCGCGGGAGGAGATCACAAACTCCCCCGTTCACGCCGGTCCCCAGCGATCAGGGCCGCGCCCTTGACCGGCTGGCCGAAAAGCGGGGCCATCTTCGGGGACCAGTCAACGCCAAACCCCATGTTCGCGGGCTTCCAAGGTGCGATGCCAACCCCTTTCTCCCGCAGCCAGGGCACCCATGCCGCGTCAGACCCCAGCCGCTGCCAACTGGCTCCGCCAAGCGCCAGCACGGTGACGCCGGGCGTCAGCACCTGCGGGCCTTCCGGGGTGTCGAAGCGAAAGCCGGGCCCCTCAAACCCCGCCCAGCGCCAGCGGGTGCGAAACTCCACCCCCGCCGCCGCCAGCCTTTCCGCCCAGGCGCGGAGGAGGGGGGAGGCTTTCATCGCCACCGGAAACACCCGGCCAGAGGACCCGGTGAACACCTCTTGCCCCAAGGCACGGCACCAATCCTGAACCTCGGCAGGGCCAAACGCCTCCAGCATCGGACGCAGCGCAGGCCCGTCGTAGTGCGCGATGAAGGCCGGGACGGGCTCATCCTTGGTGACGTTCAGCCCGGATTTCCCCGCCATCAGGAACTTGCGCCCGATCGACGGCTTTGCCTCACACACGACTACCGGCAGTCCGGCGCGCGCGAGCTCTTCCGCCGCCATGAGGCCCGCAGGCCCGGCGCCGATGACCAGCGCCGCGGGACGCAGGGCCATGGCCTAGCGCTTCGCGTTATGGGCAATGCGCCCGATGGTGTTGAGAAGGATCTGGGCCGCAAGGATCGTGGTCGTGCCGGTGTGGTCATAGTCGGGCGCGACCTCGACAAGGTCGATCCCCACGATCCGGCCCTGCTTGGTCAGCCCGTCGATCAGTTCCAGCACTTCATAGTACAAGAAACCGCCGTGCGACGGGGTGCCTGTGCCGGGGGCGATCGAGGGGTCGAAGCCGTCAATGTCCAGCGTCAGGTAGTAGTCCACCCCTGCCGGGATGCGGGCCAGCACTGCCTCGACCCCCAGCTTGCGCATTTGTCGGACCGACAGGATGTCTGACCCCATCGCGCGGGCGGCGTCATAGCCTTCCTTGGAGGTGGAGCTGACGTTGCGGATCCCGAGCTGGCTAAGGCCGGTGACGTGGGATTGTTCCGCCGCGCGCCGCATCGGGTTGCCGTGGCCATGGCGCACCCCGTGGCGGACATCGACGAAATCCAGATGCGCGTCGATCTGGACGATGTGAATCGGACGACCCTCAAACGCGCGGATGCAGGGGATGTTGATCGAATGATCGCCACCAAGGACAACCGGCACCGCGCCCGCAGCCAGAATGGCACGGACGCCGGTTTCTATATTGGCGTGACTGGTTTCGGTATCGGTATGGACGATGTCGGCATCGCCAATATCAAGGATGCGGACGCCTTCCAGATAGGTCACATCGTCTTCGTGGTCATAGGCCCCGGCATGGCCGAAGGAAAACAGGGTCGAAGCTTCGCGGATGCCCCTTGGCCCGAACCGCGCCCCGGCCCGCCATTGGGTGCCAAAATCGAACGGCGCGCCCAGCACTGCGAAGTCAGCGTCGATCTTTGACCAGTCGGGCTGATAGGGGTTCTTGCCGAAGGTTGAAATCCCGACAAAGGGCAGGTTCAGCCGCCCGCTTTCATAGCTGTTGGTCATGCCTGATCCCCTCGTGCCAGCCGCGCCAAGGCCGCGACATGTGTTTGATCCGCCGCCAGCGCGTCCGCCGCAAGGGCCATTGCGGTATCCATCAGCGCCTCGGGCGGGGTGATGCGGTCGATCAGACCCCAAGCCAGTGCCTCATCAGCGCCGATCCTTTGACCAGCGAGAAGGATCATCCGCGCCCGGCCCGGCCCGACAATCTCCGTCAGGCGCGCCGGGTCGGACGGTTGCGGCAGATAGCCAAGCCGCATGACCGGGTAGAAGAACTGCGCCGTGGGGACCGCGATGCGGATATCGCAGGCCAGTGCCATTCCGGTGGCCCCGCCCGCAAGTGTGCCGTTCAACGCGGCGATGGTGAGGCCGGGGAAGGTGGCGATGGACCCGGACAGGGCCTCCCATGCCGGGCTGGTTCCCAGACCGTTGGCCATTTCGTCAAGGTCCGCCCCGGCGGAAAAGACGCGACCTTCGCCGGTCAGGATCAGGGCCTTGGCCCCCGAGTCACCTGCGCTGACGATGGCGGCGCGCAAGTCCTGCAGCATTGCCCCGGTCAGCGCATTTGCCTTTTCGCTGCGCGCAAGCCGCAGGATGCAGCAACTGCCCATAACTTCTGCCTTGATCATCATGCCCCCGACAATGTGAATTCCAGACCTGAAAGGCCTGCGGATTTCCTTGACGCCCGCCAAGGTGATAGAAAGGATGCCGCAGCATATTCAACCCGAAAGGCATAGCCCCATGACCCGGATCCTGTCTTGCACCACCGCACTTGCGCTTGTTCTCGGCGCTCCGGCCGCCTGGGCCGATGTCACGCCCGAGGAGGTTTGGCAGAGCTGGCAGACGATGGCCACCTCGGCCGGGCAGGACCTGACCTTTGACAGTGCCACCCGGACTGGCGACACGCTGGAGGTTTCGGGTCTGGTCGTGACCTTTGATGATGACATGGGCGGCAGCTTTTCGGCGGCACTTGACCGGCTGAGCTTCAAGGACAATGGCGATGGAACCGTCGGCGTGACTATGGCCGACAGCTACCCGATGACGCTGGCTTTCCCGGATGACGGTGAGGGCCCAAGTTCGCTGAAGCTGACGGTGTCGCAGCCGGGGACCGAGATCACCGCCGGGGGAAGTGCCACGGAAACCAGCTACAGCCTTGTTTCGCCAACCGTATCCGTCAAGCTGGACGAAGTGATCGGCAAGGATGGCCAGCCCCGGGAGACCGAGGCTGATCTGGTGCTGACCGAAATGGCCGCCACCTATGTGGTGTTGACGGAAGGTGACAAGACCGCGCTGGACAGCAGCTTTTCCGCCAAGTCGATGGCGCTGAATGTGGCTGGCAAAGGCGCTGCGGGTGAGGGCGAGGGGACAGTGGCTGTCGCGCTGTCCGATCTTACCGGCACGACGAAAGGCAACTTCCTTGGCGCTGAAGTGATGGCGAACATGGCGGTAGCGCTGAATTCGGGCTTCACGACGGAAAGCACTTTCGGCTTCGGGGCGATGACGCTGAATGCCGATATCACCGAAGCCAGCGGCCCGGTGAAGATTGCCGGCAACCTGACCGGCGGTGGTTTCAATCTTGCGATCGACAAGGACAAGGTGAACTACGGCACGTCATTCGCCGGGGGGAACTTCACCGCCTCGGGGCCCGAGATTCCGTTCCCGGAGGTCGTGGTGGGCTTTGCGGAAACCGCGTTCAGCATTCTGATGCCGGTGTCGAAATCCGAAACGCCGCAGGACTTTGCGCTTGTGACCAAGCTGGTCGATTTCACGGTGTCAGAAGATGTCTGGGGTCTGGTCGATCCCGGCGCCATGCTGTCGCGTGAGCCGGCGACGTTCATTGTCGATGTGAAGGGTACCGGGTTCTGGAAGCAGGACATCATGGACCCCGCCGTGCAGATGGAGGGCGTCGAACCTCCGGGTGAGCTGACGTCGCTGGACCTTTCACAGGTGCTGGTCAAGGGAGCGGGGGCCGAGGTCGGGGCGACGGGTGCCCTGACGTTTGACAACACCGATCTGGTGTCGTTTCAAGGCGTTCCGGCACCGACGGGCAGCATCAACGTGTCGATCAAGGGCGTGAATGCGTTGATCGACAACCTGATCGCGATGGGGATTCTGCCGGACGATCAGGCGATGGGCGCGCGGATGATGCTGGGCGTGTTCGCCCGCCCCGGCCCCGGCCCGGATGAGCTGACCTCGGTGATCGAGTTCAAGGATGGCGGGCTTTTTGCCAACGGTCAGCAGCTGCAATAGCCCGGTTTTGCCGGGCAATGTGGCGGGGTGATCCAGCCCCGCCCTTGCACTGACCGGTGGGCAGGGCTACCTCAGCCGTGAAGCCGAGGGGACGACAGCATGACCGCCAGCCTTTCCGATCTGACCGCCGCCTTGCTTGAGGCTGCCCGCAAGGCCGGGGCCGAAAGTGCCGATGCGATGGCTGTGGACGGCACCTCGATGTCCATCGAGATCCGCAAGGGGGCCTTGGAGCAGGCGGAACGGTCTGAAGGGGTTGAGATTGGCCTGCGCGTGCTGATGGGGCGGCGGCAGGCTTGCGTTTCAGCCTCCGACACCTCGGCCGCGACGATCACCGCATTGGCGGAACGCGCCGTCGCCATGGCGCGCGAGGCACCGGAAGACCCGCATGCCGGGCTGGCCGACCCCAGCCAGCTTGCGCAAGGCTGGGACCTTGCGGCGCTGGATCTGGCCGACCCCGCGGACGAGCCCGGGGCTGCAGCGCTTGAAGCCGCCGCCCGCGCGGTTGAGGCTGCGGCGCTGGAGACGAAGGGCATCACCCAGATCGAAGCCGCGGCGGGTTACAGCCGCCGTCAGCTTCACCTTGCCGCGACAAACGGGTTTTCGGGGGGGTATGGCCGCACGACAACCTCGCTGTCCGGGGTGGCTTTCACCGGATCGGGCACCGAGATGCAGCGCGACTATGCCGGGGAATCCCGCACCTATGCCGCGGACATGCCGGGGGCCGAAGGGATTGGCCAGCTTGCGGCCGAACGCACGATGCAGCGGGTCGGGTCCGTCAAACCCAAGACCGGGACTTATCCGGTGGTCTATGATGAACGGGTCGCGGCCTCGCTGATCGGGCATCTGTTGTCAGCGATCAACGGCAGTTCGATTGCGCGCGGGTCAAGCTGGGCGCGTGACCTTTTGGGCAAGCAGGTCCTGCCCATGGGCCTGTCGCTGATCGAAGACCCGCACCGCCCGCGAATCCCATCCTCACGCCCGTTTGACGGCGAGGGGCTGGCGACCCGTCGGCGCGAGATTGTGTCCGACGGTGTGCTCACCGGCTGGGTGCTGGACCTTGCGACCGGGCGCAAGCTGGGGATGCCGTCCACCGCCAGCGCGTCACGGGGGACGTCAGCGCCACCGTCGCCGTCGACGTCGGGGATTGATCTGACGCCTGGATTGCACAGCCGCGCGGACCTGATCGCGCAGATGGGGACGGGGCTTCTGGTCACGTCGATGATCGGATCGACGATCAACCCGACCACCGGGGACTATTCGCGCGGGGCCTCGGGGTTCTGGGTGGAGAACGGGGTGATCACACACCCGGTCCACGAATGTACCATTGCCGGTAACCTGCGCGACATGCTGTTGCGGATCATCCCGGGCAACGACGCCCGCGCCCATCTGTCGACCCGTGTGCCGTCCATCCTGATCGACGGGATGACCCTTGCCGGAGCGTGACCTTGCCCTTCTGACGGACGCCGCGCGTGAGGCGGGGCGTATCGCCATGCGCTTCTGGCGGCGGGAGCCGAAGGTTTGGGACAAGGGGGGCGAGCATGGCCCGGTGACCGAGGCGGACCTTGCGGTCAATGACATGCTGAAGCAGATGCTTCTGGCCGCCCGACCGGATTATGGCTGGCTGTCCGAGGAAACGCCGGACAATGCTGACCGCCTGTCCAGGGATACCGTCTTTATCATCGACCCGATCGACGGCACCCGTGCCTTTGTCGCCGGGGAAGAGACCTTTGCCCATTCCCTTGCCGTAGCCCATCGCGGCCGGGTGACGGCGGGGGTCGTGTTCCTGCCGGCGCTGGACAAGATCTATACCGCATCGGCGTCAGCCCCGCCGCTGAAGGACGGCCAGCCGATTGCCGTCAGCCGCAGGGACCGGCTGGAGGGCGCGGATATCCTGACGACGAAGGTGAACATGACGCCCGAGAAATGGCCGGGCGGGGTGCCAGAGATCAATCGAAGCTTCCGCGCCTCGCTTGCCTATCGGCTGTGTCTGGCTGCGGAAGGGCGGCATGACGGGATGCTGACCCTGCGCGATGCATGGGAATGGGACATCGCCGCCGGGGGGCTGATTGCGGAACGTGCCGGGGCGGTAGTGACCGACCAGACTGGCGCTGCCCTGCAGTTCAACACCCCGGGCGCGCAGGCGAAGGGCGTTCTGGCCCTGCCACCGGCGCTACATGCCGAGGCCCTGCGCAGGCTGCGGGGCTGATCCGACGCGCCCCGGACTTGATCCGGGGCCTCGTCCTGCACCCCGAGGCCCCGGATCAAGTCCGGGGCGGGGTTGTGGTTTCCTTAGCGTTTTGGCCCTTTTGGCGGCACGAAGCGCTTGGAGGTGTCCTTGGCATCCGCCTTCGGCTTTGCGGGCCGAGGGGCGGCTTTGTCAAAGGGCTTCTTGCCGCCGGCAGCGTGGCTTTTGAACCCCCCTGCCTTCGGTGGGCCTTCACGCTTTACGAAAGGGCGCGCGTCGTCGCCTTTCGGGGCGTAGGGCTTGCGGGCCGGGCGGTCGCTGTCATCGCGCGGTTTGAAGCTGTCTTCGCGGGGCTTGTAGCCTTCGGCCTTGGGCTTGTAGCCGGTGCCAGTGGCGGCATGGCTTTTGTAGCCTTCCGCACGCGCCGGTTTCCCGGCAGGTCCGCCCTGGCTTTTGTAGCCGGCCGAACGGGGCGCGGATTTCTGGTCGGGCGACCAGCGGGGTTTCTTGGCGGCGTCATCGCCGCTGGCCGGACGCGCGGCGCGGTCCGGATCATAGGGCGCGCGGGCCGGGCGCGGGCTATCTTCGCGCTTGGCGTAGGGCTTCGGCTTGTCCTGCCAGTCTGGTTTTGAATAGGCGGGTTTGGCATAGGCCGGTTTCGCAGCCGCCGCCGGGCGGGGGCTGTCTTCCCGTTTCACATAGGGCTTTTTCGCCGGTTCCGCGCGCACGGGTGCGTCGTCATCCTCAACCACGCGCGGCGGTTTCGGAGTGTAGGCGGGCTTTTCCCGGCGCGGTTCGCTGCGTTCGGGCCGTTCGAACTTGGCCGAGGGCGCGCGGGGGCGATCAAGGTCAGGTTCCCCCTCGATGCGTTGCATCAGGAGGTCACGGTCAAGTTCCACCGAAGCACCGAACTTGTCGGCGAGCGGGGCTGCGATCTGGACGAAGGTTTCATCCTCACGCACGCGGATCGCACCGATGCCGTCCTTGCCGATGCCGCCGGCGTCACAGATCTTCGGCAGCAGCCAGCGCGCCTCGGCCCGGCCAGCGCGGCCTACGGACAGACGGAACCAGACCGAAGGCCCGAACTCGCCCCGTTCACGCGGGGCTGAGGGCGGCGGGGTCGGGCCGTCGGTCGACAGAACCTCGGGGGCCGAGCGGCCTTCGCGCCACAGCCGAACGAAAGCGGCGGCGATGGCTTCGGGGCCGACCTGTTCCAGAAGGGCGCCTGCAATCCCCGCCTCGTCGCCGATGGGGGCAGACAGGGTTGGGTGTTCCAGAATGCGCATGTCATCCTTGGCCTGAACCTCATCCGCGCCGGGGGCTGAACCCCATTCCGCGGTGACCTTTGCGCCTTGCAGCAGGCGCTGGGCCTTCTTGAATTCCGCCGGGGTCACGATAAGCGCCGAGACCCCCTTTTTCCCGGCCCGACCGGTCCGTCCCGACCGGTGCAGCAGGATTTCCGAATTCGAGGGCAGGTCGGCATGGATCACCAGTTCCAGGCCCGGCAGGTCGATGCCGCGTGCAGCCACATCGGTGGCAATACACACGCGCGCCCGGCCATCGCGAAGCGCCTGCAGCGCGTGGGTGCGTTCCTGCTGGGAAAGCTCACCCGACAGGGCCACGACCTGAAAGCCGCGGTTGCCCATGCGGGCCATCAGGTGGTTCACGTTCACCCGCGTCTTGCAGAACACGATTGCGGTTTGCGATTCGTAGAAGCGCAGGATGTTGAAGATCGCGTGTTCCCGGTCGCGCACGGCAACGCTGATCGCGCGGTATTCGATGTCGACGTGCTGCCGCGCCTCACCCTGCGCCTGAATGCGCAGCGCGTCCTTCTGGAAGGTTCCGGCCAGCTTTTCGATCTCTTTCGGCACTGTGGCCGAGAACATCAGTGTGCGGCGGTCTTCCGGGGCGGCGGCAAGGATGAATTCCAGATCCTCGGCAAAGCCAAGGTCCAGCATCTCATCGGCTTCGTCCAGAACGGCGGCGCGCAGGCCGGAAAGGTCAAGGCTGCGGCGTTCGATGTGGTCGCGCAAGCGGCCGGGCGTGCCGACGACGATATGCGCCCCACGTTCAAGCGCGCGCTTTTCGGTGCGGTAGTCCATGCCGCCCACGCAGGTGGCGATCTTTGCCCCGGCGCCAGCGTAGAGCCACTCCAGTTCGCGAGCGACCTGTAGGGCAAGTTCCCGGGTCGGGGCGATGATCAGCGCCAAGGGCTGATCGGCGTACAACAGCCGGTCCTGCCCGGCCAGAATTTCCGGCGCAATCGCCAGACCAAAGGCCACGGTCTTGCCCGATCCGGTCTGCGCCGAAACCAGCATGTCGCGCCCGGCGACGCCTTCGGCCAGCACAGCTGCCTGCACGGCGGTCAGGACTTCATAGCCCTTGCCTGCCAAAGCCTGCGCCAATGGCGCGGCCACGTTTGTCATCGTCATGGATGTCTTTCCAAAGGGGGGTGCGTTGTTTGCACCCGATAAGCCAAACGGCCTATGCACCTTTGGCGCGGACCCCCTCGTCCGCGACCTGGAATCTTGGCCGTGCGGTGCCACTATCTGAAAGGACCGGCGCTGTATAGGGCAGGGCAGTGAAAATCCGCTGACGTGGGTGGTTGACCCAGAGCTGACCGTCGTCAGCTTTGGGTTTCCGTGCCGGCCCGCCCGGTGGCGCCGAGGTTTTGGATGACGGCCCTTGTCGCTTCGCAGATCGGGCCTTCGGTTTCCTTGAGGATGGCAATCCGGTCAAAGCGATCAGGGTCGGCGGCGATGGCCTTGCGCAGGGCGGTGCCGAAGGCCATGCGCAATTCGGTGCCGATGTTGAATTTGGCGATTCGGGATGTTGCAGCCAGAGTGCGGCGCTGTTCTGCGGGAACGCCGGAACCCCCATGGATCACCAGCGCAACGGTGGTCAGCGCCTCGATCGCGCGCAGGCGGTCAAGGTCCAGCCCCGCGCCGGGTCCCTGCTGCAAGTGCAGGTTGCCGATAGAGATCGCCATGGCATCCACGCCCGTCTCGCGCGCGAAGCGGGCGGCCTCCATGGGGTCGGTCCCGGCCGAGGCGGCCCCCCGGCATAACCGACAAAGCCGATCTCACCCTCGCAGGATGCCCCGGCCGAATGCGCCAGTTCCGCGATGGCGGCAGTTTGGTCGATGTTCTGCTGCAGGGGCAGCTTTGATCCGTCGAACATCAGCGACGTGAAGCCTGCGTCCAGCGCCATGCGGCAATCGTCCAGCGAAGTGCCGTGGTCAAGATGGGCCACGACCGGCACGCTGGCGCCTTCGGCCAGATGGCGGAACATCTGGCCAAGGATTGGCAGCGGAGTGTGCTCCCTGCACCCCGGCCCGGCCTGAAGGATGATCGGCGCGCGCTCGGCCTCGGCGGCGGCGACATAGGCGCGCATGTCTTCCCAGCCCAGACAGACCAGCCCCGGCACGGCATAGCCGCCCTTCAAGGCCGGTTGCAGCACATCGCGCAGGGTGACGAGGGTCATTTGAACTTGGCCACCATATCCATGATGCCGGGGATGGTGTGCAGTTGCGCGGCATGGGTGGGCTGGAAGTACTGCTTCAGGCTGCGCTGGCTTTGGCCGCCAAGGATGGTGAAATAATACATCTCATACCCCGGCAGGACGCAGCAGGGGTGATAGCCCTTGTCGATCAGAACGGTGGACCGGTTCATGATGTGATAGGCGTCGCCCGGTTCATTATCCAGCCGCTGCAGCATCTGCAGGCCCGAGCCATAGTCGGGCTTGAAACGGAAGTTGTAGCACTCGTCATGACGCGTCTCATCCGGCAGGCGGTCGGTGTCGTGCTTGTGGCTGGGGAACCCCGACCAGCCACCTGCGCCGACGGTGAAAAGCTCGCTCACCAGCAGGCGGCCGACGCGGTCATGGTAGGCGGCACCCAGGATATGCTTGATCTTGCGGTGGGTTTTCGTGTCGTCCGACCCGTATTGCACCTTGTCGATATCGGCGGCCCGCACGGCGAAGGGGCGCAGGGTTTCGTGGAACTTCGCCCCGGCGATGAAGATTTCCGTGTCGGTCAGGGCCGTGATCCGCGCGCCAGAGTCTTGCGGGACATAGACGCCCTCAGGCTCGCCATCCCAGACATCAACGCCCCGGTTGCCGATCTGCGCGAAGGTCTCGCCCGCCGTTTCCACCGTCACCGTCCCGGTGGCGGGGACGACGCAGGTTTCATAGCCGGGGGTGCGGTAGTCGAAGGTTTGGCCCGCCGCGAGGGTGACGATGTTGAAGTAGACCAGCGGCACAAGCGCATTGTCCATGTCGACGATGGCGCGGTTGTGGTTGTCGTGCGAGGCGATATGCATGGGGATCTCTCTATGCGGCAGAGCTATTTGGTCGGGCTTGGGTGCTGGCCAAGGAAGGCGTCAAGTTCGGCGATGGTAGGCATGGCGGGGGCGCAGCCGATGCGGGCCACGACCATCGCGGCAGCGGCGGACCCGCGCAGGACGGCGTCCTTGACCGGAAGGCCAGCCGCCAGCCCGGCGATGAAGGCGCCCAGAAAGCTGTCACCCGCGCCGGTGGGTTTCAGGGCCTTGGTCGGGAAGATGCCGGTGGCAAACTCACCCTCTCGGGTGATCGTGACCGCGCCCTTTTCGCCCATCTTGTAGACGACGATCTGCGCCCCATCCGCAATCAGGCTACGCGCCTTTGCAAGGCCCAGATCGGGGTGCCCGGCCATGAAGCCAAACTCGACATCATTGCCGACAATCACATCACACATCGCCCCAGCGCGCGAATAGACATCGGCGGCCACCGCGGGTGAGGGCCAGGAATAGGGCCGGTAATCCACATCGAAGATCAGGGGCAGACCGGCGGCGCGGGCCAGATGGAAGGCGCGGAAGGCGGCAGAGCGCGAAGGTTCGGCGGCAAGGACGGTGCCGGTGGTGATGAGGGCGGAGAAGGCGGTGTAATCCACGGCCTCGACGTCCGTCTCCGTCATCGCAAAGTCAGCGGCGTTGTTGCGGTAGATCACCGATTGGCAGTTTTCCAGCCGCGTTTCGACCACGGCAAGCGAGTTGCGCGCTTCACCCGCCACAGGGCGCACATGGGTGCGGTTGATGCCATAGGCGTCGAGCTGGTTCAGGCAAAAGCGGCCAACCGCATCGTCAGAGACACAGGTCACCAGCGCCGCCTTGCACCCCTGCCGCGTCAGGGCCACTGCGATGTTGGCCGACGATCCGCCAAGCGCCGTGGTGAACTGCGTGGCATCCTCTACGCTCGTGCCGGGGGGGTCGGCGTACAGGTCCATCCCCGCGCGGCCGATGACCAGAAAGTTCCGCCCGGCAAGGCGCGCAAGGTTGGCCATCAGACGCCCCGCCTTTGGCCGGCGCGGCCGCCCTCAACCTCAACATGCTTGGCGCGGACGCTTTCGCTGGCCGAGACCTCGGCCGTGCCGATCTCCCACCAGGCGTGGCCTTGGGTGGTCCAGCCTTCATAGGGGTCAACCTGCATCACGATGACGCTGGTCTTGGTTGCAGCCTTCGCGCGCTGGAAGGCTTCGGCCAGTTCGGCGGGGTTGGCCACGGTTTCGGCATTGGCCCCCATCGCGCGGGCGTGGGCTTCGAAATCCACGGTGAAGGGGTCGGGGACCGTGGGGCAATCCTTGATCAGGTTGTTGAAGCTGGCCTGCCCGGTGTTGTTCTGCAGCTTGTTGATGACGGCAAAGCCGCCGTTGTCCAGCACGAGCACGATCAGCTTCTTGGCCGTCAGGACCGAGGAATAGATGTCCGAGTTCATCAGAAGGTAGCTGCCGTCGCCGACGAAAACGATCGTGTCGCGGTCGGCCTCCTTTTCGGTTTGGGCGATCCGGGCGCCCCAGCCGCCTGCGATTTCGTAGCCCATGCAGGAAAAGCCGAATTCGACATCCACCGTGCCGATGCCAAGGGTGCGCCAGTTGGCGGTCACCTCGGCGGGCAGGCCGCCTGCCGCCGTCACCACCCTGTCACGCGGATGGCACAGCGCGTTCACCACGCCGATGGCTTGGGCGTAGGAGTTGGGGCGGTTGCCGTGGGCTACGTTTGTGGCGACGTATGTGTCCCAGATCTTGCGCTCGGCTTGGGCCTTGGTGACCCAGTCTGAGGGCGCTTGGTGACCGTTGAGAGCGGCCTCCAAAGCCAGCAGTCCCAGCTTGGCATCGCCCACCACGGCCAGCGACTGATGTTTGGCCGCATCATGGCGGCCTGCGTTCAGGCCGATCAGCCGGGCGTCCGGGGCAAAGACGGTCCATGACCCCGTGGTGAAATCCTGCAGTCGCGTGCCGACGGCCAGCACGACATCTGCCGCTCCGGCGATGGTGTTGGCGCTGTCTGATCCAGTCACGCCAAGGGGGCCGATGTTCAGGGGATGGTCTGCAAGCAGGTTCGCCCGCCCTGCGATGGTTTCCACCACCGGAATCCCATGCGTCTCGGCAAATGCGGTCAGTTCGGCCACGGCGCCGGAATACTGGACACCGCCGCCTGCCACGATGACCGGGCGCTGCGCCGTGCGGAGGAGAGCGGCGGCCTCGGCAATCTCGGCCATGTCGGGGGATTGGCGGCGGATGCGGTGGACGCGCTTGGCGAAGAAGGCGGCGGGGTAGTCGTAGGCCCAGCCTTGCAGGTCTTGCGGCAGGCCGATGAAGGCCGGGCCGCAATCGGCGGGGTCCAGCAATGTGGCCAGTGCGGCTGGCAGCGATTGCAGGATCTGCGCGGGGTGGGTGATGCGGTCCCAGTAGCGGCTAACGGGTTTGAAGGCGTCGTTGAGGCCCAGTGAGGGGTTCCCGAAATGCTCCAGCTGCTGCAGCACCGGGTCGGGCAGGCGGGTCAGGAAGGTATCACCGCACAGCATCAGCATCGGCAGGCGGTTGGCATGGGCCAAGGCCGCAGCGGTCAGCAGGTTCGCCGTCCCCGGCCCGGCGCTGGCGGTGCAGAACATGAACCGGCGGCGCAGGTGGTACTTGGCATAGGCGGCGGCGGCAAAGCCCATGCTTTGTTCGTTCTGGCCCCGGTAGAGCGGCAGGTCGTCCCGCACGGGATACAGCGCCTCACCCAGGCAGGGCACGTTGCCGTGGCCGAAAATCCCGAAGCCGCCACCGCAGATGCGGGTTTCAACTCCGTCAATCTCGATGAACTGGTTCATCAGCCAGCGCACGATGGCCTGCGCCACGGTCAGCCTGAGGCTGTCGCCCGGTCTGGTCATGTCAATTCCCTCCCCGTCGCGAAGCCTCAAACGGGACTTGCGCGGCTTGAGGAGGGAGGATACATCTTTTGCAACCGGTTGCAATACCGGCCGCAGGCGGGAGGGCTTCCAGTGGCAAAGCGAGCAGGACCCATCGGGATCGGGCTGGTCGGCGGCGGCTATATGGGCAAGGCGCATGCGGTGGCCCTGGCCGCTGTTGGTGCGGTGTTTGACACGGCCCTGCGGCCCCGACTGGAGATGATCGCCGCCACCAGCACCGAGTCTGCCGAACGCTACCGCACCGCCTATGGCTTTGCCCGCGCGACGGCGGATTGGCGTGATCTGGTGGCCGATCCAATGGTTGAGGCGGTGGTCATCGCCTCACCCCAGTCTACCCATCGGGCCATTGCCGAAGCGGCCTTTGCCGCAGGCAAGCCGGTGTTCTGCGAAAAGCCGCTGGGTGCATCGCTGGAAGATGCGAGGGCGATGGTTGCGGCGGCCGAAGCGTCGGGTTTGCCGAACATGATCGGCTTCAACTATGTCCGCACCCCTGCAACCCAGTTCGTGCGGCAACTATTGGCCGAAGGCGCGATTGGCGACCTGACATGGTTCCGCGGCGAACATACCGAGGATTTTCTGGCCGACCCGTCCTTGCCCGCCACATGGCGCACCACGGGCCGTGCGAATGGCTGCATGGGCGATCTTGCCCCACATCCGATCAACTGCCTGCTGGCGCTGATGGGGCCGGTGGAAGAACTTTCCGCGCGGATTGAAACCGTCCACGCCACCCGCCCCGGCCCTAACGGCCCCGCCCCGGTGACCAACGACGATCAGGCGCAACTGATGCTGCGCTTCGCCAGCGGGGTGATGGGCCACCTGTTCATCAGCCGCGTCGCCACGGGGCGCAAGATGGGCTATGCCTATGAAATCCATGGTACAAAGGGCAGTATCCGGTTCGATCAGGAAGATCAGAACGCCGTCCACCTGTACCGCGCCGAAGGGCCCGAGGCGACGCGCGGCTTTACCCGCATCCTGACCGGCCCGGCGCATCCGAACTATGCCGCCTTCTGCCAAGGCCCCGGTCATGGCACCGGCTATCAGGACCAGATCATCATCGAAGCGCGGGATTTCCTGCAGGCTATCGCCACGGGCAAGCCCGTCTGGCCCACCTTCCGCGACGGTCTGGCCGTCAGCCAGATCATCGACACAGCCTTCAAGGCATCGGACGACGGCCGCTGGCACGCCGTCCCCCAAACGTGAGGATCAAATGACCATCCGTATCGGCAATGCCCCCTGTTCCTGGGGCGTGGAATTTGCAGACGATCCGCGCAACCCGCCATGGCGTCAGGTGCTGTCGGACTGCGCGGGTGCGGGCTACAAGGGGATCGAGCTTGGCCCCATCGGTTTCATGCCCGAGGACCCGGCGATCCTTGGCTCGGCCTTGGCCGAGAACGGGCTGGAGTTGATCGGCGGCGTGGTCTTCCGACCGTTCCACGATCCCGCGAAGTGGGATGAGGTCTGGGATGCCTCTATCCGTACCTGCAAGGCGCTGACCGCGCATGGGGCGAAGCATCTGGTGCTGATCGACAGCATCTCACCCCGACGCGCGCCGACTGCTGGCCGGGCCGAGGCTGCCGAACAGATGGATGCCGCCGAATGGGCCGCCTTCCGCGACAGGATCGCCGAGGTTGCCAAGCTGGGGGCTGAGGAGTACGGACTGACCGTTGGCATCCACGCCCACGCCGCCGGGTTCATCGACTTTGAACCGGAACTTGAGAGGTTGCTGGAGGAGGTTGACGAAAAGACACTGAAGATCTGCTTTGACACCGGGCACCATTCCTACGCGGGGTTTGATCCGGTCGCCTTCATGAAGCGGCATATCGGTCGCATCAGCTATATGCATTTCAAGGACATCGATCCGAAGGTGAAGGCTGATGTCATCGCCAAGGGCACAGGGTTCTATGATGCCTGCGGGCAGGGCATCTTCTGCAACCTTGGCACGGGCGACGTCGATTTCCCCGCCGTGCGGCAGATCCTGCTGGACGCCGGTTTCGAAGGCTGGTGCACGGTTGAACAGGACTGCGACCCGACGCTGGATGTCAGCCCCATCGAAGACGCGCGGAAGAACCGCGAATACCTTTCCTCCATCGGCTTCTAAGGGGCGCATATCATGGCGAAACTGAACTGGGGCATGATCGGCGGCGGCGAAGGCAGCCAGATTGGCCCCGCCCACCGTCTTGGCGCGCTGGCCGACGGGCATTTCAACCTTGTCGCAGGCGCGATGGACCACCGGGCCGACGTGGGGCGGGAGTATGCGCAGCGGTTGGGCGTGGCCCCCGACCGCGCCTATGGCGACTGGCAGGAGATGCTGGCGGGGGAACGGAACCGCGCTGACCGCTGCGATCTGGTGACGGTGGCCACGCCGAACTCCACCCATTTCGAGATCACCAAGGCCTTCCTTGAGGCAGGCTTCAACGTGCTGTGCGAAAAGCCCATGACCGTGACGGTGGAGGAGGGCGAAGAGATTGTCCGCATCGCCGCGAAGACCGGGAAGATCTGCGCGGTCAACTACTGCTACTCGGCCTATCCGATGATCCGCCAAGCCCGCGCTATGGTGCGCAATGGCGATATCGGCAAGGTCCGGCTGGTGGTGACGAACTTTAGCCACGGACACCACGGTGATGCGACCGATGCGGACAATCCGCGCGTTCGCTGGCGCTATGATCCGGCCATGGCGGGGGTGTCCGGCCAGTTTGCCGATTGCGGCATCCATGCGCTGCACATGGCCAGCTTCATCTGCGATGACGAGGTGGAAAAGCTGAGCGCCGACTTCGCCTCGACGATCCCAAGCCGCGTGCTGGAGGATGACGCGATGGTCAACTTCCGCATGTCGAAGGGCACTGTGGGGCGGCTTTGGACGTCATCGGTGGCCATCGGGCGGCAGCATGGCTTTGACATTCAGGTGTTCGGCGAAACCGGGGGTTTCCGCTGGGCCTCGGAACAGCCGAACCAGCTGATCTATACGCCTGTCGGCGGTCGTACGCAGATCATGGAGAAGGGCGAGTCCGGGCTTTATGACGATGCCAAACGCCTGTCCCGGGTCGCAATTGCACATCCTGAGGGGTTCCCGCTGGCGGTGGCGAACATCTACTGCGATCTTGCCGATGCCATTCGCGGGACGGCCCGCGACGGTCTGCCCACTGCGGCAAGCGGCGTGCGGTCAATGGCGGCGGTGCATACGGCGGTGGCTTCGGCCAAGGCCGGTGGTGCGTGGCTGGACGCCCGCCCGCCGATGTTTCGATAGACCGATTTCTTCAAAGAAATCGGGTCGGAGCCTTCAAAGGCTCCGGTCCGGAGGTTTTGAAAACTCCGGTTCCCCAGCCGTTGCGCGCAAGGTTCTGCGGGTGATCACCCGGCAGGGGAACAGGCGCACTTCGGGCGGGCGATCGGGAGTCTCGATCGTGGCGACGACCAGTTCGATCGCGGCGGCGATGATCTGAGCGACGGGCTGATGGATCGTCGTCAGCCCGATGTTCTGCCAGCGGGCCATTTCCATGTCGTTCAGCCCGATCAGCCCGATGTCACCCGGAACCGACAGTCCCGCCTCCTCGATGGCACTTAGCGCGCCGATGGCCAGCAGGTCATCCCCGCAGAAATAGGCTTCGGCGGGCGTGCCGGCCAGAAGGTGCTGCATCTCTGCCCGTCCAGCCTCAAAGGTGTAACCCTTGGCATAGGACTGGGTCACGACGACCCCCGGATGCCCTTGCAGCGCTCGAAGAAAGCCCGCCGCGCGGTCCTGGGTCGATGTGGCACTTTCTGGCCCGCCCAGGAAGCCAACGCGGGTATATCCGCGCTGCAGCAGTGCTTCGGCCGCCATTCGTCCGCAGGCAACGTTGTCGATCCCGACAACATGCACATCCGGCGCAATCGAGTAGCGCCCGAAGGCGTGGACGACCGGTAAACCCGCACTCTTGAACGCTTCGGAAAAGCTTGATGGCAGGGTGGAGGACGCCACGATCACCCCATCGACCGAGTATTGCCGCAGCATCCGGACGGAAGCGGCGGGATCGGTTGCATCGGTCAGGTTGACCAGAAGCGGCCGCAGACCGCGGTCCTGAAGGCCCCGGGTAAAGAGATCGAACACCTCAAGCAGCGTCGGGTTGTGGAAGTTGTTGGCGATGAGGCCGATCAGCTTTGTCCGGCCTGTCGTCAGGCTGGAAGCCAAGGCGTTGGGCGCGTAACCCAATTCGTTGGCTGCCTTTTCCACCTTTGCCCGGGTCTTCGGCGACACGGATGCGCCATCCGTGAAGGTGCGCGATACGGCAGACCGGGACACCCCGGCGCGGACCGCCACTTCCTTGAGTGTCACTGCCATTGCCAACCTGCGAACAGTCCCGTTTCCCCGGCACTATACATGCGGCGGCACCAGAGAGAACCTCGCCTAGGGGGATGTGTTGCAACCAGTTGCAATAAGGCGCGTCGGCGGCGCGGCCTAGGGCCTCGCTGCGCCCGGCGCATAGGGTGCGGCTGCAAAGTCCACGGCTTTCCCGGTGATGGCGCTTTCCTGCGCGGCCATGCCAATGGCGACAGCCCACCAGCCATCCATCAGCGACACCTCAGGGCTTTGCAGCCCCGCCACAGTTCGGGCAAAGCCCTGATGCTGGTAGAAGGTCGATCCGTTGTGATCGCCAGCCGCCAGCAGCGCGGGGTCAACGGGGATGTCCAGCTCTACCGGCCCTGCAGGGTTGCGCGGGCTGACAATCACCTTCGGAACGGGGGCCTCCCCCAGATGCGCCGGCCAGAACCGCCCCGGTCCCGGCACCAGACATTCGATCTTGCCCAAGGGCCCGACGGCGGAAATCTCCTCCTGATAGCGGCTGCCTTCGGCGAACATGCACAGTTCCAGCATCGCCCGCATGCCGCTTTGGAAATCGACGATGACATAGGCATGGTCCCAGATGTCGGACCGCTGGCCATCGTAGATCTCGTCCAGATGGTTCACCGCCTGCCCGCCGCTGGCCATCACCCGGACCGGATCACACCCGGCAACAAGGCGCATCAGGTCGAAGAAATGGCAGCATTTCTCCACCAGTGTCCCACCCGAGTTTCGGTTGAACCGGTTCCAGTCGCCAACCTTGGCCAGAAAGGGAAAGCGGTGTTCGCGGATCGTCAGCATCTTGATGCCGCCGGTCGCGGCCCCCGCCTCGCGCAGCAGATGGGCGACCGGGGGCATGTAGCGGTATTCCATCGCCACCCAGATCGGCGCTGGATAGGCTGCGCGCAGGGCGGCAAGGCGCGGGGCATCTGCGGGGTCGGTGAACAGGGGCTTTTCGCACAAAATCGGTAGGGGCCGGATCGCCGCGATTTCTTCAAGCTGCGCCAAATGCAGGTAGTTCGGGCTGGTGATCAGAAGGCAGTTCACCTCCTCAACCGCCAGCACATCGGCCACCGAACTGACCATGCGCGCGCCCGGTGCCAGTGCGGCAGCGGCGGCGCGCATCCCTGCATCAGGTTCAAAGATCGCGGCGACCGATGCGCTTTCCAGCAGCGCGATGTTGCGCAGGTGCTCTTGCCCCATCATCCCGCAGCCGATGATGCCATAACGCTGCATGTGTTTCGTCCTATTTCAAGCGTGCGACATAGCGCACGGTTTCAGGGTCATACCAGGTGAACGAGGCTTCGACAGATTGTCCCGCCTGCGCCCAGCTGACCCGGGTGATCAGCGGCAGGGGCACACCGGGGGCGTGGGGAAATTCTGGCGGAGCCCAGTCTGGCAACGGGCCTTGGCCGATGCTGTCCTCGGCGCGGGAGATCCACAGGCCAAGACGCTGGCGGTAGTAAAGATAAAGCGATTCCGAAAGATCGGCGGCAGTCAGGCGTTCGGCATGGGCTGCGTCCAGCCAGATCTCCTCGACCGCGGCGACCTGCCCGGACAGGAACCGCAGGCGGCGGATGCGGTGCCCTTCGGCATGGGTGCCGAACGGGGGAAGCCGAGGGTCCTTGATGCAACGATCCACGGACAGGATGCGCGCGGTGGGAAGGCCCCCGCCTGCAACAAGCTCCAGCCGGAACAAGGCGTAGACTGATGCGGCATCCGGCTTGGCACGGATGTAGTTGCCCGATCCCTGCACCCGGTCCAGCAGGCCCTTTTCCGTCAGGGATTTCAGCGCTTGCCGTAGGGTGCCGACCGCAATCCCCAGTTCTGCCGCCATGTCGCGTTCGGGGGGCAGCCGTTCCCCGTCGATCAGCCGACCCGCCGCAATGTCGCGGATCAGAAGTTCCGCGATCTGCTGGTACAGCGGCAAGGCGCCCGGCGCATTCATCGAGGTGGCCCGAAAAAATTGATCTAGTATTGATCTACATCAAAGCGGATGCTACGCAAGGGGAAATCAGCGCTGGCGGAGAAGAGAATCATGACGGTCGTTCCGATCACCTCGCCCGATCTTGATGCCTGCGAAGTCAGTTGGTTTGCGGCGCTTTGTTCCGACGACTACCAGTTTCTTGGGGTGCCGGATGGCGATCTGCGGTCAAGCTGGGCGCATTGCTCCAACATCGTGAAGCGGGCCGAAGCGCGGGGGTTTCGCAACATCCTGTGCCCGTCGTCCTATCAGGTGGGGCAAGATACCCTGTCCTTCGTTGCAGGCTGCGCGCCGATCACCGACAAGATCAACTTTCTGGCGGCCATCCGCTGTGGCGAGATGCAGCCGGTGATGCTGGCCCGCACGGTGGCCACGCTGGACCATATGCTGCAAGGGCGGCTGACGTTGAACGTGATCTCATCCGACTTCCCGGGTGAGGTGGCTGACAGCGCCTATCGCTACAAGCGCAGCCATGAGGTGGTGGAGATCCTGCGTCAGGCTTGGACGCGGGAGCACATCGAATATTCGGGCGACGTCTACCAGATCAGCAAGATCACCACCGACCCCGCCCGCCCCTACCAGCAGAACGGCGGGCCGCTTTTGTACTTCGGCGGTTATTCCCCTGATGCGCTGGAGCTCTGTGGCGCGCAATGTGACGTTTACCTGATGTGGCCCGAACCGATGGAGATGCTGGCAAAGCGGATGCAGGACGTCCACGCCCGCGCCGAAGCCCACGGCCGGACGCTGGACTATGGCCTGCGCGTCCACATGATCGTCCGCGATACCGAGGCCGAGGCGCGGGACTATGCCGACCATCTGGTGTCGAAGCTGGATGACGAATATGGCAAACTGATCCGCGACCGGGCGCATGACAGTATAAGTTTGGGCGTGGCGCATCAGGCCCGGGCGCGGGAACTGGCTGACCAGTTTGGCTATATCGAGCCGCATCTGTGGACCGGGATCGGCCGGGCGCGGTCCGGCTGTGGCGCGGCGCTGGTGGGCAGCACGGATCAGGTGCTGTCAAAGATCGAGGCCTATCGCAAGATGGGCATCCGTGCGTTCATCTTCTCGGGCTATCCGCATCTGGATGAATGCGACCATTTCGGAACGAAAGTGATGCCAGAGTTGAAGACCTGCTCCCTGCCCCATGCCTATGGCCGTGTGCCAGCAACCACCCCCGCCACCCCCTTGGGCAGCGGAGTGCGCCGCTGATGGATCGCCTGACCCTTGGCAGCGTTGAGATTTCTCGCCTGGTCTATGGCATGTGGCGGCTGGGCGATGATCCCGACACCAGCCCTGCCCATGTGCAGGCGAAGGTCGAGGCTTGTCTGGCGCAGGGCATCACCACGATGGATCAGGCCGACATCTACGGCGGCTATGTTGCCGAGGCGATCTTTGGTGCCGCCTTGCGCGCGGCCCCCACCCTGCGCGACCAGATCGAGATCGTGACGAAATGCGATATCGTCGCCCCGGCCGGTCGCCATTCGGCGGCGCGGGTCAAGCATTATGACACCTCAGCCGCCCACATCACTGCCAGTGTCGAGGCGTCGCTGCGTGACATGGCGACGGACCGGATCGACCTGTTGCTGATCCACCGCCCGGACCCGCTGATGGACCATCACGAAACGGGCCGGGCGCTGGATGGGCTGGTCACCTCGGGCAAGGTGCGCGCTGTTGGCGTTTCGAACTTCCGGCCTTGGGATTTCAGCCTGCTGCAATCGGCCATGACCTCGCCCCTTGTCACCAACCAGATCGAGCTTTCGCTGAACTGCCGCGCGCCCTTCACCAATGGTGATCTGGCGTTCCTGCAGGAACGGGCTATCCCACCCATGGCGTGGAGCCCGCTTGCCGGTGGCCATCTGCGCGCCGAGGCGGGGGACGGCCTTTCCGCCCGTCTGGATGCCATTGCGCGCGACGCCGGCACCGACTGGACCGCCGTTGCCGTGGCCTGGCTTCTGCATCACCCGGCGCGGGTGATACCGGTCTTGGGCACCAACACCCTGTCGCGCATCGCCAGCATCGCGGATGCCCTGCGCGTGCCGATGGACCGCCAGACCTGGTTCGAGCTTTACACATTGGCCCAAGGGCATGAGGTGCCATGATGGCGGACGGTGGAATCATTCCGAATGCCGACAACGCGCGTCTGTTCCGCGACGCGCTGGGCCGATTTGCGACCGGGGTGACCGTCGTGACCATCATGGGGCCCGACGGGCCGATGGGATTCACCGCCAACAGCTTTTCCAGCCTGTCGCTGGACCCACCGCTTGTGCTGTGGTCGCCCGCCAGATCGTCATCCCGATTTGCGCAGTTTGCCGCTGCCGAGCATTACGCAATTCATGTCCTGGGGCAGGCGCAGACAGATTGGCCCGCCCGCTTTGCCCGGGGTGGTGCCGGGTTTGACGGTCTGGGCTGGCACCTGAACGCCGAGGGCGTTCCGGTCATGCCGGAGGCCCTGTCGCGCTTCGACTGCCGGCGGCATGCAACGCATGATGGCGGCGATCACCTGATCATCGTGGGAGAGGTCCTGCGGCTGGCCCTGGAGGAGGGCGAGCCGCTGGTTTTCGCAAAGGGAAGGTTCGGAGGCTTTACCGGCTGAAGCACCCCTTGGGAGAGGGGGATAAGGGAGGAACGCGTGACCGCACTGCTGGCGCTTTGCCACGGGTTGGGGCTTGTGAACGGCGCGCTTCTGGCGATTGGCCGCTGGATCGGGGCTGTGTGCCTTGGGCTGATGGTTGTCGTGATCCTTGCGCAGGTCTTCTACCGCTACGCCCTGAACAACGCCCTGCCCTGGCCCGAGGAAGCCTCGCGCTTCCTGATGATGTGGTCCACCGGCCTGATGGCCCCCACGGCGTTCCGGCGTGGGGGATTTGTCGCCATTGACATGATCATCCGCCTGCTGCCGCGCATGGTGGCAACCGGGCTGTCGGTCTTCCTGATGGGGGTCACCATCCTTGTCCTGTGGATTGCGCTGGGCATTGGCTGGTCCGAGGTCACAGGCATCGGCGGTCGGTTTGAAACGGATTCGCTGCGCGTTCCCGTCAGCCTTGATCTTGTGACCTGGATGAAGGTGCCGAAGTCCTGGATGATGGCGTCGATGCTGGTTGGCGTGGCGCTGCTGCTGTTGGTGGCCGTCGAACTGGCCTTGCGCAACCTCTATGCGCTTGTTCGCGGGCCAGAGGGGCTGCGCGACATTCCCGATACGGTGATGCTTGGATCGGGGGCGGAATAGATGCTGAGCTTCTTCCTCCCCTTGTTCCTTGTTTTCCTGATGCTGGGCCTGCCGGTGGTCTTCGGCCTTCTCGCCGCCCCAGCCATCCTGCTGTGGCTGAACGGGCAGGAACGCGACATCGTCCTGCTTTATCGCAATGTTTATGAGGGAATGAATTCCTTCCCCCTGATGGCGATCCCCTTCTTCATGCTGGCGGGGGAGCTGATGAACCGCGGTGGCATCAGTGCGCGGATCGTGGGCTTTGCCCAAGCGATGGTCGGGCATTTCCGGGGCGGGTTGGCACAGGTGAACGTGGTCGACTCGATGCTGTTTGCCGGGATTTCGGGGTCGGCGGTGGCGGATGTCTCGGCCCTTGGGTCGATCATCATTCCGCAGATGGAAAAGAAGGGCTACCCCAAGCCCTTTGCCGCCGCGATCACCGCAGCCAGCGCCATCATCGGCCCGATCATCCCGCCGTCGGGGATCATGATCATCTACGCCTATGTGATGGGCGAAAGCGTCGCTGCGCTGTTTCTGGCCGGGATCGTGCCGGGCGTGCTGATCGGGATCGCGTTGATGATCACGATCAAGCTGATGGCCAACCGCTACAATTTGCCTGAGGCCATGCCGCGTGCCAATTGGGGCGAAGCTGCGCGGGCGGGGGGCGCGGCTTTCTGGCCGCTGATGACCCCGGTTTTGTTGATGGGCGGCATCCTGTCGGGCGTCTTCACGCCCACCGAAGCGGCGGCTGTCGCGGTGGGCTACAGCTTCTTCATCTCGATCTTCGTGCTGCGTACCCTGACATGGCGCGATCTGCCGGGGGTGCTGACCCGGGCAGGGATCACCAGTTCGGTGGTCATGCTGCTGGTTGGTGCCGCGATGGCCTTCAAGACCGTGGCGGCGCTGGCCCATACGCCAGAGCTTCTGGCCTCTACCCTTCTCAGCATCACGGAAAACCCGTTGCTTCTGCTGCTTTTGGTGAACCTCTTGCTGTTCATCGTGGGCATGTTCCTTGATGCTGGCCCCGCGATCATCATCCTTGGCCCGATCCTTGGGCCGATCTTCGTGTCTTTGGGCGTGGACCCGGTGCATTTCGCCGTGGTCATGGTGGTCAACCTGACCGTGGGCCTGCTGACGCCGCCGATGGGGCTGGTGCTGTTTGCCACCTCTGCCGTATCGGGCCTGCGGGTGGAAACCATTTCCCGCGCCGTGCTGCCGTTCCTGCTTGTCGAGTTTCTGGTGATCCTTCTGATCACCTACATCCCCGCCATTTCCCTGACCCTGCCGCGTTTGGCCGGGTTCGTGGACTGACCTTTCCACCCCAAACAAGAATCCAACGGGAGAAAATCATGCTACAGAAAACCCTGAAGTCACTGGTTCTGGCGACACTTCTGGCGGGCACCGCCAGCATGGCGTTGGCGCAAGAGATCATGCTGCGCGCCACAGCCAACTCCAACGAACAGGATGAGGATTATGACGGCCTCGTCGTGTTCAAGAACTATGTCGAGAATGCCTCGAACGGGGCAATCGGCGTGGAAATCTTCATGGGCACGCAGCTGTGCGGCAAGGGCGATGAATGCCTTGCGGGCGTGGCTGATGGCACCATCGACATCTATATTTCCACCTCGGGCGGGGCGGCGGGCCTGTTCCCCTATATTCAGGTCCTCGACCTGCCTTACCTGATGAGCGATGACCGCGTGGCCGAAGAGGTGCTGACCGGCACCGACTTTACCGCCAAGCTGCGGGCCATGGCGCTGGCTGACAGCGGCGACACGATCCGCCTGATGACCATCGGCAACACGGGCGGCTGGCGGAACTATGCCAACACCAAGGGCCGGATCGCCGCGCCGGCGGACCTTGCAGGCCTGAAGATGCGCACTGTCCCGGCCGATCTGCCGCAGACGCTGGCCACCACTTTGGGAGCCTCGCCCACGCCGATCCCGTGGCCGGAGCTGTTCACCTCGCTGCAGACCGGCGTGGTTGAAGGCACGGCGAACGGCATCACCGACATCATGTCAATGAAGTTCACCGATGCGGGGATCAAGTATCTGACGCTGGATGGCCACAGCTACATGGGCGCCTTCTGGTGGATGGGCAACAACCGGTTCAAGTCGCTTACGCCGGAACAGCAGCAGATCGTGGTTGATGGCTTTGCGGCGCTGCAACAGGCCACCTTCGCCTCGCCCAAGCGCAAGGAAATTCAGGCCTATGCTGATTTCCGCGCCGCTGGGGGCGAGATCTATGTTCCCACCGCCGAAGAAAAGGCAGCCTTCAAGGCCGCTGTCGATCCGGTGTTCGAATGGTTCAAGGGCAACGTGAAGGGCGGGCCGGAAGTGCTTGACGCCTTCACCGCCGCCGTTGCCGAAGCGGAAGCCGCCGTTGCCGCCGACCGCGCGGCGGAACTGAACTAGGTACAGCCGCGCCCCGTGCCCTAGGCAAAGGGGGCGCGAGCCAGCCACTCCATAAAACCGTTGCAGGCCGGGTGCTTCACCCGACCTGTGCTGTTTCATGCGCGGCCAATCAGGCTGCAGCTTCAGGCTGCTGTCGGCCTGATCTGATGTGATCTGATGGGGTTGCCAGTGGCGACATTCGACCGCAGCGTGAGACACAAGGCATCGGCCTGACCGCTTGCACCTAGTTCGCTGCGGATCGGGGTTCGTTCAGGGAGGAACGGATTGAGTCTGGATCATATTGGCATATCGGCAGATGTTGTCAGCCTTGGCGCCGCAAATAACATGAAGGCACCCACATGACCGCCCGCCCCATGCCTTTCGTCCCGCGCGACTACAGCCTGACCGGGCCCGAGAACGCCCGCGCGGTTGAGGCTGGTCTGGCCTCGGCCGAATGGTATCATTCGGACGTGCCGCGCAAGGTGATGAAAGACCTGATGCAACGCCGCGACGGTCCTGCCCTGCGCGATACCGCGATCTGGTTGGGGTTGCTGGTCGCCTCGGGCGCGGGCGGGGTGGCAACCTGGGGCACTTGGTGGGCGGTCCCTTTCTTTCTGGTCTATGGCGTTCTCTACGGGTCGGCCTGCGACAGCCGCTGGCACGAATGCGGGCATGGCACGGCGTTTCGGACGTCGTGGATGAACGATGTGGTCTATCACTTCGCCAGCTTTCTGGTGATGCGCAATCCCGTCAGCTGGCGGTGGAGCCATGCGCGCCATCACACCGATACCATCATCGTCGGGCGTGACCCCGAAATCGGCCATTTCCGCCCACCGCAACTGATGCTCGCCGCGCTGCATTTCGTCGGGATCCCGGATATCTGGCTGCATTTCCGGATCCTCGCCCGCAATGCCATGGGTATAATCACTCCCGATGAGGCGGACTACCTTCCGGAAAGCGAGCGCCCCAAGGCAATCCTTGCGGCGCGGATTCATGTCGCGATCTATGCGGCGGCGGTGATCTGGGCCTTGGCCTCGTGGTCGCTTCTGCCGCTGATGCTGATCGGCGGGCCGCGGATTTATGGCGCTTGGCACATGGTGATGACCGGCCTGATCCAGCATGGCGGGCTGGCCGAGGATGTGCTGGACCACCGCCTGAACAGCCGCACCGTCTATATGAACCCGATCAGCCGATGGATCTATTGGAACATGAATTACCACATTGAACACCACATGTTCCCGATGGTGCCCTATCATGCGCTGCCCCGCCTGCATGCGCTGATCAAGGATGACCTGCCGCCGCCAGACCCGTCGATCTGGGCCGCCTACAAGGGGATGATCGCCACGCTGTGGCGGCAGCGGACCAACCCGGGCCACACCCAGTTCCGCGCTTTGCCACCCAGTGCGCGGCCCTACCGCGCCGATCTCCATCAGTTCGACGTGCCGGAAAGGGGTGTCGCATGACCCAGTGGATTCCGGTCTGCGCGGTTGACGACATCGACCCCGAGGATGTGATGCGCTTTGACCATGCGGGCCGGACGTTCGCCGTCTACCGATCCGCCAAGGGCGAGGTTTTTGCGACCGACGGGCTTTGCACGCATGAACAGGTGCATCTGGCAGATGGGCTGGTCATCGACGACACCATCGAATGCCCCAAGCACAATGGCCGCTTCAACTATCGCACAGGTGCGCCGCTACGGGCCCCGGTCTGCGTGGCGCTGGCGACCTATCCGGCACGGGTGGTGGACGGAAGGATCGAAATTCAGGTCGGTGGGGCCGCATGACCCGCCGCTGTCCCACCGTGGCCGATCTGAAGGCCGACAAGGGCAAGGGTCAGAAGACCATGCTGCGCTACGTCACCCTGGATGAGGCAGCGGCAGCCGAGGCTGCAGGGATCGACATCGCCTCGGTCCCGCCTGACCTTGTGACCGATCCGCGCTACCGTCAGGCCGCGCCCGGCATTTTCAGCATGACCGGCAAGGCCCACCCCGAGGCGGGGACGCCCGATGACTACCTGCGCTTCTGCGGGCAGATGCTGCAAGCGGGGGCGGATGCGCTTTACTGTTCGGGCAGCTTGCAGACGGTGGAATATCTGGCGCGGGAATATGTGCCGGTCGTCGGCCATGTGGGCCTTGTCCCCAGCCGCGCCACCTTTACCGGCGGTTTCCGCGCGGTTGGAAAATCCGCCGATCAGGCGATTGCCCTGTTCCACGACTGCCGCCGCCTGCAGGAGGCCGGTGCTTTTGCCGTCGAAATCGAGGTTGTCCCTGTCGAAGTCGCAACTGCGATAAGCGCGCGGCTGGACATCCTGCTTTGGTCAATGGGCGCTGGCCCCGCCTGCGATGCCCAGTATCTGTTTGCCGAGGATATCCTTGGGACAAACCGCAGCCGCCTGCCCCGGCACGCCAAGGCCTACCGCAACTTCGCCGCCGAGTATGACCGGCTGCAAGCCGAACGGATCGCCGCCTTCACCGAATTCCGCGCCGATGTGGACTGCGGGGCCTTTCCCGAGGCCGCCCATGTCGTCACCATGGACCCAAGGGAGCATGACGCCTTCCTGAAGGGAATCGCTGGATGAAACTGGGGTTGGAAGACAAGGCGGTGGTTGTCACTGGCGCCGCTAGTGGCATTGGTGCCGCCATTGTCCGTCTTTTGGCCGCTGAAGGCGTCGGTGCGCTGGTGCTGGTAGACCGGGATGGGGATGGCGCCGGGCGGATGGCGGCAAGCCTTTCCGTGCCAGGCGAAGTCGTCGTGGCCGACCTGACCGACCCCGCCACCCCGGCGACAGTTGCTGCCGCCGCCAAGGCCCGGTTTGGCCGGATCGACGGTTTGGTCAATGCGGCAGGGCTGACCACACGCGGATCGGTTGCCACCGGTCAGCCCGAGGTCTGGGACAGCCTGTTTGCCGTCAATGCGCGCGCGGCATTCTTCCTGATGCAGGCAAGTGTCAACGACATGTTGGCGCGTGGGGCCGCGGGGTCCATCGTCAACATCCTGTCGATGAACGCGCTCTGCGGCTCTCCTGATCTTGCGATTTACGCGGCCAGCAAGGGCGCGCTGGCGACGCTGACCCGCAACGCGGCGCATGCCCATATGGCTGACCGCATCCGGGTGAACGGGATCAACCTTGGCTGGGTCGCCACGGAAAGCGAACGGCGGATGCAGGCGGATCAGCTTGGCCATGGGGCCGGGTGGCTGGCCAAAGCCGAAGCCGCGATGCCGCTGGGCCGGCTTGTGACGGCCGAGGAATGTGCAAGGCTGGCGGTCTTTCTTCTGGGCGATGCCTCGGTCCCCATGAGCGGGGCGTTGATCGACCTGGAACAGAAAGTCGTGGGGGGTCTTTAGCCATGGCTGGCAATTCACCCGGCGACACAAGGCCACCCCGCGATTTTGATGCCCTGCGCGCCGATCTTGCCGCCCGGTCCGGCAGCCTTAGCAAACGGCTGGCGCAAGTGGCGCAGTTCTTTCTCAACCATCCGGAGGAGGTGGCGGTCACCACGCTCACCCGCCTTGCCGATCAGGCGCAGGTGCCCCCCGCCACGATCACCCGTTTCGCCAAAGAGCTTGGCTTTCAGGGCTTTGCCGACCTGCAGCTGGTGTTCCGGGAACGTCTGCTTGGCCCGCGCCTGCCCTATGCCGAACGGATGGCCCAACCGGGGATCGGTGATGCCGACCTTGACCAGCCCGGCCATGTCTTCGGCAGCTTTGTGCAAGCTGCTGTCCAATCGCTTCTTCGTATCGAAGAGGCGCTGGACCGTGACGCGCTGACCGCCTTTGTCGAGGTGCTGGCGGCAAGTGAAGTCGTACATGTCGCGGCGGCGCGGGGGGCCTTTGGGCTTGGGGCCTATACGGTCTACGGGCTGGGCAGCATCGGCCGCCGGGCGCATCTGGTGGACAATCTGGGTGCTATGCGGGCGATGCAGGTGCAGGCCATCGGGCCTGCCGACACATTGCTGGTCATGACCTTTGACGACTACACCCCCGAAACGGTTGAGGTGGCAAGCCTTGCGTCCAGCCGGGGCTTGCGGGTGCTGGCGATCACCGACAACGCGCTTAGCCCTGTGGCCGGGCTGGCGAGCCATGTCCTTTATGTCAACGAAGCGCGGCTGGGCCATTTCCGCAGCCAGGTGCCGGCAATGGTCGTGGCGCAGACGCTGATCGTGGCGCTGGGCCGCAGGCTGGGTTCGGTTGAGAATAACCAAAACGCAGAAACTGATAAATCCATTGCATCGACTCGGGAACCCGGCAAGGATGGCGGCGGGAGGAGATCATGATGCACACCCGCTTTGACTTTGCCGGGGCCGAGGTTCTGGTCGTTGGCGCCAGCCGCGCCGGGATTGGCGCCGCGATTGCCCGGGCGTTCCAGGACGCGGGCGCATCGGTCGCCATCACCGGGGCGGAACCGGAACCGGCCGAGGAAGATCGGGGGCGCTTTGCCTATACGCAGCTTGACGTGACGGATGGGACGGCAGTGCAGGCCTTGGCCGAGGCGACGCCAAGGCTCGACATCCTGATCAACTGCGCCGCAATCACCGCCCGGGGAGAGGAGATGGCCCCCGCCTTCTTCCAGCATGTGGTTGATGTGAACCTGCACGGCACCTTTCGCACGGCCGAGGCGTTTCATCCCCGGCTGAAGGCGGCCAAGGGCGTGCTGGTCAACATCGCGTCGATGTATGCGATGTTCGGCAGCCCCCGGAACCCGGCTTACGGCGCCAGCAAGGCTGCCGTAGTGCAGCTGACCAAATCGCTGGCCATCGCCTGGGCCGGGGATGGCATTCGCGTCAATGCAGTCGCCCCCGGCTTCATCGTCACCCAGCAGTCTGCCCGCAGCCGTACCGACCCCGCGCATGTGGCTGCCGTCAACCTGCGCACGCCCATGGGCCGCTGGGGCGAACCTGAAGACATTGCAGGCCCCGTCCTGTTCCTTGCCTCGCAGGCTGCAGGCTTCATGACCGGCACCTGCCTTGCCATTGACGGAGGGTATTCCATTGCGTGACATCGGCGCTGCCGTCATCGGGACCGGCTTCATCGGCTCGGTCCACCTTAACACCCTGCGACGCCTTGGGGTGCCGGTCGCGGGCGTCCTCGGCTCCAGCCCCTCGCGGGGGGCCGAGCGTGCCAAGGCGCTGGGCGTGCCCCGCGCCTACGGCTCCTTGGACGAGTTGCTGGCAGATCCGGCGGTTCAGGTGGTCCACGTCACCTCGCCCAACGTGGCCCACTACCCGCAGGTCAAGGCAATCCTTGGCGCCGGAAAGCACGTGATCTGCGAAAAGCCGCTGTCGATGACCTCGGCCCAGTCGGCGGACATGCTGGCCCTTGCCCGCGCGTCCGGCAAGATCGCTGCGGTCTGCTACAACACGCGCTTCTACCCCCTGAACCAGCACGCCCATGGCATGATGTCAGCAGGAGAGTTGGGTGACCTGCGCCTGATCACCGGGCAGTTCCATCAGGACTGGCTGGCCAAGGAAACCGACTGGAACTGGCGGCTTGAGGCGGATGAGGGTGGGCCCCTGCGGTCGGTCAGCGATATTGGTACGCATTGGGTGGACCTGACCAATTTCATCACCGGGCAAAAGCCCGTGGCCGTTATGGCCGAACTTGCGACCTTCATCCCTGAACGGCAAAAGCCGCTTGGCCCGGTGGAAACCTTCACCACCGCAACGGGTGCCACGGAAACCCGAAAGATCGCCACTGATGACGCTGCGACCATCCTGCTGCGCTATGGCAACGGCGGGCGCGGGGTGCTGACCACCAGCCAGATCAGCCATGGCCGTCGGGGTCTGCTGACCTGGGACATTTCCGGCTCCAAAGCCTCGGCCGCGTGGAGCGCGGAAGCGCCGGAAAACCTGTGGATCGGCCATCGGGAGGCCCCAAACCAGATCCTTCTGCGCGATCCGTCGCTGATGAACCCCTTCGGCGCGGCGGCTTCTGGCATGCCCGGCGGTCACCCGGAAGGCTTTGCCGACACCTGGGCCGCGTTCTTCAGCCAGGTCTACGCCGATGTTGCCCGGGGCAGCAGGGGTCCCCAGTCCACATGGGCCTCGTTCGAGGACGGGCATTATGAAATGCTGTTCTGCGACGCCGTTCTGGAAAGCGCCGCACAGGGCACTTGGGTCAACATTGCGGGGGGCAACTGATGCAACTGGGTATTCTGACCGCACCGTTTGCCGACACTCCGCTTGAAGGCGTTGCCGATTACGCGGCAAGCGCCGGGTTTCATGCGTTGGAGATCGCCTGCTGGCCTGCTGCCGGGGGCGAAAAGCGCCGCTATGCCGGCACCGCCCACCTGCCGATCGAAGACATGACCCCCGCGCGCGGCGGTGAGATCATGGGGATGCTTGCGGCAAAGGGGCTTACCGTGTCGGGCCTAGGCTACTATCCCAACCCCCTGCACGCCGATGCTGCCCACCGCGAGGCGGTGATCGCCCACCTGAACCGCGTCATCACGGCAGCCGGGATGATGGGCGTCAAGGTCGTCAACACATTCCTCGGCGGCGACCGGACCCTGACGGTTGACCAGAACTGGACCCGAGCCACGGAAATCTTTGCCCCCATCGTCGCCCATGCGCAGGCCAATGGTGTGACGCTGGCGTTTGAAAACTGCCCGATGATCTTTTCGCATGATGAATGGCCGGGCGGGCATAACATCGCCTATTCGCCGATCGTCTGGCGCCGGATCTTCGAAACCTGGGGCGACGCGGTCGGCATGAACTATGACCCGTCCCACCTTGTCTGGCAGATGATCGACGCCGCCCGGTTCGTGCGCGAATTCGGCCCCCGCATGGTGCATGTCCACGCCAAGGACCTGATGATCGACCGGGACGGCCTTTATGACCACGGCATCCTGTCGGCCGGGATGGGCTGGCAGGTGCCAAGGATGCCGGGTCTGGGTGAGGTGGATTGGCCAGGCTTCTTCGCGGGCCTCTACCGCGCCGGATACGATGGGCCGGTCATCATCGAACACGAAGACCGGGATTTCGAAGGCAGCGACGACAAGGTCAAGCGCGGCTTTGCACTGGCGCGCGATATCCTTTCGCCCTTCATCAAATGATCCCGTACCGCGCCAGCACGCCTTGGACGCGCGCCTCAGGCGCGGGTGGTGCTGTCGCGGATCACCAGCTCGTAGGGCAGCTGTACCGAGGCTGGGGCCGCGCCACCGATGATCTCCAGCAACAGCCGCATGGCGGTGGCCCCCATCTCGGCGCGGGGCTGGCGGATTGTGGTCAGCGCCGGAATGCAGGATTGGGCAAAGTGGATGTCGTCGAAGCCGACGACCGACACATCGCGCGGCACCCGGACCCCTGCCGCATAGGCGGACGCCAGAAACCCCATCGCCATCTCGTCATTGGCAAAGAACAGCGCGCTGGGGTGTGGATCGAGCGCCTGAAACCGCTCGAACGCCGCGCGCCCGCTGGCAAGGCCGAAGTCGCCCGGGAATTCCAGCCCCGGGTCCAGTGTCAGCCCCGCCTCGCGCAGCGCACGGCGATAACCGCGCAGGCGCTGTTCGGTCAGTACGTTGCTTACCGGCCCGGCGACATGGGCAATCCGGCGATGTCCCTGGGCGATCAGATGGCCCACCGCCGCTGCCGCCGCCGCCTCGTTGTTGATGGACACGGTGACCGGCCCGCTGTCCGGCCCCACCTCGGAAATTGTCACGATGGGCGGCAGACCCACAGCGTTGCGCGTGGGAATGTCGAACCACGCCGCCTGTGGATCGGCCAGCAGCAACGCCCCATCGGCCCGCCCGTTCAGCAGATAGCGCACATAGGCATCCTCGCGCGCCTTGATGCGCCCGGTATCGCCGATCAGCATGGTCAGCCCGGCGGCCGAAGCTTCGGCCTCGATCCCGCCCAGAATCTCAGAGAAGAACGTGTTCCCGATGTCCGGCACCACGACCAGCACGGTATTGGACCGGCGCTGCCGCAGGGACTGCGCCGCCGCGTTCAGGTTGTACCCGGTCTGCCGCACCGCGCTCAGCACCCGCTCGCGCGTTTTGACGGCCACGACGTCCGGCATGTGCAGGCAGCGGCTGACCGTAGCGATCGAAACGCCGGCGATCCGGGCAACATCCTCGATGGTCGGGCGGCTCATGTCGGCTGGGTTCCTTGGTGGCAGATCGGGTGTATAGTTTCCCTCTCACCTGCCCGTGTAAAGCTTTACATATTCGATGAAAAGGATTACATCAAAGAAAAAGCGCCTCGCCAACGGTGAAAGCGCAGAAGGCCGCCCGTGGCGAAGCGGGCGCAGGATGACGTGAACGACTGCAAACGATCTGGGAGGATCACCATGAAAAGACTGTTGCTTGGAACCGCCATGGCCATGGGCTTTGCCGGGATGGCCGCCGCCGAAGGTTACAAGATCGGCATCTCGAACACCGTGCAGGGCAATGGCTGGCGCGAGCAGATGGTCTGCGCCATGAAGGCCGAAGCCCTTGCCTCCGGCAAGGTCGAAAGCCTGAACATCGCCCACCGCAACACTGACGCGGCTGGCCAGCTGGAAGACATCCGCAACCTGATCCAGGCCGGTGTGCAAGCCATCGTGGTGAACCCGTCGAACAGCGAAGGGATCAACTCGGCGATCAAGGAAGCCACGGATGCGGGCATCGTTGTCGTTGCCGTTGACCAGGCCGTGACGGAACCTTCGGCCTACATCCTGTCGAACAACCAGGAGCAATATGCCTACCTTGGCGCCAAGTGGCTGTTTGAAACCATGGGTGGCGAAGGCGCCGTCGTCTACATGCGCGGTGCCGCTGGTGCTGGCGCGGACAATGACCGCGACGTGGGCTTCAAGCGCGCGATGGCCGAATTCCCGAACATCACCATCGCTCAGGAAGTCTTCACCGGCTGGCAGCAAGACCAGGGCAAGCAGCAGATCAATGACATCATCGCCGCCGGCGTGCCGTTCCAGGGCGTGTGGACCAGCGGGATCGACAACGTGATCGTGGATGCCTTTGTCGAATCCGGCGCGCCGCTGGTGCCGATCGTGGGTGCCGACAACGCGGGCTTTGTCGGCCAGCTGTCGTCGGTCGAAGGTCTGCAAGGTGCTGCCGTCACCAACCCCGGGTCGGTTGGCGGCGCTGGCGTGGCGCTGGCGATCCAGATCCTTGACGGGCAGATGCCGGCCGAGAAAACCGTGCTCGTCGACCCCGCGCTTTGGGAGAACGTGACCGAAGAAGGCAAGGCGAACCTCGCCGCAGCCGCAAACCCGAACCTGTCGCCGGAATGGCCGGTTTCGGTGTCGATTGACGGCTGGACCACCTACACGATGGATCAGATCATCGCCTGCAAAGGCCCGGGCGAGTGATCCTGCCCACCTGACCCAGACGGCCCCCGGACAAGCTTCGGGGGCCATTTTCGCACAGGAAAGCCTTGCCATGACCCCAGCCCCCGCGTCCCCTGCGGCCATGCTTGATGCGCGCGGCGTCGCCAAGAATTTTGGCGCGGTGGTTGCGCTGCGCGATGCCTCGCTTCTGGTGGCACCCGGGCAGATCGTGGCGCTGATGGGGGCCAATGGCGCGGGAAAATCCACCTTCGTGAAGATCCTGACCGGAGCGTTGAAGCCAGACGCGGGCCAGGTCCGCATCCGGGGGCAGGATAGCACCGTCGCCTCGCCAGCCGGGGCGCGGCGGTCTGGCCTTGTGCCGGTCTATCAGGAACCGTCACTGATCCCCGATCTGTCGGTGGCTGACAATCTGCGGCTGGGCGACACCCCTGTTGACCGCTTTCGCCATTGGGTGTCCGAACTTGGCCTGCCAGACTTGCGCCAGGATGCGATGATCCGGTCCTTGCCGCTTGCCGCGTTGCGGATCGTTGACCTTGCCCGCGCGCTGGCCGTTGAACCGGACGTTCTGCTGCTTGACGAGATGACTGCCGCCCTGCCGACCAATCTGGTCGACCGTGTGCTTTCGGTCGTGCGGGCGCAGGCTAATGCCGGGCGGTCGGTCATCTACATTTCCCACCGCTTTACCGAAATTGCCGCGATCTGCGACCGCGCCACCGTCTTGCGCGACGGGCTGACCGTGGGCGATCTTGCCATCGAGCCCGGGATCGAGGACCGGATTGTCGAGATGATGCTGGGCGCGGGTGTGGCTGCGGCTGCAGCAACGCGGAACGCTTCACGGTCATCTTCGCAGGGCACCCCGCGCCTGAAGGTGCGTGGCCTTGCCACCGGCACGCGGTTGACAAATGTCTCGCTTGATCTGCGGCCGGGAGAGGTGCTGGGCGTCGTCGCACTGGAAGGACAGGGGCAGGACGAACTGTTTGACGTCCTTGCCGGGAACCGCCGCGCCACGGCCGGCACGGTCGAGGTGGATGGCAAGCCGATGACCTTTGCCCACCCCGCCGATGCCATTGCTGCGGGGCTGACCCTTGTGCCGGGTGACCGGGCGCATGCGCTTTTGATGCAGCGGTCGGTGCGGGAAAACATAGCACTTCCGCTTCTTGCCCGGTTTGCCAATTGGGGCGGTATCTCGATGCGGGAGGAGCAGACCCGCGTGGGGGCCGCCATCGAGCGGCTGCAGATCGACACCCGCGCGCAGGGTGAGGTGCGGCGGCTGTCCGGCGGCAACCAGCAAAAGGTGACCATTGCGCGCTGGATTGCAAAAGGGGTGCAGACGCTGCTGCTGTTTGACCCTACCCGGGGCATCGACATCCGCACCAAGCGGCAGATCTATGCGCTGGTCCGCGATCTGGCGGATCAGGGGGCTGCGGTGCTGTACTATACCTCGGAACTCGCCGAGGTTCGGCTGGCCTGTGACCGGGCGGTGGTGATCTTCAATGGTCGGGTGGTCGATGTGATGGACGCCGCCGATGCCGATGAGCCGACGTTGATGCGCGCGGCCTATGGCCTGACCGAAAAGACGCCAGAAGCAGCGGGGGCCGTCGCATGACGCGGGTGATTGCGGCAAATGCCTGGACCGCCGGACTGGCGGGGTTGCTGGTGATCCTGTTGCTGGTCACCAAGGTGATCCAGCCGGATTTCGGGGCTTCCGGACTGGACAATCTGGCGCGCTCGGCCTTGCCCTTTGCGCTGGCGACGGTTGGCATGGCGGTTGTGGTCATCGCGGGTGGGATTGACCTCTCGATTGCTGCGATGATGGCTGTCGCCAGTGTTACGGCGGCCGTGCTGATGGATGGGGCGGGAGCCGACCCTGACGCGGGGCAGGCGGTCCTTGCCGTTGTTGCCGTGCTAGCGGTTGGGCTTGCGATGGGCGCGCTGAATGGGGCGTTGATCGTGGTGACACGGGTCCCTGACATCGTGGTCACGCTGGCCATGCTGTTCGTCTGGCAAGGTGTGGCCCTGTTGATCCTGAACGCGCCGGGTGGCGGGGCGTCCCCATGGCTGCGGGCGCTGATCGTGGGCGGCGTCACGCTACCCGGAGTACCTGCGGGCCTGACCGAGTGGATGCCGCGCGGCTTCGTGTTTCTGGCTGTGGTGGTGGCGGCGATCTGGTGGCCAATCCGGCGCAGCAAGCTGGGCCTGATGTTCTACGCCGTCGGGTCCGACCCGCAGGCGGCCTACCGGTCGGGCGTTCCTGTCGGCCCGGTGCGGATCGCGGCTTACGCGGTTTGCGGGCTGTTCGCAGCCCTTGGCGGGTTGGCGGTGACCATGGCCACCGGCATTGGTGAGCCGATCCCGGGGCCGTACCTTCTGGCTTCGGTTGCGGCGGTTGTCCTTGGGGTGTCGTGCTTGGTGGCGGGCGCGGCACGATCCTTGGCCCGATCCTGGCCGTGCTGGTTCTGCGGCTGGTGCGGATGGACCTGACCCTGCTGTCGGTCGACCCCAACGTGGCCGCCATTGTCGAGGGCACAATCATGGTCGTCGTCGTGATGTTCGGGGCGGTGCTGGCAACGCGGGGGCGCAGGGCATGACGACGACCACAACCAACACCCCCGTTCTGGCCCGGCTTGGGCGGCTGATGGTAGACACGCCGCTGATCCCGCTGACGCTGATCCTGCTGGCGCTGATCGCGGTGCTGGCCATCCTCAATCCCGCGATCCTGAGCATGTTCTGGGTCGGCAACACGCTGAAGATCGCAATTCCGCTGGCGATGCTGGCGGCGTGCCAGACCCTGACGATGCTGACCGGCGGCATCGACCTGTCGGTCGGCACCGCCGCCACAATCGCGGCCTATGTCACGGCCACCGCAACCCCCCTGATCGGCGCACCCAGTGCAATCGGCATCGCCATGGCCTGCGCGCTGGCCATTGGTGTGGTCAACGGCATCGGTATCGCCTTTGCCCGGGTGCATCCCCTGATCATGACGCTGGGCACCGGGCTGATCGCGACCGGTTGCTTGCTGGTCTATCAACGGTCGGTCATCTCGACCGGGACGATCTACCCCGAGGTGCTGGTCTGGCTTGGCACGGGCCGGACCTGGGGTCTTCCGAACGGCCTGTTTCTGTTCATCCCCTTTGCCGTGTTGATCCTTTGGGTTCAGCGCCGCACCGGCTTTGGCCGCCTGCTCTACGCCATCGGATCGAACGAGGCGGCGGCGCGTCTGTCGGGGGTGCGGGTCTGGCAAGTGCATCTGGCGCTGTATTCGCTGTCGGGGATCATCGCGGGGCTGAGCGGGCTTTTGTATCTGGGCATGGTCAAGACCGCCTCGCTGTCACTCGCGCTGCCGCTGGACCTGCCCTCGGTCGCGGCGGCGGTCATTGGCGGCACGTCGATCTTTGGCGGGCGCGGCGGCTATGGCGGCACGATCCTTGGGGCGCTGATCCTGACCGTGCTGGCTACCATGTTGACGCTGCTGCAAATGCCCGAGGGCGGGCGGCGCATCCTGTATGGCGCGATCATTCTGGCCGTCACGGCGCTTTACATCCGCCTGACCGACCGCAGTTAAGGGGGAAGACATGGCCAAGTTCCGCGTTGTCGGCATCAGTTTTGACCACATGCATATGGGCGACCTTCTGCGCCTTGTGCATGACCACCCCGACGCCGAGATTGCGGGCATATTCGACCCCGACCGCAGCACGATGGACCGAGCGGTGGCCGAGTTCGCAATTCCCCAAGATCGCATCTTCACCGACTTCGATGCCTGTATGGCAGTCAAGCCCGACCTTGCCATCCTTTGTGCCGCCACCGCCGACCATGCCCGCTATACTAAGATGCTGGCCGCGCATGGTGTTCATGTGTTTGTCGAAAAACCCTTCGCCGCCACGGTTGCCGACGCCCGCGCGATGATTGCGGCCATGCAGCCGACGGGCAAACTGCTGGCCGTCAACTGGCCGCTGCGCTGGGTTCCGTCACATGTCACCGCCAAGCGGCTGATTGATGAGGGCATGATCGGCGATGTGATCGAGATTCATTCCTATGGGGGCAACCGCGGGCCGCTTTACCACCTTGCCGACAAGGTGGAAGTTACCCGCGAGGAGGTGGAGCGGCAGAAGCCGACCTCATGGTGGTACAAGCGTGCGTCCGGGGGTGGCAGTCTGCTGGACTACCTTGGCTATGGCGCGACGCTTGGCACCTGGTACAGAAACGGCGAAGCCCCGCTGGAGGTGACCTCGGTCATCGACGAAACGCCGGGGATCGAGGTTGATCAGCATTCGATCACCATCTGCCGTTATGCCAGCGGTCTGTCGAAGATGGAAACCCGCTGGGGCACCTTCAGCGACCCCTGGATGATCCAGCCGCAGCCGAAGTGCGGCTTTGTGTTTGTTGGAACCGAAGGCACCATCGCCAGCTGGGATTATGCCGACCACCTGACCGTGCAGACGCGGGCGCAGCCAGAGCCGCACCATATCCCGTCCGACCCTCTGCCCCCGGGCCAGACCAACGCCATCGAGTACGTCCTTGGCTGCATCTCTCGGGGTGAGGCTTTGACCGGCCCGCTTGACCCCGCCATAAGCCTGATCGGCCAGCGCATCGTGGATACCGCCGCGCAATCCGCCCGCGAAAAGCGCACCCTGCCGCTGGTGCCATGAGCGAGCCTGACGCCGACACCTACGCCCTGCGCAGTTCGGCCCTTGCCGAAGTTGCCGCGCCCGACTTGCCGTGGCAGCCCCCCGGCCCGCGCAGTTATCGCCCGCGCATCGGCCTGATCGGCGCGGGAGGCATCGCCTCGGCCCATCTTGACGCCTACCGAACGGCGGGGTGGGAGGTGGCGGCGATCTGCAACCGCAGCTTGCCCCGGGCCGAAGCCCGCGCGGCAGAGTTTGCCCCCAAGGCGCGGGTGACCGACCGGGTTGAGGATATCCTGACCGACCCCTCCATCGACGTTGTCGACATCACGCCCCACCCCGCCGACCGTCTGCCGATCCTTGAGGCGGCGCTGAAGGCGGGCAAGCATGTCCTGTCGCAAAAGCCTTTTGTGCTTGATCTTGAACAGGGCAGTCGGCTGGTGGCCCTGGCCCGCGACAAGGGTGTGAAGCTGGCGGTGAACCAGAACGGCCGCTGGTCGCCACATATGGCCTACATGCGCGAGGCGGTGCGGGCCGGGATCATCGGCGATGTGGTCAGCGCCCATTGCGCTGTCCACTGGAACCATGGCTGGATCGCGGGCACTCCGTTTGAGCGGATCGAGGACGTGATCCTGTATGATTTCGGCATCCACTGGTTTGACTTTCTGCACAGTATCCTTGGCGACCGACCGAAAAGCGTTGTCGCCATGGCTGCTCCGGCCCCGGGCCAGAATGCGCAGGCGCCGCTGATGGCGCAGGTTCTGGTGCGGATGGACCGGGGGCAGGCCTCGCTTGTCTTCGACGGTGGTGCGCCACACGGACCGCGTGACACAACCTATGTCGCCGGGACCGAAGGGTCTCTTCGCAGCGAGGGGCCGGACCTTGGCCAGCAACAGGTGACCTTGACCACATCGGCAGGCACTGCCCGTCCCGCGCTGCAGGGAAGTTGGTTCAACGATGGCTTTCGCGGTGCGATGGGCGCGCTTCTTGTGGCGATCGAGGATGACGCCGAACCCGCCAATGGTGCTGCGGAAAACCTGCACAGCCTTGCGCTTGCCTTCGCCGCCATTCGGTCGCGCCGCACAGGGCGAGAGGTGGACGTCGGTTCCGTCCGCGCTTTGGACTTGTAGCGTTACTTCACCGGGATGTTTTCGCGCAGGATGATGCGGGGCTCGATGTACTTCAGCGTCAAGAACGGGGCGGTTGATGCGATTGAGCCCAAGAGCTGGATCACGGCTTGTTCCCCCGTCAGCCGCGCGTTCTGGTCAATCACCACATCGATCCTGTCTTCTGCCAGAAGGCGTCTGGTGACGTTGGTAAGGTCGTGAAAGATCACGAAGGGGCGGGTGCTGCCATGGTCAGCCAGCGCGCGGGCAATGCCTGACCGACCTGCCCCGACGCAATAGATCCCTACGATATCGGGATGGGTGCGCAAAAGCCGGGCCGTGGCAGCCTGGGCTGTGACGCTGTCTTCGTCGGTCTTGATTGCGGGCAAGAGGTGCAGGTGGGGAAACTGCTCGGTGATCACGGCGCGAAAGCCGTTCTCGCGTTCCTCATGCCCATGATAGGCGCGGGTGCCCAGAAACAGCGCCAGCGGCGCGGGGCTGCCCCCCGCCCTGATGCCGGCCATCCGTCCCATGACCAGTCCCGCCGTCCGGCCCGCCACACGGTTGTCCACACCAACATAGGCCGCGCGGGGGGAAGACAGCACATCCGACGCGATGGTGATCACCCGAACCCCCGACTCGGCCAGTTGCCGAATGGCATTCCGGGTGATCGGATGGTCCACGGTAATCAACCCGACGCCGTTGGTTCTGAGCGCGGTCTTTTCCAAGGCCCGAACCAGATTCTCGGGCATGAGCCCATCAATCGGATGGATGGTGCATGAGGCAACCAGCGGCAGGTCCGCTGCGAAATCACGGATTGTCGCGGCAAGATTGTGCATGAATTCGCTGCGGCCAAGGGGAATGAAAAACTCAAGATGCGCCGGGCGCGAGGGTAGGGTGACTTTGTCCTCTGACGGCAGGTAGCCCAATGACTTTGCGGCGGAATTGACGCGCTGCCGATTGGCCGCTGATACCCCGGGCCGTCCGTTCAGCACCCTGTCCACCGTGGCGGTGGACACCTTGGCCAAGGCGGCAATGTCCGTGATTGTGGCTTTGCGCATCGACGGTCCCTGAAGGCGGCTTGAACGCTTTTGGTGAGGGACAACACATCAGTTTCGTTGATGCAAAGCAATCAACCCAAGTCGGGCGTTCCCTTTTTGCCGCTTCGGGCGGGCCGGACCCAGGTTTCGGCTGTCATCGACACCCCGACAAGGATTGCTTGACTTGTAGCCGATTCGCTGCTCACTTTGATTGAATACTTGTTCAGTGAATTTCCCTTGTAGTGCCTCCCCCGGATCAGCGTTCCACCCACATCAGCGGAGAGACCACAGTATGGACGTGCTCGACCAACTCGGTGCCCTCCGTGAGGGGAAACTTAGCCGCCGTGCCTTTGGCCGGTCCTTGTTTGCCAGCGGGATCAGTCTGGTGACCGTTCCAATGCTGCCCCGCCGCGCGCAGGCCGCAGCCGAGGATCACGCGACCTACTTCACTTGGGGCGGTTTCGACATTCCCGACTATTTCGACGAATACGTCGCCAAGCGGGGTGAACTGCCGAATTTTGTCACTTTCGGGTCGGTAGAAGAGGCTTTGAACAAGCTGTCTTCCGGCTTTGTCGCCGACATTGCGCATCCGTGCCTGTCAGACGTGCCGCGCTGGTCGAGTACGGGACTGTTCCAGCCGGTCGACACGTCACGCTTGTCGAACTGGGCCGACATGATCCCCGAACTGTGGAATGTTCCCTATAACCTGAAAGACGGCATGCCTTGGATGGTGCCTTTCGAATGGGGCCAGACCTCGATTGCCTATCGGACGGATCTGTTTGATCTGCAGGGCGAAGAAAGCTGGGACATGCTGTGGGATGCCCGTCACGCCGGTCGGCTGGGCAGCCTTGGTGCCGGGGGTGACGTGTGGTGGTGCGCGGCGATCAAGGCGGGCGTTCCCTTTGACCAGATCAACACCGACATGGCCTTCGAAAAGATCTCTGCCGTGTTGCGCGAACAACGGCCCCTGATCCGGATGTATACCGACGACACGACCTCGCTGGATACGGCGCTGGCGGCTGGCGAGATTGTCGCATCAATGGCGTGGAACAGTTCCGTTGTAAGCCTGTCGGCCCAAGGCGTGCCGGTCAAGTTTGCGCGGCCCAAAGAGGGGGCGCTGACCTGGGTTTGCGGAATGATGCTGCATGCGCAGGCGCCGAAGATCGACAGCGCCTATGACGTTCTGGATTCGCTGATCAGCGAAGCGGCGGCTGTCTTCAACATGCGTGACTACGGCTATGGCGGGGTCAATCGCAAGGCGTTTGCAGGCTTCTCGGACGAGGAACTTGCCGTGCTTGGCCTGTCCCGCAACCCCGTGGATACCCTTCAGGCTGGCCATTTCGGCATTCCACAGACGGCTGAGTGGGATCGGCGGATGACCGAGACTTGGGAACAGATCAAGCTTGGGTTCTAGGGAATGAAATCCCCCGATCGCTGTGTGGTTGACCCGGCATGACCCTTGCCGATCACAGTGCCATGGCCGCCGTACCGCCGCGTGCGTTGACCCGCTTTCTGCACCGGCACGAGGCTTGGCGGGGGTATCTGCTTCTGGCGCCGGCCTTGACGTTGATGGCGGCGGCGATCCTGTTTCCTCTGGGCATGACCGTGGTGATGAGCACATGGTCCTTGTCTGGCTATGACATGGTCACAACGCCCGGCATCGGCAATTACACCGCGATGGTGGAGAATCCCATGTTCGGGGTGTTGATCGGCCGGTCGCTTGCCGTTGCCACAACCGCCACCCTTGTCACCGTCGCCCTGTGCTATCCGATGGCCTATTTCGTGGCGTTCCACACCTACCGCCACAAGGCCTTGTGGCTTATCGTGATGACACTGCCCTTCTGGACAAGCTATCTTCTGCGCGTTTTCGCGTGGAAGGTCGTTCTGGGGTACGAGGGCGTGTTGAACACCGCGCTGCTGGGCTTGGGCGTCGTCGAGCAACCGGTTGCGGCCTTGCTGTACAGTCAGACCGCCGTGACTATCGTTCTGGCCCACTCCTGGGCGGCCTTCGCCATTTTGCCGATCTACGTCAGCCTAGAAAAGATCGACCGCACCTATCTTGAGGCCGCGGCGGACCTTGGCGACAGCCCGGCGCGACGGTTCTGGCGGATCACGTTTCCCCTGTCATTGCCGGGCGTCGTGGCGGCCTGCATCATGATGTTCGTCCCTACGGTGGGCGAATACATCACCCCGGCAATGGTGGGGGGACCGGATGGAATGCTGATCGGCAATCTGATCCAGGCCATGTTCGGCCCGATGAACAACTGGCCAGCCGGAGCAGCGCTTGCTGTGGTCATGATCCTGACCATCGGGTTGGCCGGCTTGGCCTTCCTGCTGCTTGACCGTTTGGTCCGGAGGTAGATGATGGCGCGCTACACGGGCTTTCACCGCACCAACCGGCCGCTTGCCGTTTATGCCGCACTGTTCGCGTTTGTCCTGTACCTGCCGATCCTGTTCATTCCGATCTTCTCCTTCAATTCCGGTGTCTATGTGAAGTTCCCGCTCGAAGGCTTCACCTTCGACTGGTACGCCGAGCTTTGGCATCGTGAACCGCTGCAGCGGGCGTTCTTCAACAGCGTCAAGGTGGCGACGGTCGTCAGCTTGCTGTCGACCCTGCTGGCGGTGCCTGCAGCCCTTGCGATCGTACGCTACCGGATGCCGGGAAAGGCGCCGGCTGTCGGCTTTCTCATGCTGCCGTTGGTGCTGCCGGGTTTGATCCTTGGCGTTGCCTTGCTTGGGCTTCTGAACCGCTTGGGGATCACGCTTTCGCTGTTCACCGTGGCGCTTGGGCATATGGTCATCTGCCTGCCCTACGCGATCAGCGTGCTGCTGCCACGCTTCATCGGTTTCAACCGGTCGCTTGAAGAAGCCTCGGCCGACCTGGGCGAGCCGCCGTGGCGGACCTTCTGGCGTGTGACCTTTCCGTGCAACTTTCCGGCGATACTGGCCTGCTTGCTGATGACCTTCACCATCTCTTTTGATGAGTTTTTCATGGCCTTCTTCCTGAGCGGCACGGAAACGACCCTGCCGATGTACATCTGGGGGCAGCTGCGTTTTCCACAGGACTTCCCGTCGCTTCTGGCGCTTTCGACGCTGATCCTTGGGTTCAGCTTTGTGCTTGTCTTCATCAGCTTGCGCCTTGGCCGGGTCGGACAAGCGGCGCGCGCCGGAGAAATGCGATGATCAAGGTTCGCAACGTCAGCAAGTCGTTTGGCCGGGTGCAGGCCGTGCGCGACGTGTCGCTGGACATCAAAGCGGGCGAGTTCTTCGCGCTGCTTGGGGCGTCCGGGTCTGGAAAGACCACGCTTCTGCGCATGATCGCCGGGTTCGAGGGTGTGACATCGGGCGAGATCATCATCGACGGCACGGCCATGCAGGATCTGCCGCCGCATCTTCGTCCGATCAACATGGTCTTCCAGAACTACGCGATCTTCCCGCACCTGAACGTGCGTGACAACATCGCCTACGGGCTGCAGCGCCTGCGGATTCCGCGGGCCCGGCAGGTCGAGATGGTAGACGAAATGCTCGACCTGATCGCACTGCCCGGCTACGGCGACCGCCGCGCAAACCAGCTTTCCGGTGGGCAAATGCAGCGGGTGGCATTGGCCCGCGCCTTGATCCTGAAGCCCAAGGTCTTGCTCTTGGACGAACCGCTGGGCGCGCTGGACAAGCAGTTGCGCGAACAGATGCAGTTGGAGTTGCGCCGTTTGCAGCGGCGGATGGGGATCACCTTCATCCTTGTCACCCATGATCAGGAAGAGGCGCTGACCCTGTCTGACAGGGTGGCCGTGATGGCCAATGGTTCCGTGATCCAGGTGGATACGCCGGCGCGGCTGTATGACCACCCCTGCAACCGCCAGGTCGCCGGGTTCGTAGGCACGATGAACTTCTTCGACGCGACTGTTCACGTTCAGGGAACCGCAATGTCGGCCGTGATCGAAGGGTTGGGAAACCACACGCTGAAGCCCCAAGACCGGCCGCGGCGCGAAGGCGACCGTCTGCTTGTTGCGATCCGGCCGGAAGATCTGGTGCTGCATGCCTCAGCCCCCGAAGCGCCCCCCGAAGCTAGGGTTCAGGGCAGGCTTGTCGCGCGGCAGTATCTGGGCGGGCGGCAACTTCTGCATGTCGACGTTGCAGGCAGAACGGCCCCGGTCGCTGTTGCCGCCGGGCGCAGCCGCACCGACGATCCCTGGGCCATGGGTGAAGGGATGCCGGTTTGGTTGACCTGGGAACCGGATGCAATCACCGTGCTTGACCCTGAATGACCCACGCGGATGGATCACACGCAGAACCCGAACAGGACAGCCAGCCATGACGACTGACGACAATCTGCAACCCGAAGCCCCAAAAACCCGGCGTGCGTTGGCCAAGGCCGAGCGGCGACAAACCCTGATCGAAGCGACCATCACCTCGATCGCCGAGTTCGGGCTGTCGGGGACCACCATGGCCCGCGTCACCGAAATCGCTGGCACGTCAATCGGGCTGGCGAACTTCTACTTCGACAGCAAGGAGCGCCTTTTCGAAGCGGTCTTGCAGCATCTGGCCGATGAGGAGCGGACGCTTTGGCAGACGCGGAACGCCGATGCGACGCTGACCGCGTCCGAACGGCTGATTGCCCTTGTCGACGCGCGGTTTCACCCGCGCAGTTGCGACCGGGAGAAGCTGGCGGTGTGGTTCGCCTTTTGGGGCGATGCAGGCGCGAGGGACATTTACCGGCGGATCGTCGGCAGCATGGATGAAGAACGGCTTGAGGCGACGGTTGCGATGATTGAAAGCCTTGGGCGGGCTTCCGGGGCGCCACATCATGATGCCCGGCAGACGGCCCTGGGACTTGAGGCGTTCTACGACGGCCTGTGGCTGAACCTTCTGCTTTACCCCGATGACTTCAAGCGCCTTGCCTGTCGGCAACGCGCGATCGAGCATCTGGCGGCCTTGTTCCCATCGCAGATCGCGGTCCCGCAGACCGTGGCCACGCGTGACACGACGACCAGCAAACCCAGAGTGTGACCGATGCCGCGTGATCCTCGCTATGACATCCTGTTCGAACCGGTGAAACTTGGGCCGGTGACGACAAAGAACCGCTTCTATCAGGTGCCGCATTGCACAGGCATGGGCTGGGTGCGTCCGCGCACATTGGCCGAAATGCGGGGTGTCAAGGCCGAGGGTGGCTGGGGTGTGGTCAACACCGAATACTGCTCCATCCACCCGGCGTCTGATGACCAGCTCCACATCTCGGCAACGATCTGGGATGACAGCGATGTCCGTGCGCACCGGCTGATGACGGACAAGGTCCACGCGCATGGCGCGCTGGCCGGGTGCGAGCTGTGGTTTGGTGGCGCGCGTTCGGCCAATCTTGCCACGCGGCTAGTGCCCTTTGACGTGGCTGAAATGCCGAATTCTGTCGGGCATCCGTTCCAGACCCGGGCGATGGACAAGCAGGACATCCGCGACTTTCGCCGCTGGCACCGCAACGCGGCCCTTCGGGCGAAGGCGGCCGAGTTCGACATCGTGTACGTCTATGCCACGCACGGTTACCTTCTGGCGCATTTCCTTGATCCAGAAACGAACACGCGTTCTGACGAATATGGCGGCAGCCTGTTCAACCGGACCCGTCTGGTGCGCGAACTGATCGAGGAAACGAAGGAGGCGGTGGGCGACCGCTGCGCCGTCGCCGTGCGCTTTGCTGCCGACGAGCGGGCCGAGGAGGACGGTCAACCCGTCACCGGCGAACGGCGCGAGATGCTGACCTTGATGGCGGAAATGCCCGATCTTTGGGATATCAACATTGCCGACTATTCGCTGGAAATGGGTCCGTCGCGCTTTGCCAAGGAAGGTGCACTTGAACCTTACATGTCCTTTGTCCGGTCCGTAACGACAAAGCCGGTAGTCACGGTTGGCCGCTTCACCTCACCCGACACGATGGTGCGGATGGTCCGGTCCGGCATCACCGACCTGATCGGCGCGGCCCGCCCGTCGATTGCCGATCCCTTCCTGCCACGGAAGATCGAAGAGGGCCGGGTTGAGGATATTCGCGAATGCATCGGCTGCAATGTCTGCTACTCGGGCGACAGTCTGGCTTTGCCGATCCGCTGCACGCAGAACCCCACGATGGGCGAAGAATGGCGGCAGGGCTGGCACCCCGAGACGATCCGCACCAAGGGGTCGGACGGGCAGGTGCTGATCGTGGGGGCCGGGCCTGCCGGGCTTGAGGCGGCGCGCGCGCTTGGGCTGCGCGGCTACCGGGTGACGCTGGCAGAGGCCGGCCGCGTGCTGGGGGGCCGTGTGCTGCGTGAGTCCGAACTGCCGGGGATGCGGGAATACATCCGGGTACGCGACTACCGCGAAGGGCAGATCGCCAGGATGCCCAATGTCGAGGTGTTTCGCGAAAGCCGACTGACCGCCGAGGATGTGCTTGCTTTCGGGGCGGATCACGTCTGCCTTGCCACGGGCGCGCGCTGGCGGCGCGACCTGTTCTCGGGCAAGCGGTTCACGGCGATTGCGGAAGACAGCACCACGGTGTTGACTCCGGATGACATCATGGAAGGGCGCCTGCCTTTGGGCCCCACGGTCGTTTTCGATGCCGATGGGTACTACATGGGCGGCGTCATTGCGGAACGATTGCAGGCAGCCGGGATCGACGTGACATTGGTCACCCCGTCAGATCGCGTGTCGCCATGGGCGCAGAACACCGGCGAGGGGTGGCGGGTTCCGGCGCATCTGATGGCGAAAGGCATCCGGTTGGTCACGTCGCAGGGTCTGTCATGGTTTGATGGCCGGGACGTAACCCTTGCCTGCGAGTATTCAGGCCGCGAAACCGTTCTGTCCGCCGTCAGTCTTGTGCTTGTTGGTCAGCGCGCGCCGGTCGACGATCTTTACACGTCCCTGCGCTATGCCCCCGATGGCAGCCATGCCACGCTGCCCTTCACTCTGACACGGATCGGCGACTGCGAAGCGCCTGCGATCATCGCAGCGGCTACATATGCCGGGCATCGCTATGCGCAGAACCTGGACCGCAGCGTGGATGTCGACCTTCCCCTGCGGCACGACAAGATCGACGTCGGGCATATCCCGCCGCCGCATTGGGCGCGGGCCGCGGAATGACCTTGCCCCAACGCAGTGCAGCCCTTGTCGCGATGGGTGGCCTTTTCCTTCTGGCGGGGATAGTCCTGTCGGAACGGTGGCCGGGGCCGCGTTCCGCAGCGGCCTCTGGCACCGAAGCCGCGACCTGTGCCAGTTGCACTGCGCGCCACCAGCGCCTGCTTCAAGGGGATCAGCCATGAGCAAGACCCCGGTGAACCCGGTCACCGCGGAGGAGTTGGCGGCCGCCCTTCCAGATGTGCTATCGGCACCGCGCGATGCCGGACCCGTGCGACTTCTGTGTGCAAGGCCGAAGCCCAATGCGCGCACCTTCCCCGAAAGCCTTGCCCTGACGCGGGCCGCTGGCGTCGTGGGTGACTTTGAAATGGCGCGTCCGTGGCTGGAACTGGCCGACGGCAGCCCCGACCCCCGCATTCAGGTGTCGATCCTGCCCTGGCGTGTGCTGGAACTTGTCTGGCGCGAGCGGGACCAGATCGCCCACCCCGGTGACAATATCGTGGTCGACATGACCCTGACCGAAGAGAACCTGCCGGAGGGCACTCTCTTGTCCGTCGGCACCGCGATCCTGCGGATCAGCGACGTTCCGAACGATGGCTGCGTGAAATGGAAGGTCCGCCACGGCCGGGCCGCATATAACTGGATCACCGCCCCCGCAGCCGCACCGTTGCGGTTGCGCGGGCTGTTCTGCTCGGTCGAACAGGACGGCGTTGTGCGCCTTGGCGACCGCGTCAGGCGCCTTTGATGCTGAAAAGGGACCTTGCCCATGGCTAAGACACAGGGCCATCCGGGGAAGGTTCTGGTTCTTGGTGCCGGGATCGCAGGCCTTGGCGCGGCCCGGGCCCTGCGTGCAGCGGGCGTTGATGTGGCCGTCATCGAAGCCCGGGATCGCATCGGCGGGCGCACCTACACCAGTTCGCTGTGGAGCGATTTGCCGGCCGACATGGGTGCCGCCTGGGTGCATGGCACCAAAGGAAATCCGCTGACAGTTTTGGCTGACAAGACGGGCGTTGCGCTGACAAAGACCAGCTACAAGCGGTCCATGGCGATTGATCAGGCAGGCCAGCGGGTCGATCTCTTGCCAATGGTCAAGCAGGCGCAATCCATCGTGCAGGCGGCGCGCGCGGGAGTCGAGGATCTGGAGAATGATGTCTCGCTTCGCCAGGCGGTCGAGTCACACCCACACTGGCAGGCGTTGTCCTCAGATGCGCGGCATGGCCTACGGCTGGCGATCAACTCGCGGATCGAACACGAATATTCTGGCGACTGGGATCGGCTGTCAGCGTGGCACTACGATGACGGCAAGGATTTCCCCGGGCCGGAGGCAATTCTGACCCCCGGATACGGCCCGATCGTGGGGCATCTGGCGCGGGGGCTTGATCTGCGGCTGTCCGAACCTGTCACGGACATCGCGCCGAAGGGCGCTGGGGTACAGATCACGACCACTCGTGGCACCCATCGCGCGGATCGTGCTGTTGTCACGGTGCCGCTTGGCGTGTTGCAGTCCGGCAGTATTCGCTTTGCCGAACCCCTGAAGCGAAAGCGCCAGCGTGCCATCGACAGCCTTGGAATGGGTCTGTTGAACAAATGTGTGCTGCGATTTGACCGGGCCTTCTGGCCAAATGGCACAGACTGGATTCACTTCCTCGGCAGCGTCCAAACCCTTTGGGCCGACTGGACAAGCTATCTGACAGCGACCGGCCAGCCACTTCTGGTCGGCTTCAACGCCGCAGCCATGGCGGAAGAGATCGAACTTCTGGACGACCGCGCCACCACCGCCTCGGCGATGGAGGCACTTCGGGCGATGTTCGGCACGTCCATCCCGGCACCGCTGGGCAGCCAGATCAGTCGCTGGCGACAAGATCCTTATGCCCAAGGGTCCTATTCCTTCCAGTCGGTTGGCACCAGTTGGCGTGACAGGAAGGCCCTGTTCGGCACCGACTGGGGCGGGCGACTGATTTTCGCCGGGGAGGCCACCTCGCAGGATCATGCAGCCACTGTGCATGGCGCGCTGATGACAGGCCGCCGCGCCGCCAAGCTGATTCTGCACGGCAGCTCGTCGGTGGCGTGATGCGACCCACCAGATCCGCCTGCAGACAGGTCCCGCAGCATCACACCCCGGTGCAGATTGCCGGTATCGCTGCGGCCCGGCCTCTACCGCTCGTGTAGCTCAGGGCGCGCTGATCAGGATCTCCCTTGGGAACCAGGCTCGCCCCTCGACCCCGTCTTCGAGGGCCGCCCTGTCAATCACTGAACCGTCTCGCGCTGTGATGCTGCGCGTCCAAGGCAGGCTTTCGATGGCTGCCATATGCTGATCGACGAAAATTTCCTGCGCATGCCCGGCTTCATTCCGCAGGGTCGCGGACTCGGAAAGAATGGAGGGGTGGAACGAGATGTAGGCCGTCACAAGTGGATCTGCAAACACGTCTCGGATTGTTGGCAACAGGTCATACTCACCGCCTTCGATATCAATCTTGATGAAGACTGGCTGGCCCGGCTTTCGATGGAGTGCCAACACGTCCTGAAGCCGCGTCGCGCGCACGGTCCACTGGCTTTCACGATCCGGAAGCAGCGCGCTGGACGTCGAATCTGCGCCCTCAGCACTCCCCCCCAAGGTGAAGGATGCGCCATCCTTGTTGATGGCACATTCATGAATCTCCAACCGATGCGCCCATTCCTGATCCGCATTGGCTGCGACGTTTGCACGGAGTTCGGCGAACGCTACAGGGTCCGGTTCGAAGGCGATGCAGCGGTCTGCAAGTTGGGCCCCATAAAGCGCTGTGGGGCCGATCCATGCTCCGACATCCAAAAACAGACTTCGGCTCCCAATGTGCTTGTCGAAAATCGCAAAGGTTTCAGGTTCCCAGTCACTGCGAAGCATGCGTTCCCAAAAGCGCCTGTGCGCACCAATTTCGACAAGATAGGTAATGTTCCCAACCGTAATGGTTCTGGGCAAGCCGCTGGCTCCCCTGTCAGAAGGACTTCACCAGACTATCGGCCAGCAAGCGCCCTGATAGCAAGGTCCCCAAATTTGACCCCCTATCCGTCCGGGGCGTGTCGGCTTGCGCTGGTCGCCCTTGCGATGCGGGACCCCGGTCAGTGCCACGCTGTGGGAGAGGCTGACACCAAAGCAAAAACCCCGCAACCATTGCTGGTTGCGGGGTTTTTCTGGTAGTTATGGTGCCCAGAAGAGGACTCGAACCTCCACGCCTTGCAGCGCTGGTACCTGAAACCAGTGCGTCTACCAATTCCGCCATCTGGGCACTGATGGGCGATGTAACGACCCCGTCTGGCGAAGTCAACGGCCCGCGCTGCAAAATTCGCCGCTCCGGTTTTGCCTTGCCGGGCCAAGGCGTGGGGGGTATTCATCCGCGCAGTTTCCGGCGCCTGCGGGCAGGGGTTTTTGCGATGAGCAAGCTTGTCACCATCTTCGGCGGTTCGGGTTTTGTCGGCCGCTACATCGCCCGCCGCATGGCGAAAGAGGGGTGGCGCGTCCGCGTGGCCGTCCGTCGCCCGAATGAGGCGTTGTTCGTCAAGCCCTATGGCACACCCGGTCAAGTGGAACCGCTGGTCTGCAACATCCGCGACGACGCCAGCGTTCGTGCCATGATCCACGGGGCGGATGCAGTGGTGAACTGTGTCGGGATTCTGAACCGGTCCGGCAAGAACACGTTTGACGCCGTGCAAACCGAAGGCCCGGGGCGCATTGCCCGCATGGCTGCAGCCGAAGGTGTGGGGCAGCTGGTCCAGATCTCGGCCATCGGGGCGGATGCCGCGTCCGACAGCGACTACGCCCGCACCAAGGCCGAGGGAGAGGCCGCCGTTCTGGCTGCCTTCCCCTCTGCGGTGATCCTGCGCCCGTCGATCATCTTTGGCACCGAGGATGGCTTCTTCAACCGCTTTGCCGCAATGACGCGCATGGGTCCGGTTCTGCCCGTGGTAGGGGCGGAGTCCCGGTTTCAGCCCGTCTACGTCGATGACGTGGCGCAGGCCGCCGTCAAGGCTGTGCTTGGTCAGGCCGCGCCGGGCATATACGAACTCGGCGGGCCCGAGGTCGATACGTTCCGTGGGCTGATGGAGCGGATGCTGAGGGTGATCCAACGCCGCCGCGCCATCGTGAATGTGCCGTTCTTCGTGGCGCGGATCATGGGCTCTGGCTTTGACATGCTGCAGGCGGTGACGCTGGGGCTGATCGAAAACAAGATGATTACCCGTGACCAGGTCAAGAACCTTGCGCGCGACAATGTGGTGTCGCCGGGTGCGAAGGGATTTGCCGACCTGGGCATCAGCCCCACCGCAATGGAGGCGGTTTTGCCGGAATATCTCTGGCGTTATCGCCCGTCGGGCCAGTATGCCGCGATCAAGGATTCGGCGAAGAACCTGAAGAAGACGTGATGCTCCGCGCCGTCCTTGCGCTGGGACTGCTGGCCGGGCCGGCGATGGTCGGCATATCTTTCATTCACTGCAGATGCCAAAATCTACGGCGCCACGTTAATCGTCGATCAGGCCGAGATGCGGGGCGTGGTGCTACCCGATGGCAAGCTGCATGCCGAACGGCTGCGTGACAGGTAGAACATGGAAAACACCACCCTCATCGCTGCGTTTCTTGGCCTTCTCGAAGGTCTGACGGAATTCCTTCCTGTCTCCTCGACCGGGCACTTGCTGCTGGCGGGGCATTTCCTTGGGTTTGACTCCAAGGGCAATACATTTGAGGTGGTGATCCAGCTTGGCGCGATCCTGGCGCTTACCTCGGTTTATGCGGCACTGGTGATGCGGTTGCTTCTGCGCGCGCTCCATGATGCGGCGGCACGGCGGTCCATCCTGTCGGTGATCCTTGCGTTTCTGCCCGCAGTGGTGGTGGGCCTTCTTGCGCATGATTTCATCAAGACCGTGCTTTTCGAAACGCCGAAGCTGATAGCCGTCATGCTGATCCTTGGGGGGGTCGTCCTGCTTGTCATCGACCGGATTGCCCCCGCACCGGTCCACCACGATGCGCTTGCCTTGCCGCTTGGCAAGTCGCTGGCCATTGGCGTTTGCCAATGCCTTGCGATGGTCCCCGGGGTCTCGCGATCTGGCGCAACCATTGTCGGGGCCTTGCTGATGGGCGTCGAAAAGCGCGCGGCGGCCGAGTTTTCGTTTCTGCTGTCCTTGCCCACCATGGGGGCGGCGGTCGCCTACGATCTGTACAAGTCCCGTGACCTGCTGGACTTCGGCGCGATCTGGGAAATCGCCGTCGGCTTCGCCGTGGCCTTCGTGACAGCGCTTCTCGTGGTGCGTTGGGTGCTAAGCTACATCAGCCGCAACGGTTATTCCCTGTTCGGTTGGTGGCGAATCATCGTGGGAACAGCCGCCCTCGTGGCGCTTTCCTTTGGGTTCTGATGAAGTCTGGAACCAATGCTGACCTATTGTGGCTCAGAAATGTCAGCTTTCCTGTCATACTCAGTAAAAAACCTACAATTAGGTCAACTGTACTGACTTTTATTGTTTTCTGAAGGGCTGTAGGAAGGCGCTCCCGATAGTCCGCTTGGGAGGCGCAGCCGTGGCCACGCAGAAGATGCTGAAGTTCGTCACTCTGGGCAAGGAAATGCCCGAAAAGCGTGACCCGTCGGCGCGCGCGCAGGATTTCCATGAGATTTACCGCGAATACGCCGACCAGAAAGCTGCGGAACAGGCCGGGCGCTGCAGCCAGTGTGGCGTGCCCTACTGCCAGTCGCATTGCCCGCTGCACAACAACATCCCCGACTGGCTGAAGCTGACCGCCGAGGGCCGCCTGCAAGAGGCCTATGAGATTTCGCAGGCCACCAATACCTTCCCGGAAATCTGCGGCCGCATCTGCCCGCAGGACCGTCTGTGCGAAGGCAATTGCGTGATCGAACAATCCGGCCACGGCACCGTCACCATCGGCGCGGTCGAGAAATACATCACCGACACCGCTTGGGAAGAAGGCTGGGTCAAGCCGATCCGCCCACATGCCGAACGCCCCGAAAGCGTGGGTATCATCGGCGCGGGGCCGGGGGGCCTTGCGGCGGCAGATGTGCTCCGGCGGCAGGGCGTGCAGGTCACCGTCTATGACCGTTATGACCGCGCGGGGGGCCTGCTGACCTATGGCATCCCGGGGTTCAAGCTGGAAAAACCCGTTGTGATGCAACGCATTGACCAACTTGCGCAGGGCGGCGTGCAGTTTGTGGCCAATTGCAATGTGGGCGATGACATCACCTTTGATGCGATCCGTGGCCAGCATGACGCGGTCCTGATCGCCACCGGCGTCTACAAATCGCGCGACATCGAAGCGCCAGGTGTGGGCGCGCGGGGCGTGGTCAAGGCGCTGGACTATCTGACCGCATCCAACCGTCACGGCTTTGGCGATGACGTGCCCGAGTACGACAGCGGTGAGCTGAACGCCCTAGGCAAGCGCGTGGTAGTGATCGGCGGCGGCGATACCGCGATGGACTGCGTGCGTACGGCGATCCGGCAGGGGGCGTTGTCAGTCAAATGCCTGTACCGCCGTGACCGGGCGAACATGCCGGGGTCCCAGCGCGAAGTGCAGAATGCCGAGGAAGAAGGCGTTGAATTCGTGTGGCTTTCTGCCCCCAAAGGCTTCACCGGCGGGATTGAGGTTGACGGCGTGATGGTCCAGAAAATGCGCCTTGGCGCACCGGACGCCACAGGTCGCCAAACCCCAGAGATCATCGAAGGCGCCGACTATGTCGAACCCGCCGATCTGGTCATTCAGGCCCTTGGGTTCGAGCCGGAGGCGCTGCCGACCCTCTGGGGCGTGCCAGAACTGAAGGTCACCCGCTGGGGCACGATCAAGGCTGACTTCCGTACCCACGAAACCAGCCTGCCGGGCGTCTATGCGGCAGGCGACATCGTGCGGGGCGCATCGCTTGTGGTCTGGGCCATCCGCGACGGGCGTGAGGCTGCCGATGCGATCCTTGGGTATCTGAATCAGACCGGGGCAGTGGCAGCGGAGTAGCCGAAATCGGCGAACGGAAGACACAGAAGAACTCAATCTTACGGATGGGTCCCCGACCCAAGGTGAAACGGTGATGCGGAAACTACTGATCCTGACCCTGATGATCGCCCCGGCGTCCCCCATCCTTGCCGGCAACTGGACCGCGCCAGAGGGGTGCGAGGTGTTCATGACCGTACAGGCCAAGGCGTGCCGGGTCTCGAACCACTATCGCTGTGCCGCCGACCCTGCGGGTGACCAATGGCGCGCGGATTTCGATCAGGAAGGCGTGTTCTTCTATTCCCGCATCGACAGTGAGGGGCAGTGGGTCGAAAGCTACACCCTCAACCCTACGGTCCGGCAGGTGCTGGACCCGGTACGCGCGGACAGCGCCAGCTTTTCCGAGCTTCTGGCCAGCGGTATCGACACTTGGGATTTCGGAATGACGCGCGATGATGGCTCGGCCAGCGGGGCCAAGGGCTATGACCGGCTGACCGGCAAGACCGTGACAATCGACGGCATCACTTTGCAGGAAACCGAAGTCGATTTCATCGAGACCGACGTGATGGGTAACACCCTCCGCCGGGCGCGTGGGAATGAGTATATCCACCCTGATTGGCGCCTGTTCTTTGCTGGACCGGGGGAAACCGACCTTGGCGATGGCCAGTGGCGGCCGATTGACGGCAGCCCGGTAGAGTTCATCTTTCCGGGCGAGGAAGGGTTTCTTGAGACCCAGCCAAAGTATGATTGTGACGTGTTGTCCGCCGGGGCAATGCCCGCCCAAACCCCCATTCTGCCAGCCAGCCTTAAGGAGTGAGCCATGACCAAGTATGATGCCGCCTGGGTAAAGGCCGAAGAAGAAAAGCGCGCCTGGCTGGATGCGAACGGACTTTACAAGGCCGAGGATGAACATTCCTCCTGTGGCGTGGGGCTGGTGGTGTCCATCTCTGGCAAGCCCAGCCGCAAGGTTGTGGAGAACGGGATCAACGCCCTGAAGGCGGTCTGGCACCGGGGCGCAGTCGATGCCGATGGCAAGACCGGCGACGGCGCGGGCATCCATGTGCAGATCCCGGTCAAGTTCTTCTACGACCAGGTCCGCCGCACCGGCCATGAGCCCGACATGGGCAAACTGATCGCCGTTGGTCAGGTCTTCCTGCCGCGCACCGACTTTGGCGCGCAGGAACGCTGCCGCACCATCGTTGAGGCCGAAGTGCTGCGGATGGGGCATTACATCTACGGCTGGCGGCATGTGCCGGTGAACACCTCGGTCCTTGGTGACAAGGCCAATGCAACGCGGCCCGAGATTGAACAGATCCTGATCCGCTGCGACAAGGACATCGACGCCGAGGCGTTTGAGCGCGAACTGTACATCATCCGCCGCCGGATCGAGAAGGCGGCGTTGGCCGCGCATATCCAGGGGATGTATCTGTGCAGCCTGTCCTGCCGCAGCATCATCTACAAGGGCATGATGCTGGCTGAACAGGTGGCGGTGTTCTACCCCGACCTGATGGACGAACGGTTTGAGAGCGCCTTCGCGATCTACCACCAGCGTTACAGCACCAACACCTTCCCGCAGTGGTGGCTGGCCCAGCCATTCCGCATGCTGGCCCATAACGGCGAGATCAACACGCTGAAGGGCAACGTCAACTGGATGAAGTCCCACGAAATCCGCATGGCCTCCAACAACTTTGGCGAGGCGGCTGAGGATATCAAGCCAATCATCCCGTCAGGGACGTCCGACTCGGGTGCGCTGGACGCGGTGTTTGAGGTGCTGGTGCGGTCGGGGCGCTCGGCGCCCTTGGCCAAGACCATGTTGGTGCCTGAGGCGTGGTCTAAGGCCACGACCGACATGCCGCAGGCCTGGGCGGACATGTATTCCTACTGCAACTCGGTGATCGAGCCTTGGGACGGCCCGGCCGCACTGGCAATGACCGACGGCCGCTGGGTCTGCGGCGGGCTGGACCGGAATGGCCTGCGCCCCATGCGCTATGTGGTGACAGGCGACGGGATGCTGATTGCCGGGTCTGAAGCCGGGATGGTGCCGGTCGACGAAAGCACCGTTCGGGAAAAAGGCGCGCTTGGGCCGGGGCAGATGATCGCCGTCGATATGACCGAGGGCAAACTTTACCACGACGTCGAGATGAAGAACAAACTGGCCGCCGCACAACCCTATGCGGATTGGGTGGGCAAGATTGTCGATCTGAACGCGCTGCTGAAGGACGTCCCCGAAACGCAAGTGTTTGCCGGATCAGAACTACGCAAGCGGCAGATCGCGGCAGGGTTCACGGTAGAGGAACTGGAACAGGTTCTGGCCCCGATGGCCGAGGACGGCAAGGAAATGGTCGCGTCGATGGGCGACGACACCCCGCCTGCGGTGCTGTCCAACGTCTACCGGCCGCTCAGCCACTACTTCCGCCAGAACTTCAGCCAGGTGACGAACCCGCCCATCGACAGCCTTCGTGAGGGCCGGGTGATGAGCCTGAAGACCCGGTTCGGCAACCTGAAGAACGTGCTGGATGAATCCTCCAGCCAGACGGAAATTCTGGTGCTGGAAAGCCCCTTCCTTGCGAACCGCGAGTTTGAGGTGATGGTGGACCGCTTCGGTGATCAGGTGGCCTTCATCGACTGCACTTTCCCGGTCGGGCCTTCCCTGGATGACCTGCGCGTCGGGCTTGAACGTATTCGGGCCGAGGCGGAGGATGCCGTCCGGTCGGGTGCCGGGCAGCTGGTCCTGACCGACGAACATCAGGGGCCAGAGAAGGTGGGGATGCCGATGATCCTTGCCACCTCAGCCGTGCACAGCTGGCTGACGCGCAAGGGTCTGCGGACATTCTGCAGCATCAACGTGCGGTCGGCTGAATGCATTGATCCGCACTACTTCGCCGTGCTGATCGGGTCGGGGGCGACGACGGTAAACCCCTATCTCGCGCAGGATTCGATTGCTGACCGGATTGAGCGGGGCCTGCTGGAAGGCAGCCTGACCGATGCCATGCGGCGCTACCGCGATGCCATCGACGCGGGTTTGCTGAAGATCATGTCGAAGATGGGGATCTCGGTCGTTTCCAGCTACCGCGGCGGGCTGAACTTTGAAGCGGTGGGGCTTAGCCGCGCGATGGTGGCGGAATACTTCCCCGGCATGCAAAGCCGTATCTCCGGCATCGGCCTGACCGGGGTGGAGCAGAAACTGGAAGAGGTCCACGCGCGCGGTTGGCGCGGTGGGGCGGATGTGTTGCCGATTGGCGGCTTCTACAAGGCGCGGCGGTCGGGCGAAAAGCATGCCTGGGAAGCGCAGACGATGCATATGCTGCAATCGGCCTGCGACCGGGCCAGCTATGATCTGTGGAAGCAGTACTCGGCTGCAATGCGGGCCAATCCGCCGATCCACCTGCGGGATCTCTTGGACATCAAGACGCTGGGCAAGCCGGTGCCGATTGAGGAGGTGGAGTCGATCACCTCGATCCGCAAACGCTTCGTGACGCCGGGCATGTCCTTGGGGGCGTTGAGCCCTGAGGCGCACAAGACGCTGAACGTGGCGATGAACCGGATTGGTGCAAAGAGCGACTCTGGTGAGGGCGGCGAGGACCCGGCCCATTTCGTGCCGGAACCGAACGGCGACAACCCAAGCGCCAAGATCAAGCAGGTGGCGTCCGGGCGCTTTGGCGTTACGGCAGAGTACCTGAACGCCTGTGAAGAGCTTGAGATCAAGGTCGCGCAAGGGGCGAAGCCCGGTGAGGGTGGGCAACTGCCGGGGATGAAGGTCACGGCGCTGATTGCCCGGCTGCGGCACAGCACCCCGGGAGTGACGCTGATCAGCCCACCGCCGCACCACGACATCTATTCGATCGAAGACCTCGCCCAGCTGATCTACGACCTGAAGCAGATCAACCCACGTGCCAAGGTGACGGTGAAATTGGTGTCGTCTTCGGGCGTCGGGACCATCGCGGCGGGCGTGGCGAAGGCCAAAGCCGACGTGATCCTGATTTCCGGACATAACGGCGGCACGGGCGCGAGCCCGGCGACCAGCATCAAGTATGCGGGCCTGCCGTGGGAAATGGGCCTGACCGAGGCGCATCAGGTGCTGTCGATGAACAACCTGCGCGAGCGGGTGACGCTGCGGACCGATGGCGGTCTGCGGACCGGGCGGGACATCGTGATGGCGGCGATGCTCGGGGCCGAGGAGTACGGCATCGGGACCGCCGCGCTGATCGCCATGGGCTGCATCATGGTGCGCCAGTGCCAAAGCAACACCTGCCCGGTGGGTGTGTGTACGCAGAACGAGGCGCTGCGGGCCAAGTTCACGGGGTCGGCGGACAAGGTGGTGAACCTCATCACCTTCTATGCCCAGGAAGTGCGGGAGATCCTTGCCAGCATAGGCGCGCGGTCGATGGATGAAATCATCGGTCGGGCGGACTTGCTGACCCAGGTTTCGCGCGGCGCTGCCAACCTTGATGACCTTGACCTGAACCCGATGCTGATCAGCGTCGATGGCGCGCAGCGGATCACCTATGACCGCTCCAAACCCCGGAACGCCGTGCCGGACACGCTGGACGCCGACATCATCCGCGACGGGCATCGCTTCTTCGAGGATGGCGAAAAGATGCAGCTGTCCTACGCGGTGCGGAACACGCTGCGGACCATCGGGACGCGGGCCAGCAGCCATATCGTCAAGAAGTTCGGGATGCGCAACGCGCTGCAGCCTGACCACCTGACGGTCAAGCTGACCGGGTCTTGCGGGCAGTCTTTGGGCGCATTCTCGGTGCGCGGCCTTAAGCTGGAAGTGCAGGGCGATGCCAACGACTACGTTGGCAAGGGCCTGTCGGGTGGCACGATCACCGTGCGGCCGCTGATGTCCTCACCCCTGAAGGCAGAAGAGAACACGATCATCGGCAATACCGTGCTCTATGGTGCGACCGATGGCTTCCTGTTCGCCAGCGGGCGGGCGGGGGAACGGTTTGCCGTGCGGAACTCCGGCGCCAGCGTGGTTGTCGAGGGCTGCGGGTCGAACGGGTGTGAATACATGACCGGCGGCGTGGCGGTGATCCTTGGCCGGATCGGGGCCAACTTTGGTGCCGGGATGACCGGGGGCATGGCCTATGTCTACGACCCGAAGGGCGTGGCCGAGGATTTCATGAACCAGGAAACGATCCTGACCTGCGCTGTCGGCCACCCGCATTGGGAAATGCAGCTGAAAGGCCTGATCACCCGCCATGTTGAGGAAACCGGATCGCGGCTTGCCGAACGCATCCTTGCCAATTGGGACATCGAGCGGCTGAATTTCATCCAAGTCTGCCCGAAAGAGATGCTCAGCCGCTTGGCCTATCCTCTCAGCGACGAAGTGGCGAAAGTGCCGGCTGAGTAGGAATCGGCTGCTCAAACCGCTTTGGGTGTGATAAACGGGGTCGTCGCCATGTGCGGCGGCCCCATTTCAGGAGGAAGCCATGTCTGACCTGATCATCGTTGCCTTCCCGGATGAGGCGACCGCCTTTGCCGCGGCCGAAGCACTGGTTCTGTTGCAAAAGCAGTATCTCATCGAGATGGAGGACGTCGTCGTTGTCACCCGGGACGAAGCAGGCAAGGTGACGCTGAACCAGTCGATCAACCTGACCACCGGCGGGGCGATTGGCGGCGGGATCTGGGGGACGCTGATCGGTATCCTGTTCCTCAACCCCCTCGTGGGCGCGGCAGTGGGGGCAGGGGCCGGGGCGCTGGCGGGCAAGTTCAGCGACATCGGCATTGACGACAAATTCCTGCGCGACGTGGGCAGCAGCCTGGACAAGGGTGGCGCTGCGGTCGGAATGCTGATCCGCAAGATCACGACGGACAAGGTTCTGGAACGGCTGGAACCCTTCCGTGAAAAGGGCCGCGTGATCCACACCTCGCTTAGCCATGAGGCAGAGGCCGGATTGAAGAAATTCCTTGAAAAGGTGCCGCCGATGCAGTGGCCACAGGATCAGCTTGGCGGCGGGCGGAAGTAGGCCTTGCTCTTGACGGGGCGCAGCCGCCCGCGTCTAACGTCCCGCATGAGCGAAAAAAGCGACCCGACCCCCTCTGAAAAGCAGGGCCCCGCAAAGCGGAAACGCAAGCCAAAGGCCGAGGCTGCAGCTGTGCCAAAGCCGCGCCTCTGGCGGGTGCTGGCGAAATGGGTTTCGCGGTTTCTGGGCGGTGTCGCCGCTGTCTATGCCGTTCTGATCCTGCTGTTCAGCTTTGTCCCGCCGCCGATCAACTTTTACCAATTGGGTGAGGTTTGGCGCTTGGGCGCAATCGACAAGGATTGGGTCAGCTGGGAAGAAATTGCCCCGGTTATGGGTCGTTCGGCCGTGGCGGCAGAGGATGCGAATTTCTGCAACCACTGGGGCTTCGACATGGCCGCAATCCGCGAGGCGATCGAAGCAGGCAGCAACCGGGGCGCTTCGACGATCAGCCAGCAAGTCGTGAAGAACGTCTTCCTTTGGCACGGACGCAGCTATGCCCGAAAGGCAATGGAAGCGATCCTGACGCCCATGGTCGAACTTGTCTGGTCGAAAGAGCGTATCCTTGAGGTCTATCTGAACGTGGCCGAGTTTGATGAGGGCGTCTTTGGTGTGCAGGCGGCAGCGCAGCACCATTTCGGCGTGGATGCCCGCGACCTCAGCGCCCTGCAAGCTGCCCGCCTTGCCGCCGTCTTGCCCGACCCCAAGGGCCGAAGCGCATCCGAGCCGTCAAGCTTTGTCCGCAGCCGGACGCGCAGCATCATCTCGGGCGCGGAAACCATCGCGGCTGACGGACGCTCCGCCTGTTTCGAGGGCTGACGGTACAGCGCCAGTGGACGTGCCTGCACTCACCCGAAGACGGATGTGGCTCTGCTCGCAGGCTCCGGAGCTTGGGACCAAGGGCGAAGGTCGCTAGCTCTGCGCCGCCACTTTGGCCCGCAGTCGGATCAGGGCCAGAACCGTGTCGATGGTCGGGGTTGGCGTGTCGGTCAGCCTGCCAAGCTCGGCCACCGAACCGACCAGCGCCTCAATCTCCATCGGGCGGGCGGCCAGCAGGTCTTGCAGCATCGACGTGCGATGGGCCCCGACGGCAGCCCCACCGTCAATCCGCCGGTCAACGTCAATCGGGAAGGTCACGCCAAGCTTTTCGGCGACCACCTGCGCCTCGACCATCATCGCACGCGCGACAGATCGGGTACCGGGGTCAGTGCAAAGCACGTCCAGCGTGGCATGGGTCAGGGCCGAGATCGGGTTGAAGGACAGGTTGCCCCAAAGCTTCACCCAGATCTCGTCGCGCAGGCGCGGGCGGACGGGGGCCTTGAGGCCAGCGGCAGTGAGGGCTTCGGACAGGCGCAGGGCGCGGGCGGATTTTTCGCCCGAAGGTTCCCCCAGCGAAAAGCGGTTGCCTTCGACATGGGTGATGGTGCCGGGCTCCGACACCTCAGCCGCCGGGTACACGACGCAGCCCAGCACGCGGTCGGGGCCGAACCCGTCCCACTGCGCATTGCCGGGGTCGACCGATTGCAGGCGTGTGCCTTCCAGTGGCCCGCCAAGGCGGTGGAAGTACCACCACGGCACGCCGTTGACGCCGCTGACCAGCGTGCTGTCGTCGCCCAGAAGCGGGGTGATCTGGCCAACGACCGCGGGAACCGAATGGGCCTTGAGCGTCAGGATCACATAGTCTTGCGGGCCAAGCGTGCGGGCATCGTCCGTCGCGCGGACCTTGAGGGTCGTGGCCTTGCCCTCCTCGATCAGGGTCAGGCCCTTGGATTGCAGCGCAGCCAGATGTGGCCCCCGCGCGACCAGTGACACATCGGCCCCCACGGCGGCAAGTTTCGCCCCCATATAGCCGCCGATGGCCCCGGCGCCAAAGATGCAGATCTTCATGCCAGCCCCAGCTTCTGCGCAAGGCCGATGCGTTGCAGCTTGCCCGTGGCACCTTTCGGGATTTCCGGCAGGATCACGATCCGGCGCGGCACCTTGAAGGCGGCAAGCCGGGTGGCGGCAAAGGCGCGAATGGCCGCCTCATCCGCAGTCTGGCCATCGCGTAGGACCACGGCGGCGGCAACCTCTTCGCCCAACTTGTCATGCGGCATCGCAAAGGTCACAACCTGCTGCACCGCCGGGTGGTCCATCAGGACGCCATCCACCTCAAGCGGGCTGATCTTTTCGCCGCCGCGGTTGATGATCTCCTTCAGGCGGCCCGTCAGGGTCAGATACCCTTCATCGTCCAGCGAGCCCTGATCGCCGGTGCGGAACCAGCGCAGGCCCTCTGCCATGAAGAACGACTTGGCGTTAGCGTCCGGGTTGCCCTCATAGCCGGGGGTCACGTTCGGGCCGGAAATCACGACCTCGCCAATGCCGCTGTCCAGAAGATGGTTCTCAACCTCATGGGCAATCCGCAGCTGCGGACCGGCGGCAATACCCACGGCACCGGGCTTCTGGGCGCGGGGTGGCAGCGGGTTCGAGGCCATCTGATGCGCAGCCTCGGTCATGCCATAGGCTTCGATCACCGGGGCGTTGAAGGTGGCGGCAAGTTCCAGCATCACCTGCGCAGGCAGGCTGGCCGAGGAGGAGCGCAGAAACCGCAAGGGCGCGCGGGCGATGATATCAGCGTTGCGGGGTGCGCGCTGCAGGATGGTCTGGTGCATCGTCGGCACCGCCGTATACCAAGAAGGCCGCGCGGTATCGAGCCAGCCGAAGAAGCGCACCGCATCAAACCCCGGCGCGCACCAGACGCTGGCCCCGGCGGCAAGGCTGGCCGAAACGGCGGCGATCAGGCCGTGGATGTGAAACAGCGGCATCATGTTCAGGCAGCGGTCACCCGCTTCCAGCGCCAGCGATTGCTGGATATGCAAGGCCGAGGCCGCGACGTTGCGCTGCAACAGCGGCACGATCTTGGGGCGCGACGTGGTGCCCGAGGTGTGCAGGATCAACGCGATGTCGTCGGCATCGGGCATGGCGGTATCGGCAGAGGCTGCAGTTGTCCCTTCTGCCGTCAAGGTGAAGGAACCGGCGGGGTCGGTCGACGCGAAGTCAAGGCGCAGGACCACAAGGCCATGCTTCTCCGCAGCCTCCAGCGCGGGCCCGTCATAACTGGCAGGCAGGACGATGGCCTTGGCTTTCAGGTCGGACAGATAGAAGTCGAATTCATCCAGCTTGTAGGCCGGGTTCAGCGGCGCGGTGACGGCACCCTGCGCGATGCATACGAAGGCCGAGGCCATCTCTGGGCCGTTCGGCAGGACAATTGCCACCCTGTCGCCACGTCCCACGCCCGCGCCGTGCAGGGCTGCGCGGGTAACGGTCGATTGCGCGGCAAGGCCTGCATAGGTCAGCCACGGCCGGTCAGGCGCGCCAATTGCGGGGGCTTCCGGGTTGGCGGCGGCCAGAAGGGCGGAAAGCGTTTGGGTCATTGGGTCACCTGCCTTGGGTGGAGGAACTGTCGGGCCTAAAGGGGCGCAATGGCAAGGTCGTTTGCGATGCGGTCCAGTTCGGCAAGAAGGGCGGGGTGCAGGGCGATGCCATCCGCCAGTCGTGCCGCACGCGCCGCCTCGCGCCCATCGCCGGGCACGCGGACCGGATCATGGCCGGGGAGCGGGGTCGAGGCCCGCATCTCGGCAAAGATGCGGGATGCGGCCTTAGTGAAGAGGTCCGGATCGCCAAACGCAGCGATGTCGATGGCGGCAACAAACTGTCCGGTGTTGGTCGGGCTGGTGGTGTCGGTGGTGAAATCCACCACATCCGACCCGAAGGCGGCCCCGTTCAGAACCCCTGCCATAAGGCCGATCGCCATCGCCAGACCATAGCCCTTGGCCCCGCCGATCGGCAGGAGGAACCCCTCGTCACGGCGGTTAGGGTCAGTGAGTGGTTTGCCATCGCGGCCGACCATCCAGCCCTCCGGCATCGGCTCACCCCGCTGGGCGAGGGTCTTGATCTTGCCGACAGCGGCGACGGTGGTGGCCATGTCCAGCACGAACGGGTCTGCCCCGCCGGGTGTGGCGATGGCGATGGGGTTGGTTCCAAGCAGAAGATCAGTCCCGCCATAGGGGGCCACGTGGTTGGCGCTGCCGACCGCCGCGCAAATGCCGATCATGCCCGCCGCGGCCTGTGGGCGGACATACAGCGCAGCCGGGCCGGCATGGTTACCGCCCCGTACGCCGACCCAGCCAATGCCCGCCGTCCTGGCCTTGGCCATGGCAAGGTCACGCGCCATCGCCAGTGCCAGATGGCCCAGCCCGTTGTCGCCATCAACCAAGGCGGTTGCCGCGGTCTCACGCAAGATCCGTGGCTCGGCGACGGGGTTGCACCCCCCGTCGCGCAGGCGGTTCACATACTGGCGCAGACGGAACAGGCCGTGCGTGTCGTAGCCCAGAAGGTCAGCTTCGACCATCAGGGCGGCGACGGCGCTGGCGTCCCTGTCAGGGACACCAAGACTGCCAAGGGCGCGGGTTGCAAACTGTGCCAGGCGGTCAGCCGCGACAGCGCCGGTGCTTGGGCCAGTACTTGGGCCGCTCATCGGCTACTCGCTTCCTGCCGACACGCGGTCCTTCTGCCAGAAGACGACACGGCGCTGCATCCAGGACACGAAAGAGAACAGCGCCATCCCGACAAGGGACAGATACAGGATCAGCGAAAACACCCGAGGTGTGTTCAGCTGCGACGCGGCGGTGCGGATCAACTCGCCAAAGCCTTTGCCGCCGCCCAGAAACTCACCCGTAATCGCGCCAGCCATGACGCCGACCGAAGCGATCTTGAGACCGGTGAAGATTTGCGGCAGTGCCATGGGAAGCTTCATCTTGGTCAGCGTCTGCCAGCGGCTGGCACCCATCGTCTTGAACAGGTTGCGGCTGTTGGTGTCCGCGGCGTGAAGCCCTGCCGCTGTTCCCACGACAATCGGGAAGGTGGCGATGAAGGCCGCTAGCGCCACCTTGCTGTCGATGTCAAAGCCCAGCCACGCGACGAACAGGGGTGCAAAGGCGACCTTTGGCATGGTGTCGATGGCCACGAGGTAAGGCATGATCGCCTCTTCCCCAAAGGCGGTTTCGCCGACGATCACGCCAAGGGAGAACCCGATCGCGGTGGCAAGGATGAAGCCGTAGAACACCTCAAGCAGGGTGATCCACAGGGCGGCCAGCATGTAATCGCCAGAGAGGAGGTTCTGCCCGACAAAGATCAGGTCTTTCAGTGTTTCTGCCGGGGTCGGCAGGATGATGGGGCTGACAAAGCCGAAGCGGGTGACCATGTCCCATAGCAGGACGAAGATCACAAAGACCAGCGCCATCTTGAACGAACGTGGCACGCGATCAAGCCAGCCGGTCTTTTCGGTCCAGATGGTTTCGCCACCGTCGTCGGCGCTGTCGGCAATTCTTTCAAGGTTGCTCATATGAACGCCTCCTTGTCGAGCCGCCCACGGATGTGTTCGACCATGGCCCCGAACTTGGGTGTGGTCATCATGTCGAGCGTGCGGGGGCGGGGCAGATCGATCTCGACCACCTCGGCAATCCGGCCGGGGCGGGGTTTCATCACATAGACCACGTCCGACAGGATGACCGCCTCGGGGATCGAATGGGTCACAAGGAAGGCGGTCGCCTCACGCTGCGTGCAGATGCGCTGCAGTTCCATGTTCATGAAATCACGGGTCAATTCATCCAAGGCCGAGAAGGGTTCATCCAGCAAAAGGACAGCCGGTTCGGTGATCAGCATCCGGCAGATCGACGCGCGCTGGGCCATGCCGCCGGAAAGTTCGGATGGGTAGGTATTTTCGAACCCTTTCAGGCCGACAAGTTCCAGCAAGGCGCGGGCTTGGGTTTGCGCGGCCTTGGCGGCGGCCTTGCCATCGCGGATCTCGATCGGCAGGACGATGTTTTCCAGCGTCGTGCGCCACGGAAACAGCGTGGCTTGCTGGAACATCATGCCGATATCCCGGCGCGGTCCGGTAACCGGCTTACCCTGCAGGACGACCCGCCCGGTGGAGGGCGGGATCAATCCAGACATGATCTTGAGAAGGGTAGACTTGCCGCAGCCGCTTGACCCGATGACAGCCGAAAAGCTGCCCTTGGTCAGGGTCATGTTGACCCCTTCAAGCGCCTTGATCGCGTTGCGGGCATAGGTCTTGCCAACATTGCTGAGCTGGTAGACCGGCGCCCCGTGAAGGGCGTCCGGCTGGGTTTTGGCTGCGGCAGCCGACATCAATTCGCGCTCCCGTTGACTTTGAGCGTGAACTCGTTCGTGTAGGCGGCGGTCAGGTCCGGCAGGGGACCGGCAAGTTCACCACCGGCGATCTGCGTGGCCTGCCATTCTTCCCAGACTTCCGGTGGCTGGTAGCCAAGGCCGTTGGTCATGTCGACGGGAATGGTCTTGTCCTTCACCGCATCGAACAGGGCCGCTGCAAAGGCCGCGTCTTCGCTTTCCTGCGGGTTGCCTGCTGCCATATGCGCAAGCACCTTTTCGCGGTTTGCCGGGTCAAGCGCAAAGACATGGCCCTTGTGGATGGCGCGCACGAACTTTTCCACCAGCTCCGGATTGTTGCGGATGGTGTCGCCCATCGTGACAAAGCCGTTGCCGAAGAAGCGCATGTATTCCGGCGGGGTGATTTCCCGCACCGCGACGCCGCGCTGGTTGAGGATCGCCGCGTCGGCGGTCGAGGCGGAATAGGCGTCAATCTCACCCGAGGAGAAGGCCGCCGTGGCCGGGCCGCCATCACCCACGGTCAGGAAGGTATAGTCGGTGCCGTCTGTCAGGCCCGCGCCCGACATCACATTGCGGGCAAAGCCCACTTCCGCGCCGTCGGCGGTTCCGGTTCCGATGACCTTGCCCTTCAGGTCAGCCGGGGTCTGGATCGGGCTGTCTGCGGGGACGACCACGCCAAAGTTCGACTTGGCGGCGAAGTTGTAGATGAAGACCACATCCACATCACGGCCACGCGCGGCCAGCACCGGGCCGGGGCCCGGGCGCCCGAACATCGCCTGACCCGAAGAGAGCGCCTGCAGCACCGCGCCCGAGCCGTTGATCGCCTCGACCGAGACCTCAAGGCCCTCTTCAGCAAAGAAGCCCTCGCCGATGGCGACAAAGACGTTGAACGAGTTGATCGCGGACGGGCTTGGCTGCACGAAGACGACCTTGGTCATCTCTTGTGCCGTGGCCGGACCCGTCAGCCCAAGCGCCAGAGCGCTGGCCATCAAGGCATTGAAGATACGTCTGTTCAGCATGTCATTTCCTCCCGATTGTTTGTTCAGCAGTCACTTTTGCCCGGTTCTGACGACCGGTTTGTCTTTTCAGACGGTGCGGACCGGATTGGTCAGCTGCCCAATTCCTTCGACTTCGCAGGTCACCGTGTCCCCGTCCTTCAGGAAGTTCGGCGGCGTCATCGCATAGCCCACGCCCGATGGCGTGCCGGTGGCTAGGATGTCGCCCGGCTCCAGCGTCAGACCCTCGGACAGCGAGGCGATCAGGGTGGGAATGTCGAAGATCATCTGCGCGGTGGTGCTGTTCTGGCGCACTTCGCCATTCACAAGGCAGCGCAGCGCAAGGTTCTGCGGATCTGCCAGTTCGTCACGCGTCACGACGACCGGGCCCATGGGGCAGGATCCATCCAGGCCCTTGCCCTTGAAATACTGGCCGCCGTGGCGGCGCTGAACGTCCCGCGCGGTGACGTCATTCAGGACGGTGTAGCCCCAGACGTGGTCATAGGCGCGATCCTTCGGAATGTCGCGCCCGGCGGTCCCGATGATGATCGCCAGTTCAACCTCATAGTCGATCTGGGTTGAGACATGGGGGAAGATCGGCACCGTCGCCCCGGGTCCGATGACCGCCGTGCTGGGCTTGGTGAAGTAGACCGGAACCTCGGTCACGGCGACCGTCGTGTTCTGGGCCCGCGCGCCTTCGGCGATGTGTTCGGCATAGTTGCGCCCGACGCAGAAGACGTTCTTCCTTGGCATCGGCAAAGGCGCAAGCATTACGGCATCCGTGACCGCCAGTGCGGCAAGACCGGAGTCACCGGCGTTCGCCTTGGCCAGCAAGGGTGCAAGGGCGTTCAGGGCTGCTGCGCCGCCTTCGATCACGGCCTGCAGGCTGCCCTGCCGCAAGGCTGCATGGGCCACGCCTTCAGTCTCACACGCAGCGGCGATGGGAAGGAACCGTCCGTCGGCCAGTTGCACCGCGGCGATCGGGCCGGCCGAAGTGGAAATCGTCGCAAAGCGCATGGGGCCGAACTTCCTTTGACTAGGTGTAAACTGCGGATGCGATCACGGCGTCCCAACAAACCATTCCGGCGTTCCTGGCGGTGCCATCGCGTGTTGGCCGCGTCGGATTCGCATCAGCATTGCTAGATGCTAGCCATGTTTCTAAGCTGTGCATAGAATTTTGGCGTAACCAATACGAGGATTGGCCAAGAATGGACGCTACCGGCGCAGTCCTGCTTGCCGAGCAGATCAAACAGTATGTCGCTGCCGAACGGTTCAATCACAACGACCGCCTCCCGCCCGAGCGGGTGCTGAGCCAGCACTTCGGCGTCACCCGGGGCGAGCTGCGCAAGGCTTTGGCCGAGCTTGAACAGGACGGCCTGATCTGGCGGCATGTCGGGCGCGGCACCTTCATCGGCGCGCGGCCAGTGCTGAATCTGGCCGACGCCGCCTATCTGGGGGAGTTGGCCAGCCCTGCCCAGGTGATCGCCGCGCGGCTGGTGATCGAGCCGGAATTGGCACGCCTGGCCGCAACTTACGCCACCCGGTCTGATTTTGATGAGATTCAGTCGTGCAACAGCCGCTGCCGCGCTGCGTCGGATTGGCGGAGCTATGAGGCCTGGGACAACAACCTGCACTATGCCATTGCCAAGGCGACCCACAACAAGCTGCTGGTCTATCTCTTTGATATTCTGAATGTAGTCAGACGCTCGACAGTCTGGGGCCAGCCCAGGACAACCAAGATGCCCCCGCGCGATCATGCCAGCTTTGCCGAGCATGACGCCATCTGCGCGGCCATTGTTGTGCGGGACGGCGCGACTGCTTCCCTAAGGATGCGCGACCATCTGGTGTCCGTGCGCGACCGGGTGCTGCCAGCCCTGTCGGGCTGACAGCAGATTGGTTCAGACCACTTTGACCGTCAGGTCACCCACGCCTTCGACATGGCATACCATCACATCGCCGCGCACGACCGATGCCACACCGGACGGCGTCCCCGTCATGATGACATCACCTGCCGCAAGTTCAAAGAAATCAGATAGATACGAGATCATCTCAGGCACTTTCCAGATCATCTGGTTCAGATCGCCTGTCTGCTTTGGCGTGCCGTTGACCTTCAGCTGCACCAGCCCCGACGCGGGATGGCCAACATCAGACACCGGGCGCAGCGCGCTGACCGGGGCCGAGTCTTCAAACGCTTTGCCGATCTCCCACGGGCGGCCCATCTCTTTGGCTTGGCCCTGCAGATCGCGCCGGGTCATGTCGAGGCCAAGGCCGTAGCCCCAGACGTGATCAAGCGCCTTATCAAGTGGGATGTTCTTTCCGCCCGACTTCAGCGCAACGATCATCTCGATCTCGTGGTGCACGTCCTTGGTCTGCGGCGGGTAGGGAAAGCTGTCGCCGGTGGTCAGATTGTTGGGGTTTTTCTGAAAAAAGAACGGCGGTTCGCGATTGGGATCATGGCCCATCTCAATCGCATGGGCGGCGTAGTTGCGCCCGATGCAGTAGACGCGCCGGACAGGGAAAAGCGCATCGGATCCTTCGATTGGCAGGGTCACGACGGGCGGCGGGCTGATCACATAGTTCGGCATTGGCTGGGCACTCCTCAATCTCGGGCAATTCTCCATCACAGACTTCTGGGCCCAAATCAATTCAAATCATTCTGGACGGATCAAACCAATCCGAGTATTGAATTGACATGCCAGATGACATGAACCCGCCGACTGATACTTCTGGCACTGCCGCCATGGCAGATCATGGGGTGTCTGGCAGTGCGGCACTGGCGCAGTTGCGGGCCTATATCGCGGACCGTGCGTTCAAACCGGGCGAGCGATTGCCGCCGGAGCGGGTGCTTTGCCTCGACCTTGGCCTGAACCGTGCCGAACTGCGACGTGCGCTTCAGGTATTGGAAAGCGAGAACCGCCTGTGGCGGCATGTCGGCAAGGGCACGTTCCTGACCGACGTCGATCCCGGCGCGGCGCAGGCGGACGCGTTTGGCCAGCTTGCCCAGCAGGTCAGCCCGGCCGATGTGCTGCGCGCAAGGGCGGCGCTGGAACCCGCCATCGCCCGCGAGGCGGCGTTGCATGCCTCGGCTTCGGCTATCGCGAAGCTACGGCTGAACGTGGACCGCGCGGTGCAGGCTGCCACCTGGCGCGAGTATGAGGCGCTGGACAACGAATTTCATCGCCAGATTGCCGAAAGCAGCGGGTCAACGACGCTGCTGGCGCTGTTTGACCAGCTTAATCTGTTGCGCCGAATGGTGTCCTGGGGTCGGATGGTGCGCACGGGCGCACGCCCCCCGGCCGAACATTCAAGTTTTGCCGAACATGCGCGCATCGTCGACCAGATTTCCGTTCGCGACCCCGAGGCCGCGCAGATTGCCATGCGCGCCCATATCCGTTCGGTCGAAAACCGGCTTTTGGGGTAATACTTCCTAGGGAATCCGCCTCTACACCGAAGGCGGGGGACTGACGCGCGTGCTTCGGTATGCTAAGGTACACCGAAAGTTTCCAAACCATCACCTCAACCAGACAGGTTTCCGCCATGGCAAATCCGCCCGTACCCGACATCATCTACACCAAGGTGGACGAAGCACCTCAGATCGCCTCGGCCTCGCTTCTGCCGATCATCCGGCATTTTGCGTCGGCCGCAGGCGTTTCGGTCGGCACGAAGGACATTTCTCTGGCAGGCCGGATCATCGCGGCCTTTCCCGAAAAGCTGACCGCCGCACAGCGCCAGCCCGACGATCTGGCCGAACTGGGCGAGCTGGTGAAGACCCCGGTTGCCAACGTGATCAAGCTGCCGAACATCTCGGCCTCGGTCCCGCAGTTGGTGGCTGCATTGAAGGAACTGCAGTCGCAGGGCTATGACATCCCCGACTACCCTGAGGACCCGCAAAGCGACGAAGAAAAGGCGATCCGCGCGCGGTTTGACGCGATCAAGGGGTCAGCCGTGAACCCCGTCCTCCGCGAAGGCAACTCGGACCGGCGCGCGGCGATTGCCGTCAAGAACTACGCCAAGGCGAACCCGCATTCGATGGGGAAGTGGTCGCCTGACAGCAAGACCTGTGTGACCACCATGGCTTCGGGTGATTTCCGGTCGAATGAGACGTCGGCCACCCTGACAGCCGCGCAGGCCGGTGCCGCGCGGATCGAGCATGTGGCCAAGGATGGCACGGTGACGGTCCTGAAGGACAAGCTGTCCTATCCCGCGGGAACCGTGGTGGACGCCACTTTCATGTCGGCCACCGCACTGGAAACCTTTCTGGCTGAGCAGATCGAGGCGTCCAAGCGCATGGGTGTGCTGTTCTCGATCCATCTGAAGGCCACGATGATGAAGGTCTCGGACCCGATCATCTTCGGCCACGCCGTGCGGCAGTTCCTGAAGCCGGTGTTCGACAAGCACGGCGCCGCGCTGGCGGCCGCAGGGGTTGATCCGAACTCCGGCCTTGGTGCGCTGATGGACCGGGTGGCCGAGATGCCGAATGGTGCCGCCATCGCCAAGGACATCGCGGATGCGATGGCAGATCGTCCGCCGATGTATATGGTAAACTCCGACCGCGGGCTGACCAACCTGCATGTGCCGTCGGATGTGATCATCGACGCCTCGATCCCGGCACTGATCCGGGCGGGTGGCAAGGGCTATGGCCCGGATGGCAAGGCCGCCGATACCAACTGCGTCATCCCCGACAGCAGCTATGCCAGCGTTTATGACGAGGCGATCCGTTACTTCAAGGCCACCGGCGCGCTGGACCCTTCCACTGCAGGCACGGTGCAGAACGTCGGGCTGATGGCCCAGAAGGCCGAAGAATACGGGTCGCACCCCACCACATTCCTGATCCCGGCCGATGGCACGGTGCGCATGGTGCTGGCCAATGGCGACGTGCTGCACCGGCACACCGTGCAGGCGGGCGACATCTGGCGTGCCGCATCTACCCGGCAAGCTGCCATCGAAGACTGGGTCAAACTGGCGATCTCGCGGCAGAAGGCGGAAGGCTGTCAGGCGGTCTTCTGGCTGGACGAAACCCGCGCCCATGACGCGCAGCTGATCGCCTATGTCAAACCGATGCTGGCTGCGGCAGGTGTGGCGGACAAGTTCATAATCCTCGCCCCGCGTGAGGCGACGCGGCTTTCGCTGGAAACCATCCGCAGGGGCGAAAACTCTATCGCCATCAGCGGTAACGTGCTGCGCGACTATCTGACCGACCTGTTCCCGATCCTGGAGCTTGGGACGTCTGCCAAGATGCTGTCGATCGTCAAGCTGATGAACGGCGGCGGCATGTTCGAAACCGGCGCCGGCGGGTCAGCGCCGAAGCACGTTCAGCAGCTGGTTGAGGAAAACCACCTGCGCTGGGATTCGCTGGGCGAATTCTGTGCGCTGGGGGAAAGCCTGAAGTTCCTGGCCGAAGCCAAGGGCAACCCCAAGGCCCGCGTGCTTGGTGATGCCGTCGATGTGGCGACCCAAGGGGTGTTGGACAACAACCACTCACCGCTGCCCAAGGTCGGGCAGACCGACAACCGCGACAGCCACTTCTACTTTGCGCTTTACTGGGCGCGCGCGCTTGCCGCACAGACGGTGGATGCCGATCTTGCCGGGCATTTCGCCCCCGTCGCCAAGGCCCTGACCGAAAACGAGGCGACTATCCTTGCCGAACTTGCGGCAGGACAGGGCAAGCCCGCGGATCTGGGCGGCTACTACCACACCGATGATGCCAAGGTTGCGGCGGTCATGCGCCCCTCGGCCACCTTCGCGAAGATCATCGGCTGACACTGACCGGTCGGCAGGGCCCCCGGGCCTTGCCGACCGCCTACGCTGCGCGTTTGCGCATCACCCGCACAATCGGCGCGATCAGGGCGAAAAGAACCGCCACCAGCAGCATGGCTGCAATCGGACGTTCCACAAAGATCATCGGGCTGCCCAGCGACAGCAGCAGCGACTGGCGGAGCGAGGTTTCCATCAGCGGTGCCAGCACCAACGCCAGCACCAGCGGCGCGCGGGGAATGTCCAGCTTCATCATCAGCCAGCCCAAGAGGCCGAAGACGATGCACATCCAGACCGTCGCCATGCTCAGCGTCGCGGCGTAGGCCCCGACCAGCGAGATCACGAGGATCCCCGGTGCAAGGTAGACGTAAGGGATGCGCAGCAGTGCCGCGAAAAGCGGGGCCATCGGCAGGTTCAGGACCAGGAGGAAGATGTTGCCCAGCACCATCGAGGCGATCAGCCCCCAGACCAGCGCGCTTTCCTGCGTCATCAGCATGGGCCCCGGCTTGATCCCGTGCAGGATCAGCGCGGCCAGCAGCACCGCTGAGCTGGCCGACCCCGGAATCCCCAGCGACAGCATCGGGATCAGCGCACCATGGGCAGCGGCGTTGTTGGCCGATTCCGCCGCGGCCAGCCCGTCAATGGCACCCGTGCCAAAGCGTTCCGGGTTTTTGGAAAACTTGCGCTCGGTCAGGTAGGACAGAAGCGAGGCAACCGATGCCCCCGCCCCGGGCATGATCCCGACGAAGAGCCCGATGAACCCGCCGCGCAGGATGGAAAACCGGCAGGTCGCCCAATCTTCGGCGGTCAACCACATGTCTTTCAGCCGTGTCCGGATCGGCTCGATCTTGTCACTGCGCTCCAGCGAAGTCAGGACCTCGGCGATGCCGAAAACGCCGATGGCAACGGGGATGAAGTCGATCCCTTGATACAACGCCGGAATCCCGAAATTCAGTCTGGGCGCCCCGGTCAGGGGATCCACCCCGATCAATGCGATGGTCAGGCCAAGCACCCCGGCCAGAAGCGACCGGATCGGCACTTCGCCAAGGCTGCCAACCGCAATGACGCCAAGGGCCGCTAGCAGGAAATACTCCGGCGCGTTGAACTTCAGCCCGATGCTGGCAAGGGGCGGGGTGATGACGGCCACCGCCATCACCGCACCAAGGCCGGCGATGAACGACCCGATGGCGGCAATCGCAAGCGCTGCCCCCGCCCGGCCCTTGCGCGCCATGGCATGACCGTCCATCGCCGTCATCACGCCAGACGCCTCACCCGGGACGTTGATGAGAACGGATGTCAGAGTACCGCCGTATTGGCCGCCATACATGATGCCAGCCAGCATCATGATTGCCGTCACCGGCTCCAGCCCGAAGGTCAGCGGCAGAAGCAGCGCCATCCCGGCAGCCGGGCCGACACCCGGAAGAGCACCGACGATCTGACCGACCAGCACGCCAACAAAGATGAACAGCAGGTTCTCGGCCTGTAGTGCGACAGAAAACCCTTGCAGCAGCGCGTCAATCATTCGCCAGCGTCCCCGAATTCGACAGTCATTGGAAGAACGGTGCCGGCAGGGGCACGCCAAGCCAGCGCGCAAAGACACCTTCGATGCCCACGACCACGATCACAGTGGTCATGAGAGAGGGCAGAAGCGCAGCCCGCAGCACGACCAGCAGCAGAAATGGCATGAACAGAGCCGCTGCCGGAACCATGCCCAGCGTCGGGACAAGCAGCGCCATCACAACCAGACCGGCCATCGCTGCAAGCACCCGGCGCGTGCCCCGGGCATCTGGCAGGTCCGGCGCACCCGCATCGGTGCCCCGCCACTGCGTCAGCAGCAGGGCAAGTGACAGGATCACCGCCGCCCCAGCCAGCCAGCCCGGAAAGAAGCGCGCACCGGGGGTGAAGCCGTCCCAGAACCGAAGTCCCGTCGTTCCAAGCATCACGCCTGCGGCGAGGCAGATCATGAAAATCGCGGGAACCGCTTGCAGAAACCGCATCATGACTGCCTCGCCTCCGTCGTATTGGCCTTAATTCGCCAGGCCGATCTGTTTCAGCACTTCGCGGAAGGTTTCCTGCTCGGCCGCGAAATAGGTCTTGGCGTCGTCAAGAGCGTAGAAGTTGCCAAGCTGCACGTTGGCCGCAAGCCCATCCTTCCAGCGCTGCGTTTCTGTCGCCTGGCGGAACTTGTCAGCCCACCACGCAGCCACCGCCGGATCAAGGCCGGGCGGGCCGCCAACGCCCCAGAACTGGGTATAGACGACATCGACACCCTGTTCGGTGGCTGTCGGAATATCCGCCAAGGCCGGTTCGGGCCGACGTTCGGCCGACAGGATTGCCAGCGGCTTGGCCGTACCCGCTGCAATCTGCTCCATCCCTTCGGACAGCGTGGCGAAGTGCAGCTCGACGTTGCCGCCAAGGAAGGTTGCCCGTGCCGCACCGCCGCTTTCGTGTGGGATGTAGGTCATGGTGATCCCGGCAGCCTTTTCCACCAGCCCGGTCGCCACATGGTCATTGCCGCCCGAAGCACCGCCTGCCACGCGCACAGCGCCGGGGTTGGCCGTGGCATGGGCCACCATGTCCTGCAGGCCGGTCCATTCGCTGGTCGGCGTGGTCAGAAGCATCAGTTCCGACTGGATGAAGCCCGCAATCGGCGTGATCTGGTCGATGACCGAGGGCGTTCCCTGCACGATGGGCGTCGTGAATACGGGTGAGGCCAGCGTCAGCAGCGTATTCTCATCGCCCGGCAGGCCAAGCACATGGTTGTAGGCGTTGGAATGCCCCGCGCCGCTGCGGTTCTGGATGACGATCGGGTTTTCCACGATGCCTTCCTCATTCATGATCTGCGCGATAGTGCGCATGATCACGTCGGGCGATCCGCCGGCCCCCGCCCCCACGGTGAATTCGATAGGGCCTTCCGGGGCGCGCATGTCTTGTGCCGTCGCGGCGGCGCAGGAAAGCCCCAGCGCGACCACGGCACCTAGTGTCAGCTTCATGTTCATTGCCATCTCCTCCCAAAGACTGCGGTGGTTTCAGTTGCGTTTGGCACCCCGAGGGCTGCCGGTCATGTGTCCAGAAGGTCTGGACAGAACAGCTCGTCCGGCGTGACTGCACGGCGCGAAAGGTGCTGTTCGATCGAATATCTGCAGGCGGTCTGAAGCTCGGGCACAGCAGCGCGATAGCCATAAGGCCAGTAGTTCCGCCCCATGGCCCCCCGCGTCCGCTCCATCGCTTCATTCAGCCACGGCAGGCTTAGCCGATTTGCCGACCCAAGCCATACTTCTTCCAACCGCGCCAATGCCATGTCGCGGGCCGTGCTGAAGGCATCGAACAGGGCGCGGGGCAGGGTGGGGTGCGCTTCGACCAGTGTCTTTCGCACCGCTAGCAGGTGCATGATCGGAAAGAACCCGGTGCGGCGGTGATAGTCTTCTTCGGCCGCGGCGAAATCCGGCAGGATGCGCACGATCCGCGGGTCCCCGTCCAGAAAGGCGCGCGGCGGGCTGGGGGCCATCAGCGCGTCGATCTGCCCGGCAAGCAGCAGGTCCTGCAACGTCTCACCTGCGACAATCGGGGTGATCGACAGCGACGGGGGGGCATCCAGTTCCAGACGCTCGTGTCGCACGCCCTTGTCCAGGGCTCCGGTCCGCCAGATGACATCGGATGCGTCGATCCCGTGGTCATCCTTCAGGATACCCCGCATCCATAGGGCGGCAGTCATCTGATATTCCGGCACCCCGACGATGCGACCCTTCAGGTCGGCCAACGAACGGATGCCACTGTCCGCCCGCGCGAAGAAACCGTTGTGGCGGAACGCCCGCGCCAGAAACACCGGGATCGCGGTGTAGGCACTGGTCCCCCGCGACACCTGCAGCAGGTAGCTGGACAGCGACAGCTCGGTCACGTCAAACCGCGCCTCGTTCACTGCTATGGGGAACAGTTGGGTGGTCGGCAGGACATGCGATTCGACCTCGAACCCCTGGACCGGGACTTCCTTGTTCAGGACCGGCAGCGCCCTGTCATGGTCCCATGAGGCAAGTGTCAGCCGGGGCATGTCAGCAGGCCTCCGACATGCGGCACATGCAAACGACCACGGTTGCGCTCAAAGTGACCTGATCGGATGCCATGAATTGTTTCGCCTTACCCAAACCTGTGCAACTGCGGGCATCTCTGTCGACGCCGATGCAGGCAACGAAGATGGGTCAGCATCAAGGCTTGGACAATCGGTGAATGTTGACAGCAGCTTTGCATATCCTGCACACCAGAGCAGCCACTAGATGGGGGGAGCACCATGGGACGATCAAAGATTGTTGGGGCTTTGCCGCGCATGCCCTTGGAAGTCTTGCGCTATGTCGTGCTTATTGCGGAACACGGGTCGTCGCTTGCAGCCGCGCATATCGTGAACCTGACCGCGTCAAGCCTAAGCCGGAAGATCGCGCTTCTGGAACATGAACTTGGCGTCACCCTCTTTGAACGCCATTCGCGGGGGATGCGGCTGACACTCACGGGCAATCTGGTGGCCGATGCCGCGCGCCAGATGCTGCAACGCATGGAAAGACTCGCCGCCGATATCGACGAGGTGGAATCCGTAGGCCAGGGGTCGGTCCGGATCCATGTGTCGCAATCGCTGGTCGAACGGTTCCTGATGCCCTGCCTGATCCGGACGGCACGGACATATCCCCACATGAAGACCTACCTGCACATCGCAGCCGGCCGGCAGGCCGAGCGCGCGTTGGTCCATGATCTTGCCGACTTCGCGCTGGTCGTCACCGCCCCCAATCACCCCGATATCGAAATTGTGGCCGAACGTCCCAACCGCATCGTCGCCGTCGTCAGCCCCGGGCATCCGCTGGCGGGCACCACAACGATCACTGCCGCCGACCTGCTGGCGATGCCCTTCGCCGCGATGCCGGCCAGCTATACCAGCCGGGTGGCCTTTGACACGATCGTCCCCTCAGAGCATCGGGACGGGCAGCCCCAGATGACGGCGAATTCAATCCCCGCTCTCAAGGCCTATGCCCGGTCAGGCATCGGCATCGCCGTCATGCCCGAGGTCGCGATCTGGGACGAAGACCGTGACGGTGATCTGCTGCCGATCGAGATCCTGGGGCTTGATGGCACGTCGACTCGCATGTGCCTTTGCCGTCGCAAGTCACGTAGTCTCGGGCCATCGGCCGAGCGTTTTCTTGCGACCCTTGTCGAAGAGTTTCAGGCCAGCCCGACAGGCCGTCCGATGGAAGCAGCGGGGTAGGCCGCAGCCTTTGGTCAGGGCACTGCCCCTACGGCGGTTCGGACCAAAGCGCCCGGTCCAGCAATCACTCGAGCGGCCAGAGAGGTTCCGGCAGCAACCGCTTCGGACAGGTTTGCGTTGGTCAGAAAGCTGGCAAGGAAGCCAGCGTTAAAGCTGTCTCCGGCTGCCGTGGTGTCCACCACGGGGGCGCTAGGGACTGGCACCGGATGACGTTCGGCATGGCCAGCATGCAGGGTCACAACGGGCATCGGACCATCCTTGACCACGACAAGCGTTGACCCGGACCCCGCATAGCGATGCGCCGTGGCCACGGGATCGGGATCGCCAAAGTGGCGCGCCTCGTCTTCGTGGGACGGCAGCACGATGTCGGCAGCCGCCGCCATGGCAGAGATTGATTGCAGCATCGTCGGGGCGTCGCTCCAAAGCCCGGGGCGAATGTTCGGATCGAACGCCACCTTGCTGCCCGCCGCCCGCGCGCGGGCCAAAGATGCCATCAGCCGCACCCTCGCCTCGGCCGAGAGGATCGCCAAGGTGATCCCGGACAGATAGATCAGGTCCGCCCCGTCAAGGGCTGACCACAGCCGATCCGCATCTTCCGCCAGAAGGCGCGCTGCAGAAGTGGACCGCCAGTAGGCAAAGCTGCGTTCGCCATTGGTCAGTTGGATCACATACAGGCCCACGCTGCGCCCCGGCACCCGCTGGACCGTGTCGGTCAAGATGCCCTCGGCCGTCATGAAGCCAACCATCTGGTCGGACATGCCATCCGTTCCCACCGCCGAAAGGTAGGAAACCGTTGCTGTCGCCGGCAGAAGGCGGCGCAAGTACCAGGCGGTGTTGAAAGTGTCGCCGGCAAAACCCATGGCAAACTGACCGTTTGAGGTTGGGGCAAACTCCACCATGCATTCCCCGATGGAGACGACCCGCACCTTACCCCTCATCCGCAAAGTAGGCGGCGTTCTCGGCGCGGATGCGGACAATCTGGTCAAGGATGCGCGACAGGTGGACCCGCACCATTTCCGCCGCCCGTTCTTCGTTGCGTGATCGGATCGCAGCCAGAATGTCCTTGTGTTCCTGAAACGCGCGTTCCGAGGCAAAGGACAGCGACAGGAACCGGACGCGGTCCATATGCGACTTCATCTCGCGTGCGGTTTCCCAGGCAAAGCCTGTTCCCGACCGTTCGCAGATTTCCCGATGGAATAGGTCGTCCAGGTCATGAAATGCCGCCGGATCGCGCGCCGCTACCGCACGGGCCTGTTGATCTATGATCGCCTCGATGGCGGCAAAGTCATCTTCCGTCAGCGTCTTGCAGGCGACCCGTGCCGTTTCCGCCTCGATCGAAAGGCGGATGAACCGGGCCTGCATCACCGCACGTTCGGAAATCGCCGAAACGGTGGTGGCGCGTTGCGGGCGGATGGAAATGAAGCCCAGCTTTGACAGGCGGTAGAAGGCATCGCGCACGGGCTGGCGTGATACGCCAAGGGCGCGGGCAACGTCGAACTCTGAAAGCTTGGTGCCGGGGGGAAGTTCAAGCCGCAGGATCTGGCGGTGCAGCTCTTCAAAGACCGAATCCGCGATCGAAGACCGCTGGATCGGCTCCAACATGCTTAGCGCCCCGTTGCCCGGCATTCCCGAACCTCCCCTGTGCCTGCCGTCACCGTAGTCGCGGCCCGCTTGGGCGGCAACTGGAATATTAGTTGACTAGCATAAATTCTTTTCGCAATGTGACGACCAACCAATGCTTCTGCGCCGGGGGAGGGCGACAGTGGGCCTTCTTCATCCTGACCGCCTGTTTCCGGCTTACCCGGTGTCGCGTGACCTTGCCCGCGCGCTGTACGGCGCCGTGCAGGGCCTGCCGATCATCAGCCCGCACGGCCACACCGATCCGGCGTGGTATGCGACCGACGCGGCTTTCCCGGACCCGGCGCAGCTGTTCGTGACGCCTGACCATTACGTCTTCCGCATGCTTGCGTCGCAAGGTGTGCCGCTGACGGCGCTGGGCGTCCCGCGCGCCGACGGCGGCCCGACTGAAACCGATGGCCGCAAGATATGGCGGCTGTTCGCCGCACACTACCACCTGTTCCGGGGCACACCGTCCCGCCTATGGCTGGATCATGCGTTCGAGACGATCTTTGGCTTTGACCAGCGCCTGTCATCGGCCAACGCCGACGACTACTACGACCGGATTGCCGAAGCGCTGCAAACCTCCGCCTTCCGCCCCCGCGCTCTGTTCAAGCGGTTCAACATCGAGGTGATCGCCACCACCGATTCCGCGCTGGATGATCTTGCGCATCACCAGACCATCCGCGCTTCGGGCTGGAAGGGTCGGGTGGTCCCGACTTACCGACCCGATTCCGTGGTTGACCCCGACTTCCCGGGCTTTGCCGCCAACGTCGCCCAACTGGGCGCGCTGACGGGCGAAGATACGCAAAGCTGGACCGGCTATCTGAACGCCCACCGCAGCCGTCGCGCATTCTTCAAGAGCATGGGAGCCACCGCCACCGACCACGGCCACGCCACGGCCCGGACCGAGGACCTGCCCCCCGCAGATGCCGCTGCTCTTTTCGCCCGCATCCTGACCGGCCACGCCACCGCCGATGAAGCCGATGCCTTCCGCGGCCAGATGCTGACTGAGACGGCAAGGATGAGCCTGGATGACGGCCTGGTCCTGCAGCTTCACCCCGGCAGCCGACGCAACCACAGCGCCACCGTCATGGCCCAGTTCGGCCGCGACAAGGGTTTCGATATTCCTGGCCGCACCGACTATGTCACAGCGCTTCGCCCGCTCCTGAACGCCGTCGGGATGGAGCCGTCGCTGACCATCATCCTCTTCACCTTGGATGAAACCGCATATGCCCGCGAACTGGCGCCGCTGGCGGGTGCTTACCCCGCGCTGAAGCTTGGGCCACCCTGGTGGTTCCATGACAGCCCTGAAGGCATGCGCCGCTTCCGTGAGATGACCACTGAAACGGCGGGATTTTACAACACCGTGGGCTTCAACGACGACACCCGCGCCTTCCTGTCCATTCCCGCCCGGCACGACATGGCTCGGCGGGTGGATTGCGCCTGGCTTGCAGATCTTGTGACGACCGGCCGGCTTGACCGCGAGGAGGCGTTCGAGCTGGCCCCTGACCTGGCCTATGGCCTTGCCAAGGCCGCCTACAGACTTTGACCAACAAGAGGAGGAGAAGACCAATGAAACTCAGAACCACTCTGGCCGCCCTGCTGGCCACCGCCGCCCTGTCCAGCGCGGCCTTTGCCGAATGCGAGTTGACGCTGAAATCGTCCGACACCCACCCAGACGGCTACCCGACGGTCGCCGCCGTGCAAAAGATGGGCGAGATGCTCAAGGAACGCTCGGGCGGGCGGATCTGCATCGACGTGTTCCACTCGGCGCAGCTGGGCGAGGAAAAGGACACCATCGAGCAGACCAAGTTCGGCGTCATCGACCTGAACCGTGTGTCCATGGGCCCGTTCAACAACGAAATTGAAGAGACCAAGGTTGTTTCCTTGCCCTTCATCTTCCGGTCGGTCGATCACATGCACAAGGTGATGGACGGCGACATCGGGGCCGAGATCGCGGCCGCTTTCGAACCGCACGGCTTTGTCGCGCTGGCCTTCTATGATGGCGGCAGCCGCAGCTTCTACAACTCCAAGAAGCCCATCACCTCGATTGAGGATCTGGCGGGGATGAAGGTGCGCGTCATGCAATCCGACGTCTTCGTCGACATGATGACTGCCCTTGGTGCCAACGCCACCCCGATGCCTTATGGCGAGGTTTACTCCGGCATCCAGACCGGGGTCATCGACGGGGCGGAAAACAACTGGCCATCGTTCGAATCCTCGGGTCATTACGAGGTTGCGGGGTACTACACGCTGAACGAACATCTGATCGTGCCAGAAGTGCTGGTCATGTCCAAAGTCAGCTGGGACAAGCTTTCGCCTGAAGATCAGGAACTTGTCCGCGCCGCCGCCCGGGAGTCGATGCCGATCAACCGCGAGCTTTGGGCCGCGCGCGAGAAAGAGTCGGAAGACAAGGTTCGTGCTGCCGGTGTTCAGGTCATCGACAACATCGACAAGACCCCGTTCATCGAGGCGATGGTGCCGGTCTACGAAAAGCACGCCAACACGCCGAAACTGCAAGACCTCGTGACCCGCATTCAAGCGGTCGAGTGATCTGACATTTCGGGCGGCCGCCGCAGGCCGCCCGCGATCTGAAGGGGGGAAGTCGTGCAGGACGTGATGGAACGGGTGGCCCGCGTTCTGGGCCATGTGGCGACCGCTGCCCTATGGGTTGCCGGGACGGCGCTGGTCCTGATGACCGGTGTGATCGCCGCGCAAGTGGTCTTTCGCTATGGCCTCAACTCCTCGCTCATCTGGAGCGAGCCGTTTGCCGTCATCCTGATGGGCTGGTTCATCTTTCTTGGCGCCGCCGTGGGGATTCGGGAAGGATATCACCTGTCCTTTGACATCCTGATCATCCTCTTGCCACCACGGGCAAAGCTTTGGCTGTTTTCCATCTCGGACATTGCGGTCACCGGCTTTGGTGTTGGCATGGTCTGGTTCGGCAGCCAGTTGGCCGGGTCAGCCTGGGACATCAAGCTGCCGTCGATTGGCATCAGCGGCGCCATCGACTTTGCCCCCATCGTGGGCGGAGGTGTCCTGATCGTCCTGTTCTCGCTGGAACGGTTGGCGCGACGGGCGGCGGGTTTGCCAACCCAGCGCTTCGGCGATGCCCCGGCCGAGGTGTAAGGGATGGAACTCTGGATCCTCTTCGGCACCTTCGCCACGCTTCTGCTGATCGGCACACCAGTCGCCTTCTGCCTTGGCATCGCGTCCTTCGCGACCGTCCTTTACATGGAGCTTCCGCCCATCGTCGTCTTCCAGCGCCTGAACTCCGGCGTGTCAGTCTTTGCGCTGATGGCGATCCCGTTCTTCATCTTCGCGGGTGAGTTGATGGTCCGGGGGGACATCGCCCGCCGTCTGGTCGCCCTCGCCGGGGGACTCGTCGGCCATATGCGCGGTGGCCTTGGTCAGGTAAACATCTCGGCCTCGGTGCTGTTTGGCGGCATTTCGGGGTCTGCTGCCGCTGACGCTTCGGCCATCGGCGGGTTGATGATCCCGCAGATGAAGGAGCGCGGTTATGGAGTGGACTATGCGGTCAACGTGACCGTCGTGTCGTCGATCATCGCGCTGATGATCCCGCCCAGCCACAACATGATCATCTACTCCATCGCCGGGGGTGGGCGGATCTCCATCGCTGACCTGTTCACCGCCGGAATCCTGCCCGGGTTGGTGCTTGCCCTGTCGCTTATGGTGGCCGCATGGCTGGTGGCGGCCAAGCGGGGCTATCCGACAGATCGCTTCCCCGGCTGGGGCGCTGTTGGCGGGTTGTTCCTGAACGCCATCCCCGGCATCCTGCTGATCGCGATCATCTTTGTCGGCGTCCGCTCCGGTGTGTTCACCGCCTCTGAATCCAGCTGCGTCGCCGCTGTCTATGCCTTGCTGGTGACAGTGCTCGCCTACCGCACGATGGATTGGAAGAACTTCGTCGCTGCCACCTTCGCCGCTGTCCGCACCACAGCGATGGTGCTGATGGTCATCGGCTGCGCTGCGGCCTTCGGCTGGCTTCTGGCGATCCTCAAGGTCCCGACCACGATGATCGAGGTCATGAAGGGCGTCTCTGACAACCCCATCGTGATCCTCCTTCTCATCAACCTCCTGCTGCTGTTCCTTGGCACTTTCATGGACATGTCGCCCCTGATCGTGATCACCACCCCGATCTTCCTGCCCGTCGCCACCGCCTTTGGCGTCGACCCGGTGCATTTCGGGGTAATCATGGTGCTGAACCTTGGCATCGGGCTGTGCACGCCGCCCGTGGGCGCGGTGCTCTTCGTCGGCTGCGCAGTTGGCAGGATCGGGGTCGGGCAGGTGCTCAAGACGATCTGGCCCTTCTACGGTGCCGCCTTCGCCACGTTGATGCTTGTCACCTACATCCCCGGGCTGTCGCTTTGGCTGCCCTCACTGTTCCGGTAGTCCCATGCCCTATCCCATTGTCACCACCGGCCCCGGCGTCACCCGCAAGGTCTTGTCCGACCACCCGGACTTGATGGTCGTCGCCTTCCGTTTCACCAAAGGGGCCGAAGGGGCCTTGCACAGCCACCCTCATGTGCAGGCCACCTACGTCGCATCAGGCCGCTTTGCCTTCACCGTGGACGGGCAGGACCGCGAGGTTGGCCCGGGCGACAGTTTCGTGATCCCCAGCGGTGCCGTCCACGGCTGCCGCTGCCTTGCGGCTGGAGAGCTGATCGACAGCTTCACCCCCCGCCGTGACGATTTTCTTTGAAAGGCCCTGCCATGCTTACCGTTGAAACCCGGCCCGCCATCTCACCGTCCGAGGCGAAGGGCATGGACACTACCGCTCTGCGCGCCGCCTTCCTTGGCGAGGGCCTTTTTGCCACGGGTGAACTGCGACTGATCTACACCCATTATGACCGGATGATTGTTGGCGGGGTCGTCCCCGGCGGCAAAGCCCTTGTCCTTGACGCGGTCAAGGAATGTGGCACCCCCAGCATCCTTGATCGCCGGGAAATGGGGATCGTCAATGTCGGCGGACCCGGCACCGTATCGGCGGCAGGCCAGACCTACGCGATGGAGAAAGGCGATGTCCTTTACCTTGGTCGCGGGCTTGGCCCGGTCACCTTCGCCGGCGATGCGCGGTTCTACATCACCTCTGCCCCCGCCCATGCCAGCCTTGCCGCGCGGCTGGTGCGGATTGGGGATGCAAAATCCTTCACGACAGGTGCGCCGGAAACGGCCAACCACCGCACCATCTATCAGTTCATCCACCCCGAAGTGATGGAAAGCTGTCAGCTTGTCCTTGGCTATACGCAGTTCCATGGCGGCTCGGTCTGGAACACCATGCCCGCCCACCTGCACGACCGCCGGATGGAGGCATACTTCTACTTCGACCTCGCCCCTGACGCCCGCGTTTTCCACATGATGGGCGAACCGCAGGAAACCCGCCACCTTGTCGTGGCCAATGAACAGGCCGTCGTCTCGCCGCCTTGGTCCATCCACTGTGGCGCGGGAACCGGAAGCTATACCTTCGTCTGGGCCATGGCGGGCGACAATGTCGACTACCGCGATGTCGATATGGTCGGGATGGAGACGCTTCGGTGACCGCCTTTTCCCTGAAAGGCCGCAATGCCCTCGTGACTGGCGCGAACACCGGGATCGGTCAAGCCATCGCCGTGGCATTGGCCGGGTCCGGGGCAAGGGTCACGGTCGCCGCCCGCCGTGATTGTGGGGAAACGCTTTCCCTGATCCCCGGCGCGACGGCCATCAGGCTGGATTTCACCGACCCGCTCGCGGCAAGTTCTCTCTTTGACGGTCAGGACTACGACATCCTGATCAACAACGCTGGCACCATCCGCCGCGCCGACAGTCTGGACTTCACCGAAGCCGATTGGGACGCAGTGATGGATGTCAACCTCAAGGCAGTGTTCTTCACCGCTCAGGCCTTCGCGAAGGCCCTTGTTCAGCGCAACGCGCCCGGCAAGATCATCAATATCGCCTCGCTTCTGTCGTTTCAGGGCGGCATCCGGGTGCCGTCCTACACGGCTGCAAAGCACGGGGTGGCGGGGCTTACCAAATTGCTGGCCAACGAATGGGCGGCAAAGGGCATCAACGTCAACGCCATCGCCCCGGGCTATATCGAGACGAACAACACTGAGGCCCTTCGCGCCGATCCTGACCGCAACAGCGCGATCCTGGACCGCATCCCCGCCGGGCGCTGGGGTCGCCCTGAGGATATCGCGGGTGCTGCCGTCTTCCTTGCCTCGCCCGCCGCCGCCTACATCCATGGCGCAATCCTCAACGTCGATGGAGGCTGGCTTGCCCGCTGAGCCGCAGATGACCCTTCGACGGACCGAACCCGCCCCAGCCATTGGCATCGTCCACCTTGGCCTTGGGGCGTTCTTCCGTGCCCATGGCGCGATCTACATTGAAGAGGCGATGGCAGCCTCGGGCGGTGATTGGGGTATTCTTGGCGTGTCACTGCAACGCCCCGACATCCGCGATGCGCTTCAGCCGCAGGACGGCCTGTATACCGCGCTTGAACTGGGGCCGCAGGGCGAAACCGCCCGGATCGTCACATCCGTCACGGGCGTTCTTGTGGCACCTGAAAATCCGCAAGCCGTGCTGGATGCCATGGCCGACCCGGGCGTCAGGATCGTTTCGTTGACGGTCACCGAAAAGGGCTATTGCCACGAACCCGCCACGGGCCGGTTGGATGCCAGCCATCCCGATATCACCCATGACCTGACAAACCCGCTGCCCCGGTCGGCCATTGGTTTCCTCGTCCGTGCGCTCGATCGGCGGCGCCTGGCTGGCCTTCCGCCCTTTACCGTCCTGACCTGTGACAATCTTCCCGGCAATGGCCACCTGCTGCGTGGCCTTGCGCTTGACTTTGCATGCCGGGTCGATCCGGTGCTTGCCCGCTGGATCGAGGCTGAGGTCCGCTTCCCGGCAACCATGGTTGACCGCATCGTCCCTGCCACCACGCCGGAGGTGATTGCCCGCGTTGCCACCCTGACGGGGCTGGCAGACCGCGCCCCGGTGCAGCACGAACCGTTCCGTCAGTGGGTTGTCGAAGACAGTTTCGTTGATGGCCATCGCCCCGATCTGGCCGCTGTCGGGGTGGAACTGGTTGCTGACGTTACCGCCCATGAAAACATGAAACTGCGGATGCTGAACGGCACCCATTCCGCGCTTGCCTATCTTGGCTATCTTGCCGGGCACGAAACCATTGCCGATACCGTGGCCGACCCAGTCTTTGCCCGCATCGTGTCCAACCTTTGGACACGGGAAATCATTCCCGCCATTACAGCGCCGACCGGTGTGAACCTGCACAGCTATGCCGACCGCCTGCTCGAACGCTACCGCAATCCCGGCATCCGCCACCGGACCTGGCAGATCGCCATGGATGGCAGCCAGAAACTGCCCCAGCGCATCCTTGGTACGCTGGCTGAGAACTTGGTTGCCGGTCGGGAAAGCCCTGGCCTCATTCTCGCGGTCGCTGCGTGGATGCGCTATGTCGGCGGGCTTGATGAACGCGGGCAGCCGATTGACGTGCGCGACCCGATGTCTGCCCGCCTGCGCGCGGCCCACGCCAGCCACGACACGCTCGAAGGTCTGGTGGCGGCCCTTCTCGGGTTCCGCGAGATCTTCCCTGAAGCCCTGTCCCACGCCCTCGCACCCAAGATCACCACCGCGTACAAGGCCCTGATCAGCAAGGGCGCGCGCCGCACGATTGAGGAACTGACATGATCGAAAGCTGGCGCTGGTACGGTCCCTACGACAAGATCACCCTGGCCGAGATCGCTCAGACCGGGGCTTCGGGCATCGTGACATCGCTGCACGAAATCCCCTATGGCGAGGTCTGGCCCAGCGATCTGATCGCCACCCGCAAGGCCGAAATCAAGGCCGCGGGTTTCCAATGGGTCGTGGTGGAAAGCCTGCCGATCCACGAACGCATCAAGCGTGGCGACGGCGATCTTGCGCCGCTGTTTGCCAATTACCGTCAAAGCATGGCCAATCTAGCGGCCAATGGCATCCACACGATCTGTTACAACTTCATGCCCCTGATCGACTGGACCCGAACCGACCTTGCCGCCCCTGTCGCCCGTGGTGGCACCTGCCTGCGCTTTTCGGCACCGAAGATGGCGGCGTTTGAACTGCAAATGCTTGGCCGTCAGGCAGCTGAGGATGACTACCCGGAACCGGTCCGCAAAGACGCCGCAGTCTGGTTCCAGCAGTCAACCGAGGCAGAGCGCGAGACACTTCTCCATTCGATCATGTCCGGCCTGCCCGGCGCCTATGACCGCTATGATATCGCTGGTCTGAAGCGGGCACTGAAAGGCTACGAAGGCATCAACCGCGATGACCTCCGCGCCAACTATCGCCGCTTCCTGCAAGAGGTGATCCCCACCGCAGAAGAGCTTGGCATGCGGCTGTGCGTCCACCCCGACGATCCTCCGCGTGATCTGCTGGGCCTGCCGCGCATCGTGTCGGACGCAACCGGCATCGCCTTTGCGCTGGATGCCGTGCCCGCCCGCTCGAATGGCCTGACGCTATGTGCCGGTTCGCTTGGGGCGAACCCCGGCAATGACGTCCCCGCCATTGCCCGGCGCTTTGCTGACCGCATCCATTTCGCCCATCTGCGCAACGTCCGCAAAGACCCGGATGGCAGTTTTGAAGAGGCCGCGCATCTGGAGGGCGACACCGACATGGTCGACCTGATCGACGCGCTGCTGTCCGAAGAACGCCGCCGCCGGGCCGAGGGGCGAGAGGACGCCACCTTCCCGTTCCGCCCCGACCACGGGCATGAGCTTTTGATGGACATCGGGCGTGGCACCCACCCGGGCTATCCCCTGATCGGTCGCCTACGGGGCCTTGCCGAATTGCGCGGGGTGGCCGCTGCCCTGTCGGCTGTGTCCGGCCCTGTCGGGGGCTGACCAGCCGGCAGATTTCAAAGTCATATATGTCGCTCTTTCGGGCGACACTGCTTGTGCCGCCGTGTATCTGTGACGCAAGACCACAGAGGCGAGATCATGATGCTACCAGATCAGCTTGGCCCCAGCGGCCATGTCGACAGCTTCACCCGGGACAATCTTCCGCCACAGGGCGATTGGCCCGACCTGATGCTGGATGGCTTTGCTTATCCGGACTGGCTGAATGTCGGGGTGGAACTGACCGACCGCATGGTGGATCGGGGCTTTGGCGACCATACCGCGCTGATCGGCAATGGTCGCAGCCGGACCTACAAAGAACTGACCGACTGGTCGAACCGCATCGCCCATGCGCTGGTCGAGGATTATGGCGTCAGGCCGGGCAACCGGGTGCTGATCCGGTCAGCCAACAACCCGGCGATGGTGGCCTGCTGGCTGGCGGCGACCAAGGCGGGGGCGGTAGTGGTCAACACCATGCCGATGCTGCGGGCCGGGGAACTGGCCAAGATCGTCGACAAGGCAAGGGTCACCCATGCCCTGTGCGACACAAGGCTGATGGAGGAGTTGGTCACTTGCCAGAAGTCCAGCCGCTTTCTGCAGACCGTGGTCGGCTTTGACGGCACGGCGAACCATGACGCCGAACTGGACCGGATCGCCTTGCGCAAGCCGGTCAGGTTCACTCCGCCGCCAACCGGGCGGGATGATGTGGCGCTGCTGGGCTTTACTTCGGGCACGACGGGCGAACCCAAGGCCACGATGCATTTTCACCGCGACCTTCTGATCATCGCAGACGGCTATGCGCGCGAAGTGCTGGCCGTGACGCCCGAGGATGTGTTTGTCGGCTCGCCGCCGCTCGCCTTCACCTTTGGGCTGGGTGGTCTGGCGGTCTTTCCCTTGCGCTTCGGCGCGGCAGCGGCGCTTTTGGAACAGGCAAGCCCCGCCAACATGATAGAAATCATTCAGGACCACCGCGCCACAGTCTGCTTTACCGCGCCCACCGCCTATCGGGTGATGCTGAAGGCGATGGAGGAGGGGGCCGATCTGTCCAGCCTGCGCGCCGCCGTCAGCGCGGGCGAAACCCTGCCCGCCCCGGTCTATGAGGACTGGATCGCCCGCACCGGCAAGCCGATGCTGGACGGCATCGGCGCGACCGAGATGCTGCACATCTTCCTGACCAACCGCTTTGACGACCACCGCCCCGGCTGCACGGGCCGCCCCGTCACCGGGTACGAGGCGCGGATCGTCGGCCCGGACATGGCCGACCTGCCACGGGGTGAGGTGGGCCGCCTGGCTGTGCGCGGCCCGACCGGCTGCCGCTATATGGCCGATGACCGGCAGCGCGCCTATGTACGGGACGGCTGGAACCTGACGGGCGACAGCTTCTGGCAGGACGACGAGGGGCGGTTCCATTTTGCCGCCCGGTCCGATGACATGATCATCAGCGCCGGCTACAACATCGCCGGGCCCGAGGTAGAGGCGGCACTGCTGTCCCATCCTGCCGTGCTGGAATGCGCCGTAGTGGGAGCCGCCGATGAGGATCGCGGCCAGATCGTTGAGGCGCATGTGGTTCTGGCCGCAGGTCAGGTGGGGGATGCGCTGATGGTCAAGCTGCTGCAGGACCATGTGAAAAAGGTCATCGCGCCCTACAAGTACCCGCGCCGGGTGGTGTTCTGCGACAGCCTGCCCAAGACGCAGACGGGCAAGATCCAGCGGTTCCGTTTGCGGCAGGGTTAGGCGTCAGTCAGGCAGGGATCACCGCCGTCGCCTCGATCTCCACCTTGGCGCGGTCTTCGACCAGCGCCACGACCTGCACCAGCGCCATCGCCGGATAATGCCGCCCGATCACCGCCTTGTAGATCTGGCCAAGGTCCTTCAGGCTGTCCAGATACTCCCGCTTGTCGGTGACATACCACGTCAGCCGGACAAGGTGTTCCGGCCCCGCCCCGGCACAGGCCAGCACCTCGACGATGCTTTTCAGCGCCTGTTCGACTTGGGCCACGAAATCGTCGGACTCAAAGACCTGATCCGCGTTCCAGCCGATGATCCCGCCGGTAAAGACCATCCGGCCTGACGCCGCGACGCCGTTGGAATAGCCCTTGGCGGGTTTCCAATGTGACGGGTGCAGAAATTGCAGGGCGGTATCGGTCATGCGTCCTCCAGATGCGCGGCCAATGCGGCGCGGATGGGGTCGGGCCAGCGGGCAGGGCGCCCTCCAGCCGACAGCCAGACAAGCGTCAGCCGAGCGGTCATCCGAAGCTGCGCGTCGCATTGCGCCGCCAGCCGGAAAGTGGCGGAACTGCCGCCAACCCGTTCGACCACCAGCGCCCAGTCGAGCACATCGCCCAACCGCGATGGCGCGTGAAACTCAGTCTCGATCCGTACGGTCGGCACGCCGATGCCGTCAGCCATCATGGCATGGTAGGAATAGCCCACGTCCTCGCGGAAGAAGTTCTCAAGGACTGAATTGGTCATCTCGAAATAACGCGGGTAAAAGACGATCCCCGCCGGGTCGCAATGGTTGAACTCGATGCGGATCTGGCGGCTGTAGGTCATGCCAGAAGACCCCTTGCGATGACCACACGCTGCACATCGCTTGCCCCTTCATAGATCCGCAAGGCACGGATTTCGCGGTACAGGCTTTCGACCACCGACCCATGACGCACGCCATCCCCGCCATGCAGTTGCACGGCCATATCGATCACCTCTTGCGCGGCTTCGGTGGCGTAGAGCTTGGCCATTGCGGCTTCGCGGGTGACACGGGCCGCACCACTGTCCTTCACCCAGGCCGCGCGGTAGACCAGCAGTGCGGCGGCGTCGATCTTCAGCGCCATGTCGGCCAGATGGCCCTGCACCAGCTGCAACTCGGCCAACGCCTGCCCCTGAATCCGCCGCGCCTTCACCCGCGCTAACGCCTCATCCAGCGCCCGACGGGCAAACCCCAGCGCCGCCGCACCCACGGTGGACCGGAACACATCCAGCACCGACATCGCCAGCTTGAAGCCATCCCCAGCTTTGCCGATCAGGGCGCTTTCGGGCAGGACCACGCCTTTCAGACGAAGCCGGGCAAGGGGGTGCGGGGCGATCACTTCCAGCCGTTCGGCGATCTCCAGCCCAGGTGCATCGGCGGGCATCAGGAAGGCCGACAGACCCCTCGCCCCCGGTGCCTCACCGGTCCGGGCGAAGATCACATAGACATCGGCAATCCCGCCGTTGGAGATCCAGGTCTTCTCGCCCTCGATCAGCCAGCCACCCTGAACCCGGCTGGCTGTGGTAGCGGTCGCGGCCACGTCTGAACCCGACCCCGGTTCGGTCAGCGCAAAGGCGGAAATCGCCGTGCCCGCGCGGGTCCGGGTCAGCCAGTCGCGCTGTTCGGGTGTACCGAACAGGCTGACCGGCCCCATCCCCAACCCTTGCATCGCAAAGGCAAAATCAGCCAAGCCATCATGCCGGGCCAAGGTCTCGCGGATCAGGCACAGGGTGCGGACATCCAGCCGCTCCCCCCCACCCGCGCCTGAATGATGCAGCCAACCGCCCTGCCCCAGCATCGCCACCAACTTGCGGCAGGCGGCATCCACGTCCGCGTGATCCACCGGCAGATGCGCCGCGCACCAGCTATCCAACGCCGCCGCCAGATCACGGTGGCGGGGCTCGAAGAAGGGCCAGTCCAGGAAACTGGTATCGCTCATTTTCTGTCCTCAAATATCCCGGGGGTCCGGGGGCTGGCCCCCGGTCCGCCCTCAGTCACCCTGAAACACCGGCGTTTCTTTCGCCACAAAGGCGCGATAGGCGCGTTCGAAATCGCGGGTTTGCATGCAGATCGCCTGCGCCTGCGCCTCGGCCTCGATCGCCTGTTCCAGCCCCATGTTCCATTCCTGATTGATCTGGGTCTTGGTGATCCCATGCGCGAAGGTCGGCCCCGCCGCCAAAGCCTTCGCAAGGGTCAGCGCCGCCGCCTCCAGTGCGTCCGCCGCGTGCAGGCTGTTCCAGAAGCCCCAGCGCTCGCCCTCCTCGGCGCGCATCACCCGCCCGGTATACAGGAGTTCCGCCGCGCGGCCCTGCCCGATGATCCGGGGCAGCATGGCACAGGCCCCCATGTCACAGCCAGCAAGGCCGACTCGGGTAAACAGGAAGGCGCATTTCGCCGACGGAGTCGCCAGCCGCAGGTCTGAGGCCATGGCCATGATCGCCCCCGCACCCACACAGACGCCATCCACCGCCGCGATGATCGGCTTGCCGCAGCCGATCATCGCCTTGACCAGATCGCCGGTCATCCGGGTGAAGGCGAGAAGCTCCTTCATCTCCATCCCCACCAGCGGGCCGATGATGTCATGCACATCGCCGCCCGAGCAGAAATTACCGCCGTTGGAGCCCAGGATGACCACATCCACATCCGACGCATAGACCAGCGCGCGGAAGGTGTCGCGCAGCTCGGCGTAGCTGTCGAAGGTCAGGGGGTTCTTGCGGTCCGGCCGGTTGAGGCGGATCGTGGCGATGCGGTCGGTCACCTCCCACAGAAAGTGCTGCGGCGTCAGGCTGGCAAGTTCGGTCATCATCTGCCTCCCATGCGTTTGAGGATGCCGGTCAGCGCCTCCAGGTCCGCTTCGGACAGGGTGGCGAACAGTTGCGACACTTCGGCCTCATGCCCGGCGGCAAGGGTTTCAAAGCGGGCCAGCCCAGCTGCGGTCAGGGCGACAAAGACCGTGCGGCGGTCGGTTTCCGACGGGGTGCGGCGCACCAGACCGTCCTGCTCCAGCCGGTCCACCACTGTCGTCGCATTGCCGTTTGAGACCAGCAGCATCCGTGACAACTCGCTCATCGTCACGCCGTCGCGGCGGCGGTACAGGGCCGCCATCACGTCAAAGCGCGGCAACGTGGTTTCGTGCTGCACGCGCAGGACTTCGCGCAGGTGGCTTTCGGCCAGCCGTGTCACAGCCAGCAACCGGACCCACATCTTGAGCCGGCGCTTGGAAAGGGGGTCAGTGTCCGTCATGCCTCGCCGCCGGAGATATTGATCCCCTGTCCGTTAACGCCCTCGGCCCCGGCAGAGCACAGCCATAGCGCAGCGGCGGTGACTTCATCCGGGCGGTAAAGCCGGTTCTGCGGGCTGATCGCCATGAGTGCCGCGCGGGCCTCGTCCAGACTGCGGCCGGTCTTTTCCGCGATCACCTTGACGGAGTGGTCGGTCATCTCGGTGTCCAGAAACCCCGGGCAGATCGCGTTCACCGTCACCGGCCCGCGCGCCACCTCGAGCGCCAGCGACCGCACGATCCCCATGACGCCATGCTTGGCTGCAGCATAGGGCGCGACCTTGGCATAGCCTTTCAGCCCGGCGGTGGAGGAGATGGCCACAAGCCGCCCCCAGCCGTCAAACTGCCGCAGGCCCTCGCGGAAGGTCAGGAAGACGCCGGTCAGGTTCACGGCCAGCATCGCGTTCCACTGGTCCAGCGTGGTCTTGGCGAATGGCGCGCTGTCAGCCTGACCCGCGTTGGCGATCACGATGTCCACCCGCCCTGCCTGAGTGAACAGGTCCTGGACCGAGGCTTCGTCGGTCACATCACAGGTCAGCGCACGGATCGCGGGGTGCCGTGCGGCGGTCGCCTGCAACGCCTGCATCCGGCGGCCGCAGATCACCACTTCGGCGGCACCGGCCCGGGCAAAGCCCAGCGCAAGGTCTGCGCCTACGCCCGACCCCCCGCCTGTCACCAGAACCCGCCGCCCCGCGATGGTCATGCCCGGATCACCTCAACCGTTTTCTGCGCCAGCCGCCGCATCTGGTCACGCCCTGCCAGATACGGCAGCGGCCATTCGGTGGCAGCATCGCCCATCGCCACGGCGGCGTGAAGGGTCCAGTAGGGGTTGGCCAGATGTGGCCGCGCAAGGCAGACCAGATCGGCCCGACCGGCAAGGATGATCGAATTCACATGGTCCGGCTCGGTGATGTTGCCGACAGCCATGGTCGCAATGCCCGCCTCATTGCGGATGCGGTCGCTGAACGGGGTCTGGAACATCCGGCCATAGACGGGCTTCGCGTCGATCGAGGTCTGCCCGGCCGAGACGTCGATGATGTCCGCGCCATTGGCGGCAAACATCTTTGCGATCAGCACCGCTTCATCCGGGGTCACGCCTTCATCGCCGACCCAGTCGGTCGCGCTGATCCGGACCGAGATTGGCTTGTCCTCGCCCCACTCGGCCCGCATGGCCTGCAAGACCTCCAGCGGCCAGCGCATCCGGTTTTCCAGGCTGCCGCCAAACTCATCCGTGCGGATGTTCGAGACCGGGCTGATGAAGGACGAGATCAGATAGCCATGGGCGGCATGAAGCTCGACCATGTCAAAGCCCGCCCGCCGGGCCATCCGGGTTGAGGCGATGAATTCCGCTGTCACGCTCGCCATATCCGCCCGGGTCATGGCGTGTGGCGTGGCGTTCTTCGGCGACCATGGCAGGTCGGAGGGGCCGATGATGTCCCAGTTGCCCGATGGCAGCGGGGCGTCGCCCTCCCCCCAGCCGACCTGAGTGCTGGCCTTGCGCCCGGCGTGGCCGATCTGGCAGCAGATCTTCGCGTCCGTTTCGGCATGAACGAAATCGACCACCCGTTTCCATGCGGCCTCATGTTCAGGCGCGTAAAGGCCCGGGCAGCCGGGGGTGATACGCCCTTGGGCCGAGGTGCAGGTCATTTCCGTATAGACCAGCCCCGCGCCCCCCTTGGCGCGTTCGCCGTAATGGACCAGATGCCAATCGGTCGGGCAGCCGTCCACCGCCTTGTACTGCGCCATCGGTGACACGACGACGCGGTTCTTCAGCGCCATGTCCCGCAGCCGGAACGGCGCGAACATCGGCTTGCGGCCCGGCTGACCGCCCGCCTGACGCTGGAACCAGTCTTCGGTCTGACCCAGCCAGTCCGGATCGCGCAGGCGCAGGTTTTCGTGGCCGATCCGTTGGCTGCGGGTCAAAAGCGAATAGGCGAACTGTTCGGGCGGCAGGTCAAGGTAACGCTCCACCTGCTCGAACCATTCAAGGCTGTTGCGGGCCGCCGATTGCAGGCGCAGCACCTCGACCCGGCGTTCATCCTGATAGCGGGCAAAGGCGCCCTCCAGCGTCGGTTCGCTGTGCAGGTATTCGGCGAGCGCAATCGCGCTGTCAAAGGCCAGCCGGGTGCCCGAACCGATGGAGAAATGCCCCGTCGCCGCAGCATCGCCCATCAGCACCACATTCTCATGATACCACTTCCCGCAGACCACCCGGGGGAAGTTCATCCAGACCGCCGAGCCGCGCAGGTGTGCGGCGTTCGAGATCAGCTCATGCCCGCCAAGGTGGGGTTCAAAGATCTTGCGGCAGGTTTCAACCGTGTCCTCCTTGGACATGTCGGCAAAGCCGACATTGTCCCAGGTCTCTTGCGTGCATTCGACAATGAAGGTCGCGGTGTTGTCGTCAAACTGGTAGGCATGCGCCCAAAGCCAGCCGTGTTCGGTCTTCTCGAAGATGAAGGTGAAGGCGTCGTCGAACTTCTGATGCGTTCCCAGCCAGACGAACTTGCACAGGCGCAGGTCGATATCGGGCTGGAACACCGATTCATATTCGCGCCGCACGGCAGAATTGATTCCGTCCGAGGCGACGACAACGTCGTAATCCTTGCGGTAGCTTTCGGCCGGCCCGAACTCGGTCTCAAACTGCAGATCGACGCCAAGTTCCCGCGCGCGGGCCTGCAGCAGGATCAGCATCTGCTTCCTGCCGATCCCGGCAAAGCCATGCCCGCCCGACACCGTTCGCACGCCGTCATGTACCACGGCGATATCGTCCCAATAGGCGAAATGGTCCTTGATTGACTGGGTTGAGACAGGATCGTTCCGCTCCATCCGCATGAGCGCGTCATCCGACAGCACCACCCCCCAACCGAAGGTATCATTGGCGCGGTTGCGTTCCAGCACGGTGATCTGATGCGACGGATCGCGCAGCTTCATCGAGATTGCGAAGTAAAGGCCGGCGGGGCCGCCGCCCAGACAGAGGATTTTCATGGCCCAGATCCCGGATGGCGCGGAATGCGCCCTTGAGGAAGGCTATACCGGTTGGAAACAATTTCAAGCTTGAAATTTTCTGGCTTGAAATTTCTTGGCCGGGTGTGAAGATCGGCAGCATGGAATTGATTGTCGACCACATGCAGGGATGGGCTAGGCTGACCCTGAACCGACCGGCGCAGAAAAATGCGTTGAACACGGCGCTGCTTGCCGCGCTGGCCGAGGCACTCGCCACCTGTGCCTCTGACCCGGCCCTGCGCGCTGTGGTGCTGACCGGGGCCGATGGCAACTTTGCCGCCGGGGCTGACATTGCCGAGATCGAGACCAAGACGGCAGCCGAAGGCGCTGTCGACCCTCGCAAGGCCCATTGGGCCGCGATCCGCGCCTTTCCGAAACCGCTGATCGCAGCAGTGGATGGCTTTGCGCTGGGCGGTGGGTTTGAACTGGCGCTGATGGCTGACGTCATGATCCTTGGACCGACAGCGCGGGTGGGTCTGCCGGAGACCAACCTTGGGCTGATCCCCGGCGCGGGCGGGGGGCAGCGGCTGATGGCGCTGGCCGGGCGAGCGCGGGCGATGCGGATGGTGCTGACGGGTGAAGTGATCGACGCCGAGACAGCCATCGACTGGGGCATTGCGGCCTATCTGGCCGAAGGCCCGGCGCTGGATCTTGCCGAGCCGCTGGCCCAGCGCCTTGCCGGGCGTGCCCCCTTGGCACTGATGGCGGCCAAAGCGGCGCTGCTGGCGGGGGAGGAAAGCGCGCTGGCACTGGGGGCCGAGCGCGAAGCGTTCGAGGCGCTGCTGGATACCGAGGACAAGGCGGAAGGCATACGCGCCTTCCGCGAGCGGCGTAAACCGGAGTTTCAGGGCAAATGACCATCGGGATCATTGGCCTTGGCGCGATGGGTCTTGGCATCGCGCAGGTCTATGCGCAGGCGGGGCAAGAGGTGCTTGCCACCGATGCCGATCCTGCCGCGCGCGACAGTGCCGGCGCGCGTCTGGCGCAGTCGCTTGCTGGGCGGGTGGCCAAGGGTGCGATGACCGAGGCCGAACGGGAAGCGATCCTTGGCCGGCTACGGGTGGTGGCGCAAGTCGAAGACCTTGCCCCCGCCGATCTGGTGATCGAGGCGGTGGTGGAACGGCTGGCCGTCAAGCAGGCGGTCTTTGCGGCGTTGGAGCCATTGCTGAAGCCGGATGCCATCCTCGCCACCAACACCTCATCCCTGTCGGTCGCGGCTATCGCGGCGGGCCTGGCGCGGCCAGAGCGTCTGGTCGGCCTGCATTTCTTCAACCCCGCCCCGGCGATGCGGCTGGTGGAGCTGATCCCCCATCCCGGCACGGCACCCGATGCCTTGGCGCGCGCCCGCAGCCTGACCGAAGCCGCAGGCAAGACGGTGATCCAATGCGCAGACCGGCCCGGCTTCATCGTCAATCGCTGTGCCCGACCCTACTACGGTGAGGCGCTGGCCCTGCTGGAAGAGGGCCGCGCAGCGGGCGAGATTGACGCTGCCATGGCGGCGGCAGGCTACCCGATTGGCCCCTTCGGCCTGATCGATCTGATCGGCGCCGACATCAACCTTGCCGCCACTGAAAGCCTTGCCACCGCGATGGCCAACCATCCGCGCTATCATGTCTTCCCCGCCCTGCGAGCGCAGGTCGCGCGGGGCGATCTGGGGCGCAAATCGGGCCGGGGTTTTGTCTTTCCCGCTCCTCCTGCGGCGATGCCTACTGATGCAGTGGCGATTGTCCAAAGGATCGAGGCGGCGCTGGTGAACGAGGCTGCCTGGCTTCTGGCCGAAGGCGGCGCGACGGCCGAGGACATCGACACTGCTCTGCGCCTTGGCCTCAACTTCCCGCGCGGGCCTTTTGCGATGCTCAAGGCCCATGGCCGTGACACGGTGCTTGCCACCCTTGCCGCCCTTGAAACCGCAGCGCCGCCCGGGTTGAAAGGGCGCTACCTGCCTGCACCGGACCTTAGCCCATGACCGATGTCTTCCTTTGCGCCCATCGTCGCACGCCGATCGGTCGCCACGGCGGCAGTCTGGCGCTGGCGCGGCCCGACGACATGGCAGCACTGGTGATTGACGGGCTGTTGGACCTGCACCCGGGGCTGGCGGTGGACGAGGTGATCTTCGGCTGCGCCAATCAGGCGGGTGAGGATAACCGCAATGTCGCGCGGATGGCGGTCCTGCTGTCCCGGCTGCCGGAAAGTGTGCCGGGGCTGACGGTGAACCGGTTGTGCGCCAGCGGGCTTGACGCCGTGATCGCTGGGGCACGCGCTGTGCGAGATGGGGCAGATGTGGTCATCGCGGGGGGTGTGGAAAGCATGACGCGCGCGCCCTTCGTGCTGGCCAAGGCCGAAGCGGCATTCTCCCGGCAAGTCGCGATGCATGACACCACGATTGGCTGGCGCTTCGTGAATGACCGGATCGCGCAGGCCTATGGGTGCGAGTCCATGCCCGAGACGGCAGAGAACGTGGCAACCGAGCATGGGATTTCCCGCGCCGATCAGGACGCTTTCGCCCTGCGGTCGCAGTCGCGCTATGACGCGGGTTGGCATGAGGCCGATATCCTGCCGGTGACGATCAGGGACCGGAAGGGTGACACGCTGGTCACGGCAGATGAGCACCCCCGCGCGACCACGCTTGAAAAACTGGCCGCCCTGCCCGCGCCGTTCCGGGCGGGCGGCACCGTGACGGCAGGCAATGCGGCCGGCATCAACGATGGCGCGTCGGGGGTGATCCTTGCTTCGGCAGAGGGGGTACGGCGGCATGGGCTGATGCCACTGGCAAGGATCGGCGCGGCGGCAGCCGCAGGGGTGGCACCGCGTGTCATGGGGATCGGTCCGGTAGCGGCGGTCGAACGGCTGACCGCCCGCACTGGGCGCAAGGCTGGGGATCACGCAGTGATCGAGGTGAACGAGGCCTTCGCCGCGCAGGTCCTGGCCTGTCTGCGCGCCTGGGACATCGCCGATGATGACGCACGGGTGAATGCCTTTGGCGGCGGAATCAGCATGGGGCACCCGCTTGGCATGTCCGGTGCGCGCATTGCCGGAACGGCGGCGCGCAGGCTTGCGGAAGGCGGCGGTACGTCGGCGCTGGTGACGCTGTGTGTGGGCGTCGGGCAAGGGGTTGCGCTGGAACTGCTGGCGGTCTGATCCCGATCAGGCAACGGCCCTTGGCCGGTAACGGGCCAGAACGGTCCACAGCGCAAAAGGCGTCACGCACGCCGATGCGTTGCCGCCACGCGTGAGATTTCCTCGTAAATTCCCGACAGCAGGTTCAGCGTCCGCGTCGCGTCGGCCAGACGGTCGGAAAAGCCCGGCACATTGGCCACCGCCTGCAACAACAGCCGCCGCCGCAATGTGCCGTAGTCATCGGTCACCCGGCGGCCTTCGTCGGTCACCTCATAGGTCACCCCTGACCGCCCCGCCCCCTTGCGCAGCACCAGCCCGGCTCCGATCAGCTTGCGCAGTGAATACTGGATGTTCGGCACATCGTCACGGTTGGTCAGCCGCGCCAGATCCTTGATCGTCTTCGGCCGGTCGTTCATCCGGATGATGTGCAAAAGCGCGTTCTCGGGCCCCGTCGCCGACAAGGCACAGACCGACGCCAGACATTCCGATTGCCAGCGCCCGAATCCTTCAAACGTGCGCATCAGGGCGAATTCAAGCTCGGTCGTGTCCACCTCGACCGGGCTTTCGGCCAGATGCCAGTGCCAGTCCAGCCCCGGAACACTTTGTCCGGAACCGCCAACAGGCTGAGCTGAATGATCTTTCTTACCCATGCGAAGCGCCCCTTGCTGCCCTGACCTTGGGCCCACAGACCCGTTGACGCAAACAGAATTTACGATAGACTTTCAAACATAAAATACTTTAAAAACTCCAACAGGGATCAATCCACATGCCACACCACCCGATGCTCTCGGGCGATCGCTTTCGCTTGGGCACCTTTTCCAGCAACTGCTCCTCGGGGATGACGCCCACCAAAGCGCCTGAACGCTGGGTCAACAGTTGGGACAACAACCTCAAACTGGCGCAGATGCTGGATGAGGCGGGGATCGACTTCATGCTGCCGATCGCGCGCTGGATCGGCTATGGCGGCGAGACGGACTTTCACGGTGGCGTGCTGGAGACGATGACCTGGGCGGCGGGGCTTTTGGCGGCAACGAAGAACATCGCCGTCTTTGCCACGATCCACACGGCGGCCAATCATCCGGTCGTGGTGGCCAAGCAGATCGCCACCATCGACCAGATCGGCCATGGTCGCGCGGGCCTGAACATCGTCGCGGGCTGGAACAAGCCGGAATACGAGGCGCTGGGGCTGACGCTGCCCGACGACCACGAAACCCGCTATGGTTATGCTCAGGAATGGTTCGATCTGGTCCGCAAGCTCTGGACCTCGGACGAACATTTCGACTGGAACGGCAAGTACTTCAAGGCCGCCAAGGTCAAGGGTGACCCGAAGCCAATGCGCGGGACGGTCCCGATCATCAACGCCGCCGGCAGCCCGCAGGGGCGTGAGTTTGCCACCGACAACGCGAACTTCCTGTTCACCCCGGCCATCGACCTTGACCGGTCCAAGGGCGAGATTGCCGATCTGAAGGCGCAGGCCGCCGCCAAGGGACGCGCGGTCAACGTGCTGACCTTTTCCCATGTCATCTGCCGCCCGACCGAGGCCGAAGCCAAGGCCTATGCCGACTACACCGCCGTCCAGCACGCCGATACCGAGGCGGTGGACAATCTGGTCCGCCTGCAATTCGCCCATGCCCACAGCTTTCCGCATGACCTGCTGGCGCAGATCAAGCACCTGTTCGCGCTGGGTCACGGCGGATTCCCCTTGATCGGCACGCCCGATCAGGTGGCTGATGGGATCCTCAAGCTGCATGCCACGGGCTTTGCCGGCACCACCCTGTCCTTCGTCGATTACGTCGAAGAGTTCCCCTATTTCCGCGACACCGTGCTGCCAAAGCTGGCAGCGGCGGGGATCAGGTAGGTCCATAGGGGGGCTGCCCCCGACAGACGTTGCTGCCGGGCCGGGCGCGGCCCGGCTCAGGCAAAGCTGCGGATCGTCGCGATTGCCCCGTCCAGCGCCTTGCCGTCCTCATCCTTGAGGGCAGCTTCGCGCAGGCGACGGCACCAGTCGGCGGCATCCGCACGGCTGGCGACGACGGCAGTGGCCTCCAGCACCCGGTCGAACTTGGACTGCCCGCGGGCATGCGTGTCGGAATAGCCCTTGATCAGTCGCCGGCAGCGGATGATCTCAACCGCCAGATCGTAATTCGTGGCGACATGGCCAAGGGCATGCTCCAGCCAGCGCGCCAGATGCGCCCGTTCCTGCGCGTGGCGCAGGGTCCGCAGACGCCAGCCGCGCAGGCCGCCAATCAGATGCAGCATCAGAAAGGCGCGCAGGCTGTCAGTGCGCAAGCGGCGGCCCTTGTTGAACCAGCGGTCCAGACGGGCCATCCACTTCGGATCAGCCTCGATCCGCGCGCCCAGTTTGGCGGGGAACAGACCGACGATCTCTTCGGCCCTTGGGTGGAAGAATTCCGTCAGTTGCAGCAGGTTCGCGTCCTTCACCCGCATTTCCTTGCGGATGCGGTCAAAGCGACGGCCGCGCGTTTTCAGATCGGCGACCCGGATGATGTCGTCATAGGCCATCGCATTGGCAATATACTTCGCCGCCTCATGCGACAGCACCCACCCTCGCGCGGCGTCATCCACGGCCAGTACCCGCGCCAGATGGTCCAGATAGTCCGCGCCATAGCGCAGGTCCTGAAAATCCACCACCTTGCGCAACCCGGGCTGGGCGAGTTCGGCCACAGGGGCAGGCAGTGCCGCAACCCGTGTGGCAAGCCGGTCCCATTCCGCCATAAGCCGCGCGGGACCAGAGACCGGGGTGATCTTAGCGGCAGCCGGAGCGGTTGGGACCTCGGGCGTCGGGTTCGCCGCTGCATCAAAGGCCGCGCCGAAGGCCCGAAGCGACCCATCCACCCCTTTGCCCCCGGCGCGAATGGCGGCCTCGAACGCCTCACGCGGGAAAGGGAGCGCGCCTGACCCCGCCAGCGCCCCGAACAGCGAAGCCGAGATGACTGACCCATTCGCAATCGCCAGCGCATCAAAATCCGCCGCGATGACGCGGCGGGCGGCGATTTCGGCCGCCGCCATCACCTCATCGCTGGAGGCGATGCCATCGCCGGGTACCATCTTTTCCGACACCGCCAGCGCCCGGTGGGTCGAGGCGATCAGGGTGGTCCGGTCCGGGGTCACAAAGCCCCGGATGATGGAACGGCCTGCCTCCATCATCTCGGCGGCGATCATGATGTCGACATCGCCGGGGGCGGGCATCAGGGAGAATACCGGGGTCGGGTCACCTGTACGGTGCGGGGCCATCTCCACATAATAGACCGTCGCGCCAGTCCGCTGCGACACCCCTGCCACGGATGTGGCCTGCGCGGCATAGCCGCAGGACCGGGCCAGATCCTCGATCCAGCCGGTCAGGACCCCGCCGCCTTGCCCGCCCACCGCAAGGATCGCCAGCTTGATGATCCCCGACAGTCGCGGGTCGGCCATGCCCTTGCCAAGCTGGTCCGAGAGGGTTTCGTGCAGCGTCATGGCGCATCCCCAAAGCTTAGCCGATGGGCAGCGCGGCGCGATTGCAGCCAGCCGATCACGCGAGACCGGACGCGGGCCAGCCGAACCTCCCACGGTGTGGGATTGTGCACCACATCGGCACGGTAGAACGACGGGCAAAGGACGGCGGCATCCGCCACCTCGCCACAGTTGCCACAACCGACGCAGCTTTGGTCAATCGAGGCCACCGGATCATCGCGCAGGGGATCATCCAGCTTCTTGACCGACAGGGAAGGGCACCCGGACAACCGGATACAGGCATGATCGCCAGTGCAGACGTCTTCATCGACACCAAAGCGGGGGGCCTCGACCCGCCGACCGTCCTTGATCGCCTTTTGCTGCAACGGCTTTTCGCGGCGCTGCTTGTTCAGCATGCATTCGCTTGAGGCGACAATCACCTTCGGCCCTGGCGTGTCGGTGGTCAGCGCCTCTCGCAACACATCGCGCATCCGTCCCACATCATAGGTGTTGTCCACCTGACGGACCCAGTCGATCCCGATCCCCTTCAGCGCCTTGGTGATCGGGTGCTTGGTCGCCTTGGTCGGGTTGTCGGCGCGGCTGGACATGATGTCCTGCCCCCCGGTCGCGGCGGAATAGTAGTTGTCGACGATCACCGCCACGCCGTCGGATTTGTTGAAGGCCATGTTGGTAAAGCTGGACGACAGCCCGTTGTGCCAGAACCCCCCGTCCCCGATGATGGAAACTGGACGGCGTTCGCCCCCACCGTCAAAGGCCGCGTTGGCTGCCGGGCCAAGGCCATAGCCCATCGTCGCCCCGCCGATTTCAAACGGAGGCAGCGCGGCGAACAGGTGGCAGCCGATATCAGCACTGATCTGCAGCTTGCCGGTTTCCTGCTGGACCAGCTTCATCGCGGCAAAGATCGGGCGTTCCGGACAGCCGGTACAGAACCCTGGCGGACGGATCGGCACGGTCTTGGTCAGATCTGGGATCTGCGGGCGGTCCTCATTCGGCGCACGGACGGTGGCGGGCAGCATCTGGGGCGCGGCTGCCTTCAGAAACGCACCGATCGCGTCCAGCATCACCTGGCCCGTGTATTCCCCGGCCATCGGAAAGATGTCCTTGCCCCGCAGCCTGACCGTGGACCCCGCGCGGTAAAGGAAGGTGGTCAGCTGCTGTTCAATGAACTCGGGCTGGCCTTCCTCGATCACCAGCACCTGATCCTTGCCGTCGCAGAACTCCAGGAATTCGGAGGACAGCAGCGGATAGGTCACGTTCAGCACGTAAAGCGGCACCTCGGTCTTGCCGTGCAGATCGGCCAGCCCCAGCCGCTGCAGTGCCCGGATGACGCCATTGTACATGCCGCCTTGCAGGACAAGGCCGACCGGAGCCTGTTTCGGCCCGAACACCTCGTTCAGCGCACGCTCACGGATGAACTTCTCCGCATTGGGCCAGCGGTTCTTTATCTTGTCCTGTTCGTGCAGATAGGACATCGGCGGCAGCACGACGCGGGCGAAATCGGATTGCGGGTTGGACAGGGCGTCCTTCACGCTCAGTTTCGGGCGCTGGTTGTCGCGGGTTTCGAATGACCCCGTCACATGACAGGACCGGATCCGCACCATCAGCATGACCGGGGTGTTCGACGCCTCGGACAATTCGAACCCGTCCTTCACCGCCTTGGTGATGCACGGCAGGTTCGGGCGCGGGTCCAGTAGCCAGAACTGTGATTTCATCGCAAAGGCATGGCTGCGTTCCTGCATGATGCTGGACCCTTCGCCATAATCCTCGCCCACGATGACCAGCGCCCCGCCGTTCACCCCTGACGAGGCAAGGTTGGCCAAAGCGTCCGACGCCACGTTCACCCCGACCGAACCCTTGAAGGTCACCGCCCCCCGGATCGGGTAATGCACCGATGCCGCCAGCATCGCCGCTGCCGCCGCCTCATTGGCGTTGGCCTCAAACCTGATGCCAAGCTCGGCCATCAGGTCTTCGGCATCGGCCAGCACGTCCATCAGATGGCTGATTGGCGCACCCTGATAGCCGCCGACATAGCCGACACCGTTTTCCAGAAGCGCCTTGGTGATGGCCAGAATCCCTTCACCCGTGAAGGTTTCCCCCGCGCCCAGCCGCAAGTGTTCCACTTCCGCCTTGAAGGACCGTTCTGCCATGTCAGATCTCGTGCTTGCGGATGTTGGCCAGCATCTTCTGAAGCGTACCGACAAAGGCGCGGCGTTCTTCCAGAGGGATGCCGCGGAACATGCGGGAATGGGCTTCGGACATATGCGGCCAAAGGGTTTCAAACGCCGCACGCCCGGCGTCGGTGATGAAGATGCGGGTGGCGCGGCTGTCGGCGGCATCGGCCTCGCGCCGGATCAGGCCTTCGGTGGCCAGCTGGTCCAGCGACCGCGACAAGGTGGATTGTTCGACGACCGAATAGACGGCAAGCTCGCGGATCAGCGGCCCTTCGATCACCGAAAGCACTGCCAGAGCACGCATCTTCGGGGTGGTCAGGCCCAAGCCCGCCATTTCCTCACGCAGGGACGCGTTATAGCGCCCCATGATCCGGTTCATGAGGTAGGGGGCAAAATTCGTCAGCCCGATTTCGCCCAGCCGGGGCCGGGTCTCGGGTGGCTGTTCGGGGGGCGACTGGTCGGTCATGCGCCCAGCCTTTTCGCCGCCAGAAAACCTGACCCGCCGCCAAGGCCGGGACCGGGGTGGGTTGACGCGCCGATATGGATCAGCCCACGCACCAGCCCCACGCCATTGGTGGAATGGGCATAGGGGCGGAAGATGAAAAACTGGTCGATGCTGCAAAGCCCGCCATAGGGATCGCCGCCAACTAGGTTGATGTTCATCCGTTCCAGATCGGCGGGCGAATAGGCTCGGCGGGCCAGCTTGATGGCGTCGAAATCCTTGATATGCCGCCTCAGGATGCCTTCGACACGGTCGGCAAAAGCCTCACGCATGGTGTCGGACCAGGTGCCGTCGGTGGCGATCTGCCCCGCAGCATCGCCCTTGACCATCCGCGGGGCATCGGGGATCTGCAGCCACAGGATCGCCTTGCCATCCGGGCAACGGCTGGGGTCAAGCCGGTGCGGCTGACCCACACAGATCGTCGGGGTCGCGGGAAGCATCCCCCGCTCTGCCTCATTCGCGGATTTCGAGACACTGTCGATCCCGTCCGCCAGATGGATCAACGCCACGTCATCCAGCCCGGGCGACAGCCATTCCGGGGGGCGGTCCAGCGCATAATGCAGCTGGAAGTTGCCGCGCCCGTGGCGGAAGGCCTTGGCCGCCGCCTGATCCTGCGGCAGGTTCACGTCGCGCAGAAGCCGACCCTGCAACTGCCCCGGCGCGACGGATGCGAGGACGGAGGGCGCAAGGATCTCCTCGCCCGAAGTCAGCGCCACGCCCCGCACCCGGCCATCGGTCACCAGAATCCGGTCCACATCCGCGCCGCAGCGGATTTCGCCGCCCTTTTCCTCGATCAGCGCACGGAACGCCGCCACTGCCCGGCCCGATCCGCCCTTGACGACCGGCGCCCCCGCAGCCTCCAGCGCGAAGGCGATGACCTTACCCATCTGCCCGGAATAGGTGCTTTCCGGGGTCAGCCCGCAATGCAGCACCCAAGGCGCGTAAAGGGCCTGCACCAATGGGCTTTGATACCCCGTCTCCAGCCACCCCCGTGCCGGAACCAGCCCCGTGCCGAACCATGCGGCAAGCCCGCGCAAGCCACGCTTGCGCACCTGCCCCCACATGAGCTTCGCCGTCGCCCATGACCACAGCGACCCACCAAGAAGCGCGAACAGAAACGGCGCATCCGCCTCGATACCGCCGACATCGGCTGCATGACGGTCACCGTCGCCGGTGGCCAGCGCGTTGAAGGCGGCGATGTTTGTGGCCCGGTCGGTCGTCAGCACCAGCGCCTCGCCGTTCGGACGGATGACGGCGGTCGGATGGGGCGTGTGGCAGTAGTCAAACCCGTGGCGGGCAAGGTGGGGGCCAAGCGCGGCCCCCGCCGGAGAGGTCATGAACAAGACCCAGGTTGCGGCCATCACGTCATGCTGAAAGCCCGGAACCGTGATCTCTCCGGTCCGCAGGCAGCCGCCCGGAATTGACTCACGCTCCAGCAAAAGGACGCGCCGGCCCTTGAGGGCAAGCATCGCCCCCGCAACCAGCGCGTTGATCCCGCTGCCGATGATGACGTGATCGGGCCGCACCGCTTAGCCCTTCGGCACCAGCGCCAGCGCCCGGATGGGCGAACCCGTGCCGCGGCTGATCTTCAGGGGCGCCGCGATCAGGATCGCCCCCTTGGCCGGCAGCTTCGACAGGTTGGCCAGCGAGGCGAGGCCAAAGCAATTGTTCTTGTGCAAAAGGTTATGTGCCGGGAAGGGTGGCGTCATCCCGCCTGCCTGCCCTGCATCGGTGCCGATGCACTGGCTGCCCCAGCCGACAATCCCCTTGTCCAGCAGGTACTGGATCACTTCGGCGGTCGGGCCCGGGGTGTGCGGCCCGGTCTCGTCTGCGTTCAGGAAGGCGGCCTCGTCATGCGCGCGGCTGTCCCAATCAGACCGCAGGACGACCCATTCCCCCGAATTGATCGCGCCGTGCTTGGCCTCCCAAGCCTTCACATGGTCGATGGTCAAAAGGAAATCCGGGTTCGCCGAACATTCGGCGCTGAAGTCCAGCACGTTGACCGGGGCCACCAGCCGCTGCACATCCAGCGTGTCGGTGTAGCCGTCGGCGTAATCCTTGCCGGTGATCCAGTGATGCGGCGCGTCGAAATGGGTGCCCGAATGTTCACCAAGCTCCAGCCAGTTCCAGGCCCAGAACGGACCGTCCTTGTCGTATTCGCTGATCCGGTGGATCTTGATCGGCGGGGTGTCCTTGGCGAAATCCGGGGGCAGCTTCAGAAGCGGCGTTTCCGGGCCAAGCACGCCCGAGCAATCCACCACCTCGATCCCGCCCGAAGCGAGCATGCCCGCCAGTGAGCTCAACACATTTGCAGAGGTCATTCCCATCTCCCTTTTGGCCGGTCCCACCCGGCATTGATCCACGCGCCGGTTCATCCGGTCATCATGGAATCAAGCTAGACAGATTTAAATGCATTTGCAAATATCACGGCGACAGATTGTCGGAGACATGATGGGCTTGGATTTCGATGCAGTCCTGATCGGGGCGGGCCACAACACGCTGGCCGCTGCCCTGCATCTTGCGGCAAAGGGCTGGCGGGTCGGGGTGTTCGAACAGGCGGCCGTGGCGGGTGGCGCGGTCAAGACCGGCGACTACACCCTGCCCGGCTATCGGCATGACTGGGCGGCGATGAACCTGTCGCTGTTCGCCGGAAGCCCGTTTTTCAAGACTTATGGTGCAGAACTGACCCGGCACGGCTGCGCCTTCGTGCCGGTGAACCGCCCCTTCGCCTCGTCCTTCCCGGATGGAACCTGGGCAGGCGTCTCGACCGATATGGCCGAGACTTTGGCCGCGATCCGCGCGCTGTCGCCACCTGATGCCGCAACGTGGGAATCCCTGTGCAGCCGCTTTGGGGCCGAGGCTCCGCATCTGTTCGGGCTTCTTGGCTCAGCCATGGGGTTTCGTGCGCTTGCATATTTCATGCTCAAAACACTTCGGGCCAAGGGGGTAGGCGGCACGCTCGATATGGGGCGGTTCCTGTTGTCCTCCCCCCGTGCATGGCTGGAGGAAACCTTTGCCCACCCGCACGTCCGCGCGATGCTGGGGGCATGGGGCATGCATCTGGATTTCGCCCCCGATGTCGCCGGTGGGGCCATGTTTCCCTATCTGGAAGGGATGGCGGGCCAAGCCTTCGGCATGGTGATCGGCCAAGGCGGGGCCGATACGGTGACACGGGCGCTGGTCGCATCGATCACGGCGCGGGGCGGTGTGGTGGAAACCGGGGCATCCGTGGCGCGCATCCTGCATCAGGGCGGTCGCGCCACAGGGGTCGACCTTGCGGATGGACGCAGCATCACCGCGCGGCGTGCCGTGATTGCCGGGGTGGCACCCCGCGCGCTGCCGCGACTGACAGGCGGCACGACCCCGGCCTTCGACACGTCCATGAACCAGTTCCGTCACGCGCCCGGGACGATGATGATCCACCTGGCGCTGGACGGTCTGCCCGACTGGCGCGCGGGCGCAGCCTTGCAAAGCTACGCCTATGTCCACACCTCCCCCAGTCTTGACCAGATGGCGCGGACCTACCAACAGGCCAATGCGGGGCTTTTGCCGGACGAGCCGATCCTTGTACTCGGTCAACCCACCGTCTATGACCCCTCCCGCGCTCCCGACGGCAAGCATGTGCTCTGGGTGCAGGTCCGCATGGCCCCCGGCACGATCACGGGCGATGCCAAAGGCGAAATCACCGCGACTGATTGGGCCGCGGCGGCTGAACCCTTTGCCGACCGCGCGCTGAGCATCCTTGAGGCCCATGCCCCGGGAACCCGGGCGAAAATCCTCGCCCGCCGGATCGTGACCCCTCCAGAGCTGGAGGCGGACAACCCCAACCTCGTCGGCGGCGATCAGGTCTGCGGCAGCCACCATCTGTCGCAGCACTTCCTGTTCCGCCCTGTGCGGGGCCATGCCGACGGCAGCACGCCGATTGCCGGGCTCCACCTGACCGGGGCCGCCGTCTGGCCCGGCGCGGGCACTGGGGCAGGACCGGGCTATCTTCTGGCCCGGAAACTTGCCGGAAACTGAACCAAAACAAAGAAACCAACAGGGAAAATGACCATGAACCTCAACCGCCGAAGCCTTTTGAAGCTGTCCGCCGCTACCATGGCGGCGGGCACCCTCGGTCTGCCGACTTTCGCGCAGGCCATCGACGAACTGGTGATCGCCTATAACGTCAACCTGCCCTCATGGGACCCGACCGTAGGCCCCAGCGCGGTGAACCCGACGATTCAAGGCCTCTATCAGTCGGTGTTCGACCAATACATCCTGCAACAGCCCGACTTGACCCCCGCCCCCGGCCTTCTGACCGAATGGGGCTGGAACGACGACCGCACCCAGGTCTGGATGACCGTGCGTGAGGGCGTGACATGGCACGACGGCAGCCCCTTCACTGCCGAGGATGTGGCCTGGAACCTTGCCCGCGTGGCGAACCCGGAAACTGGCAGCCCGATCCAGTTCGTCTGGGGCACGCTGACCAATCACCGGGTCGAGGGTAACAAGGTCATCGCCGATGTGGCGCAGTTTGACCCGACGATCTTCAAGTGGATGTATTTCCTGACCGGTTACGTCCTGCCGAAGGCTTACTACGAAAAGGTGGGCGCAGAAGGGTTCGAGGCAGCCCCCATCGGGACCGGCCCCTATATGGTCGAGAAGTTCGAACGCAACGCTTTCGTCCGGCTTAAGGCCAATGCCAACTACTGGGGCGGCAAGCCCGATTTCGACACCGTGACGATCAAGTTCGTCCCCGACGCCGCCGCCCGGGTGGCCGAGGTGGAGAGCGGCAACTCCCACGTCACGCTGGAGATGCCGTATGAGGAATACGACCGCCTGAAGGGTGGACCGCTGGCGGGTGTCGCGGCACCGATCTCGGACATCGGGATGATCTTCCTCAACGATATCGAGGTGATGACCGACCCGAACGTGCGGATGGCCGCCGCCCATGCCATCGACAAGCAGGCGATCATCGACCGGCTGCTGTCAGGCTATGGCGTCAAGATCGATACACTGCAGACCCCGGAATACGACGCCTATGACGCCAGCATCACTGTGGCCTATGACGAGGCCAAGGCGATGGAGCTTCTGGCGGCCAGCGGCTACGGGCCGGACAACCCGGTCAAGTTCAAGATCCAGACCACCAAGGGCTTCAAGCCCAAGGATTACGAGATGGTGCAGGCCATCGTCGGCCTGTGGCGCAAGGTGGGGATCGAGGCCGAGATCGAGGTCTACGAAATCGCCAAGCACTACGAACTGCGCGCGGCGGATCAACTGGCCCCGGCCGCCTTCTACAACTGGGGCAACTCGGTCGGCGATCCAACCACGTCGACCGGCTTTGCGATGTTCGGACCGTCGCCGCACAGCGTCTGGGACGGCGAGGATCTGATCGGACAGATCGGCCCCCTGTGGGGCGAGGCGGATGAAGCCAAGCGGATCGACGGCTGGAAGGCGGTGGACAAGTACATCGCCGAAAACGCGCTGGTGATCCCGCTCTTGCAATACGTCCAGCCGATCCTGCATGCGCCGGGAGTGGTGGTGACGCCGCACGCCTCGGGTTCGCTGCTGCCGCATCTGATGAAGCGCGCCTGAGGTCGGTTCTGCGGAAAGGCCGGGGGTTTCACACCCCCCGGACCCCCCGTGGGATATTTTTCCAAGTATGAAAGGAGGCCCGTCAGGGGCCGTCCAGCGTGCAGATCATCCGAATTCTTCTTCTGCGGCTACTGACCACCCTCGTCACACTGGCGGGGGTGGCGGTGATCGTGTTCTTCGTGATCCGGGTCGTACCGGGCAATCCCATCGCCATGATGCTGCCGCCCGGCGCAACCGAGGCGGATATCGCGCGGCTGTCGGCACTTTACGGGCTGGACAAGCCCATCGTCACCCAGTTCGGCATCTGGCTGGGCGGGGTGCTGCAGGGGGATTTCGGCACCTCGATCACCACGCGCCAGCCCGTGCTGGATCTGGTGCTGGGGCGGCTTCCGGCGACGCTGGAGCTGGCGATCATGGCCCTCGTGATGGCGGTTCTGATGGGCGGGGTGGCAGCGCTGATCGGCACACGCGGGCGCGGCACAAGAACGGAAGGCGCGATCGACGTGGCCAATGGCATGGCGCTGTCTGTGCCGGATTTTCTGTGGGGGCTGGTCCTGATGCTGGTCTTCGGGGTGCTGCTGCCGATCTTCCACATCTCGGGCCGAGTGACGCCGTCGCTGGAACTGCCCTTCAACACCAACTTCTACCTTTTCGAAAGCCTGATCCGCTTGCGGTTCGACCTTTGGGCCGATCTGGTGGCGCATATGTTCATGCCTGCGCTGGCGCTGGCGATCCCGCTGGCGGCGATCATCGGTCAGCTTTTGAAGCAAAGCCTGAAGGAGACGATGAACCTCGATTACGTCACCCTTGCCCGCACCAAGGGCTATGGCGAGACGCAGGTGATCCTGCATCAGGCGCTGCGCAATGCGGTTCTGCCGACCCTGACGCTGGTCGGGGTGCAATTCACCTTTCTGATCGGTGGCACGGTGATCATTGAACGGCTGTTTTCCTATGAGGGCCTTGGGAACATGGCGATTGATGCGGTGATCAACCGCGATCTGCCGCTGATCCAAGGGATCGTGATCCTGTTCGCGGTGATCTTCACTGCCGTCAACCTGATCGTCGATCTGCTGTATGCCGTCCTGAACCCGAGGCTGCGGCATGGCTGACGTCAAGGGGTTGGATGGGCGCTTTCTGGTCAAACGCCGGGCCGGGGTGCGGTTGTGGCTGTCGGCGCTGTGGCTGGGCCTGCTGGCGCTAGGAGCTCTGCTCGCACCCTGGATCGCGCCGCACGACCCCCTGACGCAAGACCTGTTCCTGGGCCGCCTGCCACCGTTCTGGGTGGCGGGGGCAGAGCCGGGCTACTGGCTTGGCACCGACAGCCTTGGCCGCGATGTTCTAAGCCGCATTCTGCATGGCGCGCGGGTGGCCCTGCTTGTGGCGCTGGTGGCCGGGTCCATCACCTGCCTGATCGGGGCGACGCTGGGGCTGCTGGCGGGCTTTCTGCGCGGCTGGGTGGATATGGTCATCTCGCGCCTGATCGACATCTGGATGGCCTTTCCGCCGGTTCTGTTTGCCATCCTTCTGATCGCCGTGCTTGGCCCCAGCCTGACCTCGATCATCATCGCCATCGTCGTGATTGACTGGACCCGCTTTGCCCGCGTGGTGCGGGCCGAGGCGATGGCACAGGGCGCGATGGACTATGTCGCCTCGGCCCGGGTGGCGGGGCGTGGGCGGCTGGGGACGATGGTTCGGGAAATCCTGCCGAACGTGCTGCCCACAATCGTAGTCCTGCTGACGTTGGAGATGGGGATTGCCGTCATCGTCGAGGCGATCCTGAGTTTCGTGAACCTCTCCATCTCCACCGATGATCCCACCTGGGGCGGGATGATCAGCGAAGGCCGCACTTCGATCCATCAGGCTTGGTGGGTTCTGGTCTTTCCGCTGATCGTGCTGTTCCTGACCGTCCTTGCCTTCAGCCAGCTGGGCGAGGGGTTGAAGGACCGCTTCGATCCGGTGCTGCGATGAGCTATCTGTCGATCCGCAACCTGTCGGTCCGGCTGAAGAACGGCCCGCCCTTGCTCCGCCGCGTGTCGCTGGAGGTGTCAGCGGGCGAAGTGCGCGGGCTGGTCGGCGAAAGCGGTGCTGGCAAGTCGATGATCGGCAAGGCGGTGCTGGGCATCCTGCCGCCGTCCGTCCAGATCACCGAAGGCGAGATTTTCCTTGATGGGACGGATCTTTTGCGCCTGCCGCCAAAGGAAAGCCGTCGCCGCATCGGGGCCAGTTGCGCGCTGATCCCGCAGGACCCACTGACCGCGCTGAACCCCAGCCACCGGATCGGGCCGCAGATCACCGACCGGCTCGTCGATATCCTTGGCTGGACCCGTCCTGCCGCCGAGGCCCGGGCGCTGGAATTGCTGGCCGAGGTTCAGATCAGCGACCCCGCGCGCGTGCTGCGGTCTTATCCGCATGAACTGTCGGGCGGCATGCGCCAGCGCATCCTGATCGCATCGGCCTTTGCTGCTGAGCCGAAGCTGATCGTCGCGGATGAACCGACCACGGCGCTGGATGTGACCGTGCAAAAGCAAATCCTGCGGCTGATAGCCGGGATGCAGGCCCGCCATGGTACGGCGCTCTTGTTCGTTACCCATGACCTTGGCGTAGTGTCCAAGGTCTGCCAGCGCCTGTCGGTCCTGTATTCCGGGCTGGTGGTGGAAGACAGCACAGTGGCCAGTTTCTTCGCTGCCCCCCGCCACCCCTATTCCGCCGCGCTTCTGGCCGCGACGCCGAAGTATACCGATCCCGATGCCGGGCTGCACCCGGTGCCGGATGCCGTCATTGATGCCGTCCGGGCCGAGGTGGATGACTTTGACCGGGGGGTGGCGCATGGCTGACCTTTACACAGTCACCGATCTGCACCTGACGCTGGCCGACATGACGGCAAAGCCGCTGTTCGGCGCTGCCCCGCGGATCGAAATCCTGAAGGGCCTGACATTCACGATTCCCAAAGGGGCTGTGGTGGGCATTGTGGGCGGATCAGGGTCTGGCAAATCCACTTTGGGGCGCGCTTTGGTGCGGCTGCTTGAACCCTCGGGCGGGTCGATCCGTTTTGACGGCCATGACATCACCGGCCTGTCCGAACCGGCCCTTCGCCCGCTCCGGCGGCGGTTCCAGATGATCTTTCAGGACCCGATGTCCTCGCTCAACCCGCGCCACCGGGTTGGCACCATCATCGCAGAGCCCCTGCGCCTGCACGGGATGGACGCCATCCAAAGCCGCATCGCCCGGGCACTGGATCACGTCGGCCTGCCGCAGGGCTTTGCCAGCCGCTATCCGCACGAACTGTCAGGCGGCCAGCGCCAGCGGGTCGGCATCGCCCGCGCCATCGCGCTGGAGCCGGACTTCATTCTCGCGGATGAGATCGTGTCGGGGCTGGATGTGTCATCGCAAGCGCAGGTGCTGAACCTGCTGGAGCGGCTGGTCGCCGACCTTGGCCTGACGCTGGCCTTCATCAGCCATGACCTGTCGGTGATCCGCCGACTGTGCCAGCGGACCATCGTTCTGCATCAGGGCCGGATCGTCGAAGACCGCCCCACCGCCCAGCTTTTCGCCGATCCGCAAGCCGCCTACACGCGCGAGCTGTTGGAGGCGATCCCGCTGCCTGACCCCGATCAGATCTGGGTCTGAGGGCCGCCAACCGGCCGTCGCTCCGGCACGTCAGGGGCCATCAGGCTTTCCAGCTTGGCCTTCACCTCGGGCGGCCAAGGCATCGAGGTGTGTTTGTCCAGCCAGCTTGCCGCCAGCACCTGTGTCACCGACCAGCGGTGTTCATCGCCGCAATGAATGGTGTGCTGCAACCCGACCGAGGATTTCCCGACCTTGGTCACCGTCAGCCGGAACGTCAGCTTGTCGCCAAAGAACGACGGTTTCGAAAAATCGCAGGACAGATGCACGGTGGGCGTGCCCCAGCGTTCCTTCCAGATGATCTCATGCCAAGGCCAGCCGATGTGGGACCAGAACTCTTCGACCACCCCGTTCAGGATGTTCAGATAGGCCGGGTAATAGGCCGTGCCGGAAATGTCGCAATCGCCGAAATGCAGCATCCTGTCGGTCGTGAAGCAAACGGTCATCCTGTCCTCCGCCCATGGTTGCCCAAGCCTTGCCGGATTTGGCGCAAGGTCAAGTGGGACCTCTGCTCCGTGCCGGGTGCAACAGGGGCCGGAATAGACAACCTTTGTCGGCAAACGGGCCACCGCCGTTATCGCACTGCAACCGTTCTGTTACAAAAAGTTCACAATTGAATTGTCCGGGCATCCCGTCATGGCGTAGGCTTTCCCGATGAACGGCGCCAGCAAGAGCCCGATGACCTTTACGTTCTGGGAGGAACACCATGAAAAGACACGCCTTGTCCGCCGCCATCTTGTGCGGGACTACGTCTCTGTCAGCCACGGCTGCCCTTGCGGACCTGAACCTGTACTGCTCCGCGCAGGAAGAGTGGTGCCAGATCATGGAGAAAAGCTTTGAGGAAGCCACCGGCATCGACGTGGCGATGACGCGGAAGTCCTCGGGCGAAACCTATGCCCAAGTGCAGGCCGAAGCCAGCAACCCCAAGGGCGATGTCTGGTGGGGTGGCACCGGTGACCCGCACCTGCAGGCGGCCGAAGAAGACCTGACCGAACCTTACGTCAGCCCGATGCGCGATCAGCTGCATCCTTGGGCCATCGCGCAGGCGGAAAGTGCCGGCGACAAGACCATCGGCATCTATTCCGGCGCGCTTGGCTTTGGCTACAACTCGGAGATGCTGGAAAAGGCGGGCCTGCCCGCCCCTGCCTGCTGGGAAGACCTGACCAAGCCGGAATACAAGGGCATGGTGCAGATGGCGAACCCGAACTCCTCGGGCACCGCCTATACCACGCTGGCGTCGATGGTGCAGATGTTCGGCGAAGATGGCGGCTTTGACTACATGAAGCGGCTGCATGCCAATATCAACCAGTACACCAAATCCGGCTCGGCCCCGATCAAGGCCGCAGGGCAAGGGGAAACGCTGATCGGCATCGTCTTCATGCATGACGCCGTGGCCACCACCGTGGCGGGCTTCCCCGTCGTGACCGTCGCCCCGTGTGAGGGAACGGGCTATGAGATCGGATCGATGTCGATCATCAAGGGCGCGCGCAACATGGACGAGGCGAAGGCCTTCTACGACTGGGCGCTGACCAAGGAGGCCCAGGATCTCGCCCTGCAGGTCAATGCGTTCCAGGTGATGTCGAACGTCAACGCCGCGAAATCGGACAAGGCTCCCGACCTCGCAACGCTGAAGCTGATTGACTACGACTTCAAGAAGTATGGCTCCAGCGACGAACGCAAGCGCCTGCTGTCCAAGTGGGATACCGAAGTCTCGACCCTGCCGCAGTAAGCCCTTTTGCGCACAGTCAGCCTTGAACAGACGACCCATCCGGTTCTGATCTTCTGGATCATTGCCGGGTGGATCGGCTTTGCCGTTCTGCCCTGGTATGGGGTGGAAGGATTCTGGTCGTTCGAATGGCTGGTCGACGGCTGGCCGCTGGATGATGACTACGCCCCGGCCGCAGTGCTGATCGGCATGGGGCAAAAGCTGTGGCTGGCGCCGATGCTGCTGGCGCTGGCCGCGCCGCTGCTGGTGCTGGGGCGGCGCAAGACTGACCCGCTTTATGCCCGGGTTCTCGTGCTGTCGGGGGCGTTCGGCTTTGGCTGGCTGGTGGCGCAGGGCCTTGGCATCGGCCTGCGCGGGTTTACCGCAGACTGGCTGACCGCGCTGTTCGGTCCGCTGGACGACCGCCAGTTCGGCATGGGCTACGGCGCGATGGTCACCGCCTCGGCCTTCCTGTTCCTGTTCACGCAAGGCATTGCCGCACGCGGGGCGATCAACGGCGATGTGTTCGTCACCTCGGCCATCGGCGGTGTCATTGCGGTTGTCACGATCTTTGTCTTCTTCCCCATCGCCAAGATGCTGCTGGCCGCCTTCGCCACCGAGGATGGCGGCTATTCGGTCGTCGGTTTCTTCCCCAAGTTCTTCGACAGCCGGATCTGGGGCCTTGGCTGCCTGTCAGGCGGGCGCTGCGGGGTGGCGTGGAATTCGCTCGTGCTTGCGGTGTTGGTGGGCGTGCTGACCACGCTTCTGGGCCTTGCCTTCGCGCTGGTCCTGACGCGCTCCGGCTTCCGCTACAAGCGCCTCTTGCGGGCGTTGACCGTGCTGCCGATCATCACGCCGCCCTTCGTGATCGGGCTGGCGATCATCCTGCTCTTTGGGCTTTCTGGAACCGTCACGACCAGCCTCGCCTCGCTTTTCGGGGTTGAGGCGACGCGCTGGATCTATGGCCTTCCCGGCATCCTGATTGCGCAACTGCTGGCCTTTACCCCCATCGCCTTTCTGGTGCTGATCGGCGTGGTCGAAGGCGTCAGCCCCAGCATGGAAGAGGCGGCGCAAACCCTGCGCGCGAACCGCTGGCAGACGTTCCGCACCGTCAGCTGGCCCCTGATGCGCCCGGGCTTGGCGAATGCCTTCCTTCTGGGCTTCATCGAAAGCATGGCCGATTTCGGCAACCCCTTGGTGCTGGGTGGCAACTTCGACGTGCTGTCGACCGAAATCTTCTTTGCCATCGTCGGCGCGCAATATGACCAAAGCCGCGCGGCCATTCTTGCGGTGGTCCTTCTGGGGTTTACGCTGGGGGCGTTCTATCTGCAACGCTTCTGGCTGGGGCGCAAAAGCTATACCACGGTCACCGGCAAGGGTGACGCGGGGGTGCATCCGCCAATGCCCGGCGGCCTTGCGATCCCGGTCTATGCCGTAGTGGCGCTGTGGTCGGCCTTCACCATCGTCGTTTACGGGATGATCCTTTACGGGTCTGTCGTGCAGCTTTGGGGCGTCGATGACACGCTGACCTTCAAGCATTACATCACCGCCTTCCGCATCGACTGGGGTGACGGGGGCCTGCGTTGGACCGGCTCGGCGTGGGACAGTTTCTGGACCACCATGATCATCGCCACGCTGGCCGCACCCCTCACCGCCGCGATTGGCCTGATCACCGCCTATCTGTTGACCCGGCAGACCTTCGCCGGCAAACGCGCGTTCGAGTTCGGGACGATGCTGTCCTTTGCCATCCCCGGCACGGTGATCGGGGTCGCCTATATCCTCGCCTTCAACGTCCCCCCGATCGAAATCACCGGCACTGGCCTGATCCTTGTGATCAGCTTCATCTTCCGCAACATGCCCGTCGGGGTGCGGGCGGGCATCGCCTCGATGAGCCAGCTGGACAAGTCGCTTGACGAAAGCAGCCTGACGCTCGGGGCGAATTCGTGGCAGACGTTCCGCGCGGTGATCCTGCCCTTGCTGCGCCCGGCGATCCTTGCGGCGCTGGTCTACAGCTTCGTCCGGGCGATGACGGCGATTTCGGCGGTGATCTTCCTCGTCTCGGCGCGCTACGACATGTCCACCAGCTATATCATCGGGCGGGTGGAGAATAACGACTACGGGCTGGCCATCGCCTATTCCACGGCACTCATCTTCGTGATGCTGGCCGCCGTGGGCCTCCTGCAACTGCTGGTCGGGCGCACGCAGATCGGCAGGCGCACAAGCCATGCCGAGGGACACTGAATGAACGGGGTCTGCACATGACGGGGATCAACGCCAAGGCCGCCTCGGTCCGGTTTGAAAACGTGTCCAAGGTCTATGGCACCAAGGTCACGGCGGTGGACAACATCAACCTTGAGGTCAAGGCGGGCACGCTGGTCACCCTGCTTGGCCCTTCAGGCTGCGGCAAAACCACGACGCTGCGGATGATCGCGGGGCTGGAGATGGCCACGCGGGGGCGCATCTTCATCGGCGACAAGGACGTGACGAAGCTGCCCGCCACCGACCGAGATGTGTCGATGGTGTTTCAAAGCTACGCCCTTTTCCCGCATATGACGGTGATGGAGAATGTCAGCTATGGCCTGAAGTTTTCCGGCTTCGACAAGGCGGAGACAAAGGAAAAGGCGCTGGCCGGTTTGGGGCTGGTCGGGTTGACGGGCTATGGCGCCCGCCTCCCGTCAGAGCTGTCTGGCGGCCAGCAGCAGCGTGTGGCCGTCGCGCGGGCGCTGGTGCTGGAACCGCAGGTCCTGCTGTTCGACGAACCCCTGTCGAACCTAGACGCCAAACTGCGCCGCCAGGTGCGCGAGGAGATTCGCGAAATCCAGCAGACCCTTGGCCTCACCGTCGTCTATGTGACCCACGATCAGGAAGAAGCCCTGGCCGTGTCGGATGAGATTGTGGTGATGCGCAACGCCGCCATTGCACAGAAGGGCACCCCGCGTGAACTCTACGAAGCCCCGGCCGACGCCTTCGTTGCCGACTTCATCGGCGAGGCGAACCTGATCCCGGTGGAGATTACAGCGCTGGACGGCGATATGGCGACCGTACGGATCGCCGACTACACCCACCGCCTGCCATCGCGCGGGCTGCCCCAAGGTCCGGCGAAACTGGCCGTCCGGCCGTCCCGGATGCGGCTGGTCGCAGGGCAGGGTGACGGGGTGGCGGCGGTGATCGACAAGGCCACCTATGTCGGCAGTCGGATGGAATACACCGTGACCGCCGCTTTCGGCACCGTCTTTGCCGTCCTTGATGACGTGGCCACCCCCTTCACGGTCGGCGATGCGGTCACAATTTCCTTTGCCGCCTCCGGCCCGGTGCTGATCCCCGCTCAGGCGTCGTAGGCCGCCTTGGCAAGGCCCATCACCGCGTCGAACACGCCCGCCCCCGAGACGACAACGCGCCCGCCGTTGGCAATGGCGTCATCGGCGTCCACCGGCTCGACCCGACCCCCGGCCTCGGCGACGATCAGATGACCGGCCAGAAAATCCCAGGCGTTCATGTGTTCCTCGACATAGCCAAGGATGCGCCCCGTCGCCACATAGGCCAGCGACAGCCCGCCCGACCCGTTGCGCCAGAACACCGTGCCCGCATCGCAGGACAGGTTGATCAGCCGCTTGATCCCCTCGATCCGCGTGCGCCCCGAAAAGCCCACACCCAGCGACCCCTCGCGCAAGCTGGTCTTGGCCGAACAGCGGATCGGCCGGTCATTGCAGAACGCCCCGCCCCCCGCCATTGCATGGTGCAATTCGTCATGCACCGGGTCATGGACCACGCCAATCACCGTTTGCCCCTGATGGACGCAGGCAATGATCACGCACCACTGCGGGATGCCGTTGATAAAGTTCGTCGTGCCGTCAATCGGGTCGATCACCCAGGTAAAGCCGCTTGTCCCTGGGGTTGGCGCACCCTCTTCGCCGACGATCCCGTCCTCGGGGAAGGCCTGCGCCAGGGCGGCACGGACAGCCAGTTCGACATTCTTGTCGGCCTCGGATACGAAATCCTGATGCCCCTTCACGTCGATGGTCAGCTCGTCCCATTTCCGGAAATAGTCCAGCGCCATCCCGCCAACGTCGGCAGCGATGCGGCGGGCGGCGGCGTAGCGGGCGGCAAGGTCGGTCATCTGGCGTCCTTCATGCGGTTCGGCCAGACCCTAGCACCCCAGTCCAGCAAGGGGAATTGACCGGATGCAGCTATCCGACTACCGCGCAGCGATCTTCGATCTGGATGGAACCCTCGTCCTGTCCGAACCCGCCTGGGAAGAGGCCAAGCGCCGTGTTCTGGCCCGGCTGGGCATCGACATCCCGCAATCCGTCTATGACGCCTTTGTCGGACGCGGTCTGCGTGGCTTTCTGACCGCGGTCATGGGCCCCGACCTGACGGACAGCCACCGTTCCAACCTTGCACAGCAGATCGGTGCCGAGGCTGACATCCTTCTGCCGCTGATGCGGCAGCCTGTACCGGGTGCCGCCAAGGCCGTGCAGCGGCTTGTCGCTGCGGGTTTGACGGTTGCGGTCTGTTCGTCCTCTCCCCGACGGCACATCATCGCGGCGCTGGATCAGCTGGGCCTGTCCGCAAGCATACCGGTCATGGTCTCGGGCGCCGACCTGCCGCGCGGCAAGCCCGACCCGTTGCCCTATATTGAAACCTTGCGGCAACTGAACCTTGGTCCCGACGCAGCTTTTGCCGTGGAAGACGCGCTTCCCGGTGCCATATCTGCCCATGCCGCAGGTCTGACAGTCATCGGAATCGGTCCGGAAAGCCTCAAACCTGCATTCGCAGAAATTTGCAGATTTCAGGTCCCTGGCTACAGTGAATTCGATCGGCTCTTCAGGGATGGCTAACTTGCCCGGCACAGCGCGGCGGCCTGCCAAGAATGTCCGGACGCTCACCCTCCAGCCCGGTCAGAGGGGGGCCTGAAAATCAAGAAACCTTGCAACCCATTCCGGTCGCAAGGTTTTCTGTGATGGTAGTGGTGCCGCTGAAGGGACTCGAACCCCCGACCCCATCATTACGAATGACGTGCTCTACCAGCTGAGCTACAGCGGCGTCCTTATCTGGCGGCTCTTAGCACCGCCAAAACGCGGTGTGTAGCCCTAATTTGCGCGACGCGCGATGTCGTCCAGGCGAAGCTGCTCACCCGTGGCGTCAGCGTCGGTCGCGTCTTCAGGCTCGGGCTCGGGCTGCGGCGGTTCGGGGCGGGCTTCCATCAGCGGCAAAAGCTCTGCCAGACCGGGCGGCGCGTCCGAAGAGACGGGGGGTTCGCGCCATGTCAGCGTATCAAAGCTGCCGCAGTTGTCACAGATCGGGTGCCATGCCGCATGGATCGCCTGACACTTGTCGCAGCACCATTGCGGCCCGCGCGGCGCGGCGATGGCCTGCGCGACCAGCCCGCGCACGACGGTATCATCGGCCCCTTCGCCCCGCGCAATCGCTGCCAGAATGGCCAGCGACCGCTGGGTCGGGTGCTGTGTCGCCACATCGCCCAAGGCGCGCCGGGCGGCGGGAAACTCTTCGGCCGCGACCAGCAGTTCGGCCTGCAGCATCTTGGTTTCTTCGCTGTCGGTGCGCAGCGAGGTCAGGGTCTTGAACCGTTTCAACCGCTCTGCCGGGGTTTCCTCGGGCTCAATCTCGGCAAAGGCGGCGGCAAGGTCGGGGTGGGGCATCACATCCCACGCCTTTTTCAGCACGCGCGTCGCGTGCTTCTTGTCGCCCTTGGCCACATAGCCCCGCGCTGCCATTGCCGCCGCCGGGATCAGGTCCGGCGACATCCGGTTCGCCTCGATGGCTGCTTCGCGGGCTTCGATGCTGGCGTTGTCGTCGAACACCGTCTGGGCCTGCTGCAGGGCCAGCACCGCATCACGGCGGCGATAGACATCCTTCGGCAGGCTTCCCGTCTTCAGCTTCGCGCCCAGCGTGGCCCGCGCACCGGACCAGTCACCCGCATCCGATTGCAGCTTGAGCAGAAGATCCTGCGTTTCTGCATGCTTGGGCCGCAGTTGGAACGCCTTCTCCGCCAGTTTCAGGGCGGTCTCGCGGTCCCCCTCGGCCAGCTTTTGCTGCAACAGTCCGCGCACGCCGACAAAGCGGGTCTTCTCATCCGACAAGAGCAGCTTGTAGGCATCGGTCGCGCGCTTGCGGTCGCCCGCCGCCTCGGCCGCTTGCGCCACCAGCAGCGTCGTCAGTTCCGGCTTGCCCAGCAGCCGCTCCGCCGTCTGTGCCCTGGTCAGCGCCAGCCGCGCCTCACCCGAAGCCAGCGCCATCATCCCCTCGGACAGCGCGCGATAGCCCTTGCGCTCCCGGTTCCGGTCAAAATAGCGCGAGATCGCCGTCTCATCGCCATTCAGAAAGCGCACGGTCGCGCCAAGAAGACCCAGCACCTTCAGCAACAGCCACACCGCGACGAACAGCACGACGCCCAGCACCACCGCCTGCATCGGGCCGATCGTGAACTCCCACCCGGCGACAAGGATGCGCATCGCACCACCGGTTTCGGTCAGCATGCCCGCGCCCAACGCCAGCGCGGCGATGATCACAACAAACAGGACAATCTTTGTCAGCGACCACAGCATCAAGATGCCTCCGCCAGCGCCGCATCCACCGCCACCCGGACCCGGGCATTGGCCACCCACCCGTCCAGCGGCACGCGCACGGCCGGGTCCAGCGCCTCAAGCTCGGTCAGGGCGTCGGCCAGCCGATCCTCACTCAAGGCGAACTCCGCACGCGACAGGATGGCATCGGGGTCATCCCCCTCGCGCGGGGTCAGCGACCGCGCCCCGGTCTGCGCGCCAAGGAAATCCACCAGCCGTGCGCCCCAGCTCGCCTCGGAGTCATTGGCCCGCGCCACCTGCAGCGCCGCCCGCGCCGCCTCCGGGAAGTCCGCTTGCAGCTGCGCCAGCGACACCACGCCCGCCACATGCGGCGCCAAAGCCGCCTGCAGGTCAGTATCGGCCACCGCTGCAAGCTCGGCCTCGAACGCCCCACCGGTTGCCACCGCCGCCGCCAAGACCTCCAGCGCCCGGGCCTGTGCCGCCGCTTCGGCCAAGGCCGCCGCTTCGGCTGCCCGCGCCTCCGCCTCGGCCTCCACCTCGGCCAACCGGGCGAGCGCTGCATCCACCTCAGCCGTCGCAGCCCCACCTTCGGGAAGGGCCGCCAACCGCTGCTCCAGCTCGGCCAGCTTCGCCTCTACTTCGGCGGTCAAGGCACCTTCGCCCACCGGCCGCGCCTCAAGCGCCGCCAACCGCTGGTCCAGATCCCCCACATTCGCGACCGGCGCCGCCTCCAGCGTGGCAACACGCCCGGCCAACCCGTCAATTCCCTGCTGCAGCCCGGCTTGGCCCGCCTCCAACGCCGCAACCGCCGCATCCAGCCGCTCACCCAAGGCTGCGATCTCGGTCGACTGGTCGGGTGCCGCCAGCCCAAACACGTTGAAATGCGCCAGCCCGAACCCCGCCGCAGCCGCCAGCGCCCCACCCAGCAAAGGCCCCAGCACGCCAGAGCGGCGCGCAGGCCTGTCAACCACCTCAGGCGGCGGCAAGAACGACGCCTGCGGGATCGGCGGCTCGTGCACTGGCGTCTCGGGCGCCGGAATCTCCGGCACCTGAGTCTCTGGCACACCCTCGACAACCGCGTCGGCTGGGGGCAGGTCAGACCCGGTCACCGCCTCGGCTGAGGCGTCAGGTGTTGCGTCCTTGCGTCTGGTCATGGGTTCGGCCCTTTCGCTTTCGGCCTCCTTCCACCTAAGCACTCGCAGCCGGTGGGTTCAAGGCGCGCGGCGCATTTCCGCAAACCGTCGGACCGCCTCCAGCATCGCTTCGGCGTCTGGCCGCCGGGCCACGACAAGTGCCTCATGCGGCATGCCTTCTGCCGCCTCGGCGACGGCGTCGCTCATCGCCACCAGCCGCAGGGTCGCCCGCATCCCGGCAGGCAGCGCCTGACGCAACAAGACAGCACTTCTGGGTGAGAAAAGGGGGACGATCACCCCGCCATCCGTCGACAGCAACTCCGCCGCCTCAGGCGACAACGCCTGCGGTTCCTGACGGTAAACGACCGCCGAAAACGTCTCTATGCCTGCGGAATTCAACTGCTCCGCCACCTCGCCCCGCACCTCTTCGCCACGCAGATGCAAAAGCCGGCCATCCGGGGGGTCGGCCAGAACCGCCGCCACCAGCGCCGCCGCATCGCCTTCGGCAGACACCGCCTGAAACCCTGCCGCACTGGCCCGCGCTGCCGTCTGGCCGCCCACGCACCAGGCGCGCTTTGGCAGGTCCAGCCCGGCCACCGCCTTGACTGCAGTGGCCGAGGTGAAGATCACCGCCGCAAAGGGCCCATCCGGCAGATCGGGCGTCAGGAAAACCGGTGCCATCAACGGCGCAATGACCGGGCGCACCAAGGCACCCAACCGCGCCTCCAGCGCCGCCGCGAAAGACCGTGACTGTGCCGCAGGCCGCGTCAGCAGCACCGGGATCGCGGTTCGGGTGGATTGTCTCGCCATGCCCATGGTGTTACCTGCCGGGCATCCTTCACGCAACGGCGGCCATGGACCGGACCCTTACCCTTCTCGGCATTGAAAGCAGTTGCGACGATACCGCAGCGGCGGTCGTACGCCTGACACCGGGTCTGCCGCCTGAGATCCTGTCGTCGCAGGTGCTGGCCCAGACCAACCTGCACGCAGCCTTTGGCGGGGTCGTGCCGGAGATTGCCGCCCGAGCCCATGCCGAACGGCTGGACTCGGTGGTCGAAGAGGCGCTGACCGTGGCTGGCGTTGGGCTGGACGCGCTTGACGGCATCGCGGTGACGGCAGGCCCGGGCCTGATCGGCGGCGTTCTTTCGGGTGTCATGCTGGCGCGTGGCCTTGCTGCCGCGCGCGGCCTGCCGCTGATGGCGGTCAACCATCTTGCCGGGCACGCCCTGACGCCCCGACTGACCGATGAGATAGCCTTTCCCTATCTGATGCTGCTGGTATCCGGCGGGCATTGCCAGTTCCTGCTGGTGGAAGGCGTTGACCGTTTCCGCCGCCTTGGCGGCACGATCGATGACGCCCCCGGTGAGGCGTTTGACAAAACCGCCAAGCTCTTGGGCCTACCCCAACCCGGCGGCCCGGCGGTCGAGGGCGAAGCGATGCTGGGCGACCCCAAGCGCTTTGCCTTCCCACGGCCTCTGCTCGACCGTGAAGGTTGTGACATGTCCTTTTCCGGACTGAAAACTGCGTTGCTGCGGGCCAGGGACAGCCTGATTGTCGCGCATGGCGGGCTGACCGTGCAGGACCGCCGCGACCTCTGCGCCGGGTTTCAGGCCGCCGTGGCCGAGGTTCTGGCCATCAAGACCGACCGCGCGCTGGCCTTGTCGGGTCCTGTGACAGCCCTTGCCGTCGCGGGCGGTGTTGCAGCAAACAAGCCCATTCGGGCCATGTTAGAGACTGTTTCCACCCGTCACGGCACCCCCTTCCTCGCACCGCCCCTGCGTCTGTGCACGGACAACGCCGCCATGATCGCCTGGGCGGGGATCGAGCGGATAAGGGTCGGCATCCTCCCGTCGTCAGACTTCGCTGCCCGGCCCCGCTGGCCGCTGGATGACACCGCTCCCGCCCTTCTGGGGTCTGGCAAGAAGGGGGCCAAGGCATGATCGGCATCATCGGGGCTGGCGCTTTCGGCACGGCCTTGGCCGTGGCCTTGGGCACTGGCGGTCGGCAAGTCCGCCTCTGGGCCCGGGACGCGGCACAAGTGCAGGCCATGCAGGAAAGCCGCCGCAACGATGGGGTTTTGCCCGGGGTGCTCCTGCCAGAAAACGTCTCTATTCACGCCGAAATCGCTGATGTTTGCGGCGGGCAGGCCCTCCTTCTGGCAGTGCCAATGCAAAGCCTTGGTGCGCTTTTGGACCAATGGCCACAGATCGACGCGCGCCAGCCACTGGTGGCCTGCTGCAAGGGCGTTGACCTTTCCAGCCTGCGCGGCCCGGTGGCCCTGATCGAGGAACGGCGGGCAGGGGCCACGGCTGCGATCCTGACCGGCCCAAGTTTCGCCGCCGACATCGCCAAGGGTCTGCCAACCGCGCTGACGCTGGCGACCACGGGGGATGGGGCTGCGTTGCAGGACCTCCTCTCGACCCAGACCCTGCGCCTGTACCGGACCAATGACGTCCGGGGCGCGGAACTGGGCGGGGCGCTGAAGAATGTCATCGCCATCGCCGCCGGAACGGTGATCGGCGCCGGGCTTGGCGACAGCGCGCGTGCCGCGCTCATGACCCGCGGCTATGCCGAGATGGTCCGGCTGGCCGAAGCCCTTGGCGCAAGGGCCGAGACGCTGGCAGGTCTCTCCGGCTTTGGCGATCTGGTGCTGACCTGCACCTCGTCGCAGTCGCGCAACTTCCGGTTCGGCCATGCGCTTGGTCGCGGTGAGGCGTTTGACGCGACCATCACCGTCGAAGGAGTTGCCACCGCCCGCGCGGTGATGCGGTTGGCCGAGGGGATGGGGGTCGACATGCCGGTGACGGCGATGGTGGATGCCCTTGCCTCTGGCCGGATCGCGCTGAATGATGCCATCGGCCAGCTGATGCGGCGGCCTCTCAAACAGGAATGACCATGCGCTTTGCCCTGATCTGCCTCGACAAACCCAACGCCCTGCAAACCCGCGTCGAAAACCGCGCCGCCCATCTGGAGCATATCCAGACCACTGGCGTCGTCGAACAGGCCGGCCCCTTCATCGACGCGGCGGGCCAGATGTGTGGCAGCCTGATCGTGCTGGGCGTCGCCACCCGCGCGGAGGCGGAGGCTTGGGCCGAGGCCGATCCTTACGCGAAGGCGGGGCTGTTCTCCTCGGTCATGATCCAGGAATGGAAGCGGGTGGTCGGATGAGCTACTGGCTGTTCAAGTCTGAACCGGATGTCTGGGGCTGGGACCATCAGGTCGCCAAGGGCGATGAGGGTGAGGAGTGGCACGGGGTCCGCAACTATCAGGCCCGCAACAACATGCGGGCGATGAGGGTGGGGGATCTGGGCTTCTTCTATCATTCCAACATCGGCAAGGAAGTCGTCGGGATCGTCGAGGTCTGCCGCGAAAGCAGCCCCGATTCCACCACGGACGACCCCCGTTGGGACTGCGTCTGGATCAAGGCGGTCAGGCCGTTCAAGCGGGCAGTCAGCCTTGAGGAGTGCAAGGTTCAGCCGGGGCTGGAGGGCATGGTTCTGGTGAACAACACCCGGCTTTCGGTGCAGCCCGTATCCCCCGAGGAATGGGAGATCGTCTGCCGCATGGGGGGCGTGGAGCCCTGACTGTCCCGGGCAGGGACAGGCCCTCGGGTCAACAAGATCAATCGCTTGGACGTTGGCGTTAACCGTTTGGCAAGACTTGCGCCGGACGTCGCGGGAAACCCCCTATCCTGAAGGCCTGGATTGCGGCACCCTTTGTCAAAACGACAAGGGGGACGCAGATGGAGTTCTTGAATGTGATCGTGGCGGCGCTGGCCGCCTTTGGCTTTGGCGCGGTCTGGTACATTGCGATGTCCAGGCCATGGATGGCGGCCTCGGGCGTGACGGAGGCCGAGCAGAAGGCAAGCGGGCCGACGCCTTTTGTCGTCGGGCTGGCGGCAATGGTGCTGGTCGCCGGGATGATGCGGCACCTGCTGGCCACGTCGGGGGTGACGACGGTCGGCGGCGGGGCAGTCGCGGGGCTGGGGGTCGGGGCGTTTCTGGTCATGCCGTGGGTCGCGATGAACTATGCCTTCGCGCTGCGCAAACCGTCTTTGACGGTGATTGACGGGGTGAACGCCGTCGTCGGCTGCACGATCATGGGCGCGGTCTTGAACGCGTTCTGAAGCTGGGCGTATCGACCGCTGATGTGGGCTCAGCCGGGCTTAAGCCCGGCCTGCATGCGCTGACAGCCATCAGTTGAAATCTGATTTGTGGATGTGAGACCTGAAGCGCAGCAGCAGGGTCAGAAACTGGCGGTGCGCGAGAAAATGGCATGAGGGGCCCTGTACCCCTACAGGACCCCTCATCCAACCCACGCGCACACCCCAAGCACCGCGTGATCTTCCAAAGAGTCCCGGGCGTACTGCCCCGACCGGACAGTGATGCCCGGATTGCCCTGCTGCGGCAAGGCGCGAGTGTCTTGGTTTTGGTTCAAATGCCGACGGTCGGGCCAAGGTCGCCCCCACCCCTCCATAGAGGGAGGAGGGAGGCGCTTGTCGCCGCGGCTGCGCCCTACTTGTAAGCGGCTTCGCGGCCGAAATGCTTGACGAGCAAATAATAAAACACTGCGCGGAACTTGTTGCGTTCGGACTTGCCATAGGTGTCGACGGCGGCGTGGATGCCTTCCATCAGGGTCGGCCCATCCTTGAGGCCAAGCTTCTTGATCAGGAAATTGGTTTTGATCCGCGCCAGTTCTTCGGGGTCAGAAGCCGCGACAGTCTGGGCATCGTTGTCATAGATCGACGGGCCGCAGCCGATGGTTACCTTGGTCAGGAGCGCCATGTCTGGCGTAACCTTGCATTTGGATTTCAGGTCTTCGGCGTATTTGGCGATAAGTTCGTCCCGCTTGCCCATTCTGCGTCTCTCCCTTGGACTGGTAAATTAAAGTTGAATGCCCCGAACCGTAGTCGCCCCGACCCCTTTGGGGAAGCAGAAATTCGTTTGTAGATCGTCATTGTTGCGATGGCCAAAACAGTTTGATGCGGCCCACCAAGGCCTTGAACCAGAGCGGGGCAGTCCCATCTAGGAGTCTGGAAACGCCAACCTTCACGCCATTTCTGACGGGAGATTGACACGATGCAAATTACGCTGCCGAAGAGTACTGCACCGACACCCAGCCTTCCCGAAGCCCCCGTGATTGAAGCCCCCGCAATCGGCGATGCCATCAGGCAGCGGCGCCGGTCAGACGGTGTGCTGTCAGGCGCCGAGATCGCATACTGCCGTTCGCATCTGATCGCGCTGGCCTATGATCCGGTTCAGATCGGTTGGGTCGTTGCCGGTTGTGATGATGACATTGATGAAGACGTGTCTGAAAAGGCGAAGCTGGCATTCAAGCCGCGCAGCCTTGCGCCGACCTATCGCTTTCGCCCGTGGTCCCAGACCGACTTGCCGGTGTATCGCGCCTTGCTGGACGATCCGGCGGTCTGGGCGATGATGTACGAACCCTATCCCGACCCGCTTGATGACGATCTGGCGCGGCAGCTGATCGACCTGTCGAACAGTGACCACCACGAGGTGCTGGCGGTTCTGCGCGATGGCGAGATTGTCGGTCAGGTGCGGATGCTGTTTGACGCAGGCTCCAGCGCCGAGTTCAGCTACTGGTTCGGGCGGGCGCATTGGGGCAAGGGGCTTGGCTCGGCCATCCTTGCCATTCACAGCGGGCGCACCTTCGTGCAGCACCCTGACCTGACGTCGATTTTCGCTGTCGTTCACCCGGACAATGCCGCCTCGCGGCGGGCCTTGCAGAAGGCGGGCTATGTCGAGGAGGGGCCGGACAGCCGACGCCCCGGCTGGATCAGCTATCGGCTGACCCGAGCCAGGGCAGAGGCGATCAATAGCGGTAGTGATCCGACTTGAACGGGCCTTCGGGCTTCACGCCGATGTAGTCGGCCTGTTCCTTGCGAAGCTCGGTCAGCTTGACGCCGATCTTCTTGAGGTGCAGGCGGGCCACCTTTTCATCCAGCGCCTTGGGCAGGATATAGACGCCGGGGGCGTAGTCCTGGCCTTTGGTCCAAAGCTCGATCTGCGCGAGGACTTGGTTGGTAAAGCTGGCCGACATCACGAAGGACGGATGGCCGGTGGCGTTGCCAAGGTTCAGCAGGCGGCCTTCGGACAGAAGGATGATCCGGTTGCCCGAGGGCATTTCGATCATGTCCACCTGATCCTTGATGTTGGTCCACTTGTGGTTCTTCAGCGCGGCGACCTGAATTTCGTTGTCGAAGTGGCCGATGTTGCCGACGATGGCCATATCCTTCATCTCGCGCAGATGCTCGATCCGGATGACGTCGCGGTTGCCGGTGGTGGTGATGAAGATGTCGGCGCTGTTCACGACGTCTTCCAGCAGCACGACCTCAAACCCGTCCATCGCGGCCTGCAGGGCGCAGATCGGGTCAACTTCGGTGACCTTCACCCGTGCACCCGCGCCTTGCAGCGAGGCGGCGGAGCCCTTGCCCACGTCGCCGTAGCCGCAGACGACGGCGACCTTGCCGGCCATCATCGTATCGGTCGCGCGGCGGATGCCGTCAACCAGCGATTCCTTGCAGCCGTATTTGTTGTCGAACTTCGATTTGGTGACCGAGTCGTTGACGTTGATCGCCGGGAAGGGCAGCTGGCCCTTCTTGTGCAGGTCATAGAGGCGGTGGACGCCGGTGGTGGTTTCTTCGGACACGCCCTTGATCGCGGCGCGGGTCTTGGTGAAGAAGCCGGGGGTTTCCTTCATCCGCTTGGCGATCTGCAGTTTGATGACTTCCTCTTCCTCGGACTGCGGGACGGGGATGATATCCTCACCCGCTTCGGCGCGGGCGCCGAGGAGGACGTAGAGCGTGGCGTCACCACCGTCGTCGAGGATCATGTTCGCGCCTTCGGGGAACATGAAGGACCGGTCGAGGTAATCCCAGTGTTCGGTCAGGGTCTGGCCCTTGATCGCGAAGACCGGGGTGCCACCGGCGGCGATGGCGGCGGCGGCGTGGTCCTGGGTCGAGAAGATGTTGCAGGACGCCCAGCGCACATCAGCGCCAAGGGCGGTCAGCGTTTCGATCAGGACGGCGGTCTGGATCGTCATGTGGAGGCTGCCGACGATGCGCGCGCCTTTCAGGGGCTGCGACGCGCCGAATTCCTCGCGGCAGGCCATGAGGCCGGGCATTTCGGTTTCGGCGATGGTAAGTTCCTTGCGGCCAAATTCGGCGAGAGCGATGTCCTTGACGATATAATCCATACAGTCCTGCTTTAAGTGTTCTGCCTGCGCAGTGCCGCAAGCCGGTTTCATGTCTGGATGGGGCCATATCAAATAGAGTCGGGCCTGACAACGCGACAGAGGGGCGCTGGTTCGGCGCGCTTGCCAAATGGCGGCGGGTGTGGAGAGTGCGGTCATCTGGACAGGGCAGGGCAATGGCGGGACGGGCGTGGCAGAGGATGCTTTCGGGGCGCAGGCTGGACCTGCTGGACCCGACCCCGATGGACATCGAGGTGGAGGACATCGCCCATGGCCTTGCCTTTGTCGCGCGGTGGAACGGGCAGACCCGGGGCGACTGGCCCTATTCGGTGGCGGAACATTCGCTGCTGGTCGAAGAAATCTTTGCGCGCGCCAGCCCCGGCATCGCGGCGCGCTGGCGGTTGGCGGCCCTGCTGCATGACGCGCCGGAATATGTGATCGGTGACATGATCAGCCCGGTGAAGGCGGCGGTCGGCCCCGGCTACGGCGCGCTGGATGAACGGCTTTCGGCGGCCATCCACCTGCGGTTCGGGCTGCCGGCGGTGCTGCCAGCGCCGATCAAGAAGGCGATCAAGGCTGCGGACAAGATCAGCGCCTGGCTGGAAGCGGTGCGGATCGCAGGATTTCGGGAGGGGGAGGCCGACAAGCTGTTCGGCAAGCCTGCGCCCGGCGTTGCGCAAGGGCTGGAAATCAGGCTTCGTCCGCCCGCAGAGGTGCGGGCGGACTATGTCGCGCGTGTGCACGCGCTGTTGGCTGACTGCGGCTGAGCGGTAGAACAGCCCACCTTAGCGCCCAAGGTTCCGCAGCCGGTCTGACAGGCGGAGCCCTTCGTTTTCCCGAAACTCGTTCTGGGTGGGCCGCTGCGGCCGAGCGCGGTTTTCTTCGCCCGAAATCTGGCCAAAGCGGGTAGCAAGCAAGAGGGCGTCTGCAAAGATGTTCAACATTTTCTTTCTCCATTCATCCAAGAACATGCTGTCTTTTCGCATGAAAAAGCGCATTCTGCGATTCAGAAAGCCTGCTAACATGTAAGTCCAGCTATCATATGACGATCGATTGGCGCAGCCTGCCTTCGCTTACCGCCTTGCGCGCCTTTGCGGCGACGGCGGAACTGCGCAGCTTTTCCCAAGCGGCGCGCGCGCTGAGCGTGACCCATGCGGCGGTGGCCCAACAGGTGCGGGGGCTGGAAGATCACTTTGGCAAGTCGCTGGTGCAGCGCGACGGGCGCGGGGTCAGCCTGACCGCGGATGGAGAACAATTGGCGCAAGCGCTGGGTGAGGGGTTCCTGACATTGCAGCGCGGGGTGGAGGCCTTGCGCGCCGGGGAAGTGGATCAACCCGTCCGGGTGACGCTGACTGCCGGGTTCGCCGCGCAATGGCTGATGCCCAGACTGCGCGACTTCTGGGAAAAGTACCCAGACATCGGTCTGTCGCTGCACCCTGACAACCGGGTCGTCGATCTGCATCGTGAACGGATGGACCTGGCGATCCGCTATGGCGATGGCGACTGGCCCGGAGTGGAGGCGACTTACCTTGCCTCGGCCCGATTGGTGATTGCGGGGGCGCCGTCATTGATTGGCGGCAAGGAAACGCTCTCCGTGGAAGAGATGATCGAGATGGATTGGATCCTGTCGCGCAACTGGCCGGAGCAAGACAATTATCTTCGACATCTTGGGATTGATCCGGCCAATCTGAGCGCAACCGATTTCCCGGGTGAGGAATTGGCAATTGCCGGTGCGCGGCAAGGATTGGGTCTGGTTGTGGAAAGCATGGCGCTGATCGAGGCCGATGTCACCGAGGGCCGTCTGCGCGTGGTGCACGAAAGCGAGGACAAGCTTCCTGCCTATTTTGTGGTGACCTTGCCCGGGCCACAGCGTGCCGCCGCCCGGGCTTTTCTGAAATGGCTGCGGTCGCAGGCCTGACCGGCTTTAGATCGCCATGTCGTCCGGCTTTTTGCCCTTGGCAAGCGCCTCGCTGAACCAGCGCGGCTTGCGACCACGGCCAGACCAGGTATCGGCCTTGTTGGCCGGGTTGGCGTATTTCGCCGTCGACGGCGTGCGCTTGCGCATGGGCGCAGCCCCGGTCAGTTCAGCCAGCGAAAAACCCATGGCGCGGGCCTTTTCTTCAAGCTCTACAAGGGCTTCACGTTTGCGGCGGTCTTCAAAACCCGCAATTGCTTTTGCCACCTGCGATTGAAGGTCTTTCAGCTCCTTCAACGAAAGAGCATTCAGGTCGATGTTCAAAGTGCTGTCCCCTGTGTATTATTGTGACCGTTTATTAGGCCCATAATACGGGTATTGCAACAATCCCAATTCACTTTGGACTGCGCTTAGCAAGAATTCGCTGGAGCGTTCGGCGATGCATGGAAAGCCGACGTGCCGTTTCCGAAACATTGCGGTCGCACATCTCGTAAACCCGCTGGATATGTTCCCAACGGACGCGGTCGGCCGACATAGGGTTTTCGGGCGGCAGAGGCAGGGATTCCCCCCGCGCCAGCAGGGCGTTGGTCACGTCATTCGCATCGGCCGGTTTCGACAGGTAGTCGACCGCGCCGATCTTGACCGCAGCCACAGCGGTTGCAATCGCGCCATAGCCGGTCAGGACAACAATCCGGCAATCGGGGCGCTTTTCGCGCAGGGCTTCGATCACCTCAAGGCCGTTGCCGTCTTCAAGCCGCAGGTCGACCACGGCATAGGCTGGCGGATGGGCCAAGGCCTTGGCCCGGCCTTCGGCGACGCTTTGGGCGGTATCGGGCTGAAAGCCGCGCTTTTCCATTGCCTTGGCAAGGCGTTTTACAAAGGGTTCGTCATCATCGACCAGCAAGAGCGAGCGGTCCGCCCCAAGGTCTGCGCCAAGTTCTTCAGCCATCGGTCTTTCCTTCCTTCCGGGCGCCGGGGATGCCGCCCTGCCTATCTGGCGGCGGCGCTGGCCTCGATAAAGCAGGCCACCCCGTCAGCCATGAGGTCAGAAGTAACGTCGCGGCGGAAGAAATCCACAAAACCGACGCCGGGCAACATCAAATAGGTGAATGTGGAATGGTCGACGAGGTAAAACTCGTCATCCGACTCTTGCCGTTTGTAAAAGGTCTTGTAGGCCTGTGAGGCGGTTTTGACCTGTTCCGGCGACCCGGTCAGGGCAATCAGCTTGGGGTGCATGTTTTCGGCGTAGTCGCCCAGGGCTTCGGGGGTGTCACGCTCGGGGTCGATGGAGATGAAGACGGGAGTCACGTCAAAGCCGCGGTCTTCGAGGATGTCCACCGTCTCGACATTGCGGGCCATGTCGAAGGGGCAGACATCGGGGCAGAAGGTGTAGCCGAAATAGACCAGAGACGGCTTGGTCAGGACATCGGCGTCGGTCACCGTTTCGCCCGCGGTGTTGACCAGGGTGAAGGGCCCGCCAATATCGCCCCCGGCAATCTGGCCCTGACGGCATTGGGCAAAGGCGTCATCAGAGCGGCTCATGAGCACATATACGGCAGAGCCCCCCAACAAGGCGGCAACGGCAGCCGCGGCAACGCTTGCGTAAAGTCTGGTCATAAGAGCCCCCTGCTGGTCGATCCCGCCGCATTGATCCCAGAAGCCGGCGGCCTTAACAATGGCAAACGCCTTGCAGGAAAGATCCGGTCACAGAATGGTTACGGCGGGCATCATGCTTCCGGTCGAGGAGGCGAGCAGCAACTGGATCCGCCTGCGCACCCTGATTCATCTGCGCTGGACGGCGATTGGCGGGCAGCTTGCGGCCATCGTGGCGGTGGATCAGGTCTATGGCATGCAGCTGCCGCTGGTGCTGTGCTACATGGCGGTGGCGGCGTCGGTGCTGGCCAATCTGTTTTCGATCACCCTGTTCCCGGAAAACAAACGGCTGAGCGAGGGTGAGGCGTTTTTCACCCTGCTGTTCGATCTGGCGCAACTGTCGTTTCTGGTGTTCCTGACGGGTGGATTGACCAACCCTTTTGCGCTGCTGGTGCTGGCACCTGTCACCATATCGGCCAGCGCGCTTCGGTTGCAGTCGACCCTGCTTTTGGGCGGGATCGCGATTGTGCTGATCTCGATCTCGGCGTTCTGGAACATGCCGTTGCGCTTTGCCGATGGGCGCGAGCTGGTGATCCCGATGCTGTTCGAGTTCGGCTTCTGGCTGTCGATTGTCATCGGCATCATGTTCCTTGGGCTTTATTCGCGCCGGGTGTCGACCGAAATGCGGTCAATGGCGCAGGCGTTGCTGGCCACGCAGATGGCGCTGGCGCGGGAACAGAAGCTGACCGATCTGGGCGGCGTGGTGGCGGCGGCGGCGCATGAGCTGGGCACGCCTTTGGCCACGATCAAGCTGGTCAGCGCCGAGCTGATGGAGGAGCTGGCGGATCGGCCTGACCTTCTGGAAGACGCGCGGCTGATCCGCGAACAGGCCGACCGGTGCCGCGACATCCTGCGGGACATGGGCCGGGTGGGCAAGGATGACCTGCACTTGCGGCAGGCCCCCTTGAGCGCCGCCCTGCGTGAGGCGGCGGAGCCACATATGCATCGTGGCAAGCGGGTGGAATTCGGCTTTGGCCCGATGGATGGCAGCCCGGACCGCCAGCCGACCATCCTGCGGCGCCCGGAAATCATTCATGGGCTGCGCAATCTGGTGCAGAACGCGGTGGATTTCGCCCGCACCACGGTCTGGGTCGAGGGCGAATGGACGGATCGCACCATCACCGTGCGGATCATCGACGATGGCGACGGATTCCCCCCGAACGTCATTGGCCGGATCGGTGACCCTTTCGTGCGCTTTCGCCGGGCCGACCCGCAGGCTGAACAGCGCCCTGGCTATGAAGGCATGGGACTGGGCCTGTTCATCGCCAAGACGCTGCTGGAACGGTCTGGTGCCGAACTGACCTTTGCCAACGCGACCGATCCCTTTCTGCCGCCCGAAGACCGCCCGGAACGCTCTGGCGCGGTGGTCGAGGCCGTCTGGGCCATGGCCGACCTTGCCGTCGCGCCCGGCGGGGCGCTGGGCGAGAATCGCAAGATCGAAGGCTGAGGTGGCAGCCCAAATGCCTCTATCGGCAGGCTCAACCTGCTTAACCTGCCGTTAATGCATTTTCGATAGGTTCAAGGCATTGCAATTTGTGGTGCCCTGTCATGCTTGCAGACTCGATGGCGGCCTTGGGATTGGTGCTGAGTGCCACATGCGTGGCGCTGGCCTGTCTGGTCCTGCTGGCCGGCTGGCAGATGCGGGCTGTGCCACGCAACGGCAGTCTGTTCGCCGCTGATCCGGCATCCACGGCGTTCCTGTTCGACGGGGACCGGCTGCTGGATGCCACCCCCGCCGCGCGGTCCCTGCTGCCCGAGGGGGAGGATGCCGTTGCCCGGCCCCGGATGCTGTCGCGGCTTGGGCCGATGTTTCCCGGGCTGTCGCAGGCCTTGGCAAGCCTGCCGCAAACGGGGCTGGTCATCCTTGCTTCGGCCCCCGGTGTCGTGCCGCCCGTGCTGCTGCGGGGCGAATATCTGACGGGGCTGACCCGCCTTGCGATGATCGACAGCGCCGCCGAACAGCGCCACGGCGCGGGCGACAGTGCCGCGATGGCCGCCCTGCAGCACGAACTGGCGGCGCAAAGGGCCGTTCTGACGGGCGCGCCCGTCCTGATGTGGCGGGAGGATATGGGGGGAACGGTCATCTGGGCCAACCACGCCTATCTGATCCGCGCGGCGGAACTGCTGCCATCCGGCGAAGACCTGTCCTGGCCGTTGCCGGTGCTGTTTGCCGATGCTGGGGCGGCGCCGGGTGGTCGCCGGTCGCTGCGGGTCAAGCTGCAGATGCAGGGCGGGGCCGAATGGTTCGACCTTGTGCGCGTCCCGCAAGGGGATGAGGTGCTGTGCTATGCGCTGGCTGCGAACCTGGCGGTGCAGGCGGAAACGGCCCTGCGGGATTTCATGCAGACGCTGACCAAGACCTTTGCCGACCTGCCGATTGGTCTGGCGATTTTTGACCGGTCGCGGGTGTTGCAGCTGTTCAATCCGGCGCTGGCCGACCTGACGGCCCTTGCGCCCGCCTTCCTGATCGCGCGCCCCACGCTGCCGGCGGTCCTGGATGCGATGCGGGCCAAGGCGATGATCCCCGAACCCAAGGACTATCGCAGCTGGCGCAAGCAGTTGACCAAGGTGGAGGAAGAGGCCTCGATGGGTCTGTTCGAGGAAACGTGGAGCTTGCCGGGTGGCCAGACCTACCGGGTGATCGGGCGGCCGCATCCGAACGGGGCGCTGGCCTTCATGTTCGAGGACATCAGCCACGAGATGACCCAGACCCGCCGCTATCGGGCGGACCTGGAGCTGGGGCAATCGGTGATCGACGCGGTGGAGGAGGGGGTGGCGGTGTTTTCGCAAGGCGGTCAGCTGGTGATGTCGAACATCGCCTATGCGCAGCTGTGGAACCACGATCCGGCCGTGCTTTTGTCGGATGCGGGGATCGGGACGTTGTGCCGCTGGTGGCGCGACCATTCCGCGCCAAGCCTGCTGTGGGACGATGCGACCGATTTCGTGACGACCTTGGGCGACCGCACCCCTTGGGACGGTGATGTGCGGCTGCTGGACGGGCGGCTGGTCACGTGCCGTTTCCGCCCGCTGACCGGGGGGGCAACGCTGATCACCTTTCGCGCGCGCGGGGCCGATGCGGATGGTGCGGCGCTGGAACCCGTGGCTGGTGCCTTGCGGCTGGCCTGATCGGGCAGGGTCTGCGGCCTTGCGGTTGTGCCGGGCGTGGCTAAGGTCGTCGGCATGACCAAAGCCACGGCCGAACCGCCCCCCCTGACCCTGACCCTGCCGACCGAGGCTGACACCGCCGCGCTGGGCGTGCGCTTGGCGGGGATCGCCCGGCCCGGGGATTGCATCCTGTTGGAGGGGCCGATCGGTGCGGGGAAAAGCAGCCTCGCGCGGGCCTTCATCCGGGCAAGGCTGGGCCGGGAAGAGGAGGTCCCGTCGCCGACGTTCACTTTGGTGCAGACCTATGATGCAGGCGGGGTGGAGATCTGGCATGCCGATCTGTACCGCCTGACCCACCCGGACGAGGTGTGGGAACTGGGTCTGGAGGATGCGTTTCAGACGGCGATCTGTCTGGTGGAATGGCCCGACCGGCTGGGCGCGCATGTGCCGGAGGGCGCGCTGCGCCTGCGGCTGGAGGCTTGGGGCGACGGGCGGCGCGCGGTGATGTCGGGCGGGCGGGCCGGTATGCGGAAGGCGCTGGGCGATGGCTGACCGGGCGGCAGAAGCGGCGCTGTTCCTTGCGCGGGCAGGCTGGGCCACGGCTGCGCGACAGCATCTGGCGGGCGACGCCTCGGACCGCCGGTATGAGCGGCTGCGCGCGGGGGCTGCGACCGCCGTCCTGATGGACAACCCGCCCGGTGGGGCGGATGACCCTGCCGCCTTCGTGGCCATGGCGCGGCACTTGCGCCACCTTGGCCTGTCCGCCCCCGAGGTGCGGGTGGCCGATACCGAAGCCGGGTTCCTGCTGCTGGAGGATCTGGGCGACGATCTTTATGCGCGCCTGCTGCAAGCCGACCCCCTTAGGGAAGCTGCGCTATATGCCCCTGCTGTCGATGTGCTGTGCCACTTGCAGTCGGCCCCTGCACCGGATGGTCTGCCCAACCTTTCGGCGGCCGAATGGGCGCAGGCGGCGGGCTTTGCGCTGGAGTGGTACGCCTTTGCTGCCACTGGCCGAAAGCCCGCAGCCGACGCATTCCTGACCACACTGGAGGCTGCGATCCGCGCCCATGCCGATGGCCCGCGCGTCCTGATCCTGCGCGACTATCATGCGGAAAACCTGCTGTGGTTGCCCGGGCGGGGCGGGCTGGCGCAGGTCGGTCTGCTGGACTTTCAGCTGGGGCAGATGGGGCAGCCCGGCTATGATCTTGTCTCGCTCTTGCAGGATGCGCGGCGGGATGTGGCACCGGCGACCGAAGCCGCGATGATTGCCCGCTTTGTCGCGGCAACCGGGGCGGTAGCCGAGGCCTTTGCCGCGCAATATGCCGTCCTTGGCGCGCAGCGTGCGCTGCGGATCCTTGGCATCTTCGCGCGGCTGTGTCTGGTGGCGGGCAAGCCCGGCTATCTGCCGCTGATCCCCCGGGTCTGGGCGCAGTTGCAGCGCAATCTTTCGCATCCGGCGCTGGCCGATTTGCGCTTGGTCTGCGATGACGTCCTTCCCGAACCCACCCCCGACCTTCTAAGCCGGATCGCAAGCCAATGTTCCCCTTCCCGCTGATGATCTTTGCTGCCGGGTTCGGCACCCGGATGGGCGCGCTGACGGCGGATCGGCCAAAGCCGCTGATCCCGGTGGCGGGGCGGGCGCTGATCGACCATGCGCTGGATGTGGCGCGTGGCGCGGGCTCGGGCCGTGTCGTGGTGAACGTCCATTACCTTGCCGATCAGATGGAGGCGCATCTGGCGGGATCTGGTGTCGCCATCAGCGATGAGCGGGCGCAGATTCTGGAAACCGGCGGCGGCTTGCGCGCGGCGCTGCCGCTTTTGGGACCGGGGCCGGTTGCGGTCTTGAACAGCGATGGCATCTGGACCGGGGCCAACCCGCTGGCCGAACTTGCCGGTGCATGGGACATAGACCGGATGGAGGCGCTGCTGCTGTTGCTGCCGGTGGACGAGACCCGTGGCCATGGCACGAAGGGGGATTTCCGGCTGGACCGGGATGGACGCATCTCACGCGGGGAGGGGGGCGAGGATCACGTCTATATCGGTGCGCAGATCCTGCAGCCCGGGCGGCTGGCGGGGGTGGCAGAGGCGGCCTTTTCGCTCAACCCGGTCTGGAACCAGATGATTGCCGCAGGCACGGCCTATGGCATCCGTCATCAGGGCGGCTGGTGCGATGTCGGCCACCCGGAAGGGATTGCCGAGGCTGAGCGGCTTCTGCACTCTGCCCGGCATGACTGACACACCCTTGAACCTGTTCGCGCTGCCCCCCGGCGTGGATTTCCCGGCTGAACTGGTGGCAGGGCTGCTGCACCGCATGGCGGGCAAGCCGCCCGAGGCGATGGCGCGGGTCACGCTGATCCTGAACACCCAGCGGATGCGGCGGCGGGTGACCGAGTGCTTTCAGGCCCATGGCGCGCGCTTTCTGCCGCGGCTTTTGCTGGTCACCGATGCGGCAGCGCTTGGCACGGTGCCACTTGCGGCACCGGTCCCGGCCCTGCGGCGGCGGCTGGAGCTTTCGGTGCTGCTGGATGGTCTGTTGCAGACCGGAACCACGGATTTCCCGCGTGCCGCGCTTTATGATCTGGCTGACAGCCTTGCCACACTCATGGATGAGATGCAGGGCGAAGGTGTGCCAGCGGACCGGATCGCCGGGTTGGATGTGGCCAACCATTCGGCCCATTGGGCGCGGACGCAGGCCTTTCTGGGGATCGTGGCGCAAGCGATGGCGGATGACGCCCCGGAGTCGGAGGCACGACTGCGGCAGGCGGTCATCGCGCTGGCCGATGGCTGGGCCATGGCCCAGCCTGCCGATCCGATCATTGTCGCGGGGTCCACGGGGTCGCGCGGGACTACAGCGCTGCTGATGCAGGCGGTGGCGCGGCTGCCGCTGGGCGGGGTTGTGCTGCCGGGTTTCGATTTTGACCTGCCGGGCGCGGTCTGGGCCAGCATGGATGACGCCCTGACCGCCGAGGATCACCCGCAATACCGCTTTCGCCGGGTAACGGAGGGGCTGGGGGTCGACCACACCGCCGTGCAGCGCTGGACCGATGCCAAGGCGCCCGCGCCGGGGCGGAACCGGCTGATCTCACTTTCCTTGCGGCCCGCGCCGATCACGGATCAATGGCTGACCGAGGGGCCGCTTTTGCCCGACTTGCCGCCGGAAACCGAAGGCCTGACCCTGATCGAAGCGCCGGGTGAGCGGGCCGAGGCTTTGGCCGTCGCACTCATCCTGCGGCAGGCGGCGGAAACCGGGCAGCGGGCGGCGCTTGTCACGCCAGACCGCAATCTGACGCGGCGGGTGACGGCGGCGCTGGACCGTTGGGGCATCCGGCCCGACGATTCCGCGGGGCGGCCCTTGGCGCTGTCGGCACCGGGGCGATTGCTGCGGCAGGTCGCTGGGCTGTTTGGCCAGCGGCTGACGGTGGACATGGCGCTTGCGCTGTTAAAGCATCCGCTGAGTTTTTCCGGGCAGGGGGCGGTCTTTGGGCGTGGCCAGCACCTGATCCTGACGCGGGAGTATGAGCTTCACGCCCGCCGCCATGGCCCGGCCTTCCCTTCGGCGGAAAGCGTGGCTGGGTGGGCCGCCGCTTCGGGTCTTGCGGGGGCGGAGGCTTGGGCCGCGGTTCTGGGCGAGGTGATGTGTGGGCACGAAGCCCTTGGACCGATGCCTCTGGCCGGGTTCGTGGCCCGGCATCTGGACCTGACCCGGCGGTTGGCGCGTGGCTTTGCCGAGGCGGGCGATGGCGGCCTGTGGGACAAGGAGGCGGGCGAGACCGCGCTGAAAGCCGTGACCGAATTGCAGGAGGAGGCCGGGGTCGCCGGCATCCTGACGCCTGCCGATTATGCCAGCCTGTTTCGCGGTGTCCTGAACCGCCATGAAGTGCGTGAGACGGAAAGCGTGCATCCGGGCATCATGATCTGGGGCACGCTGGAGGCACGGGTGCAGGGCGCGGATCTGGTGATCCTTGGCGGCCTGAACGATGGCACATGGCCCGCGCAGCCGCCGCCTGACCCATGGCTGAACCGGGCGATGCGCAAGGAGGCGGGGTTGCTGCTCCCTGAACGCAAGATCGGGCTTTCGGCGCATGACTACCAACAGGCGGTCGCCGCGCCCGAGGTGGTGCTGTCGCGCGCCGTGCGCGGGGCTGAGGCGGAGACTGTGCCGTCCCGCTGGCTGAACCGGTTGGTGAACCTGATGGCGGGATTGCCGGGGCGGCAGGGGCCAGAGGCGCTTGCCGCGATGCGGGCGCGCGGGGCGCTGTGGCTGGACCGGGCGGCGGTGTTCGATACCCCGGAGGGTGAGGCGAAGCCCGCGCTGCGCCCGTCACCCCGGCCACCGGTGGGTGTGCGGCCAAAGCGGCTTTCGGTGACCGAGATCAAGACCCTGATCCGCGACCCTTATGCGATCTACGCGCGCCATGTCCTGAAACTGCGCCCGCTTGACCCTTTGCGCCCCGAGCCTGACCCAAGGCTGCGCGGGGTGGTCCTGCATGAGGTGCTGGAGGGGTTCGTGCGGGCGGGGGCAACGTCGCGCGATGACCTGTTGCGGATCGCCGATGCGGTGCTGGCAGAGCGGGTTGCCTGGCCGCTGGCCCGGGCGATCTGGCGGGCGCGGATCGAAAAGGCCGCAGCACCGTTCCTGGCGTTCTCAGCCGGCACGGGCGGGGATCCTGTCTTGCTGGAGGAACGGGGCGCGGCACCGCTGGAGGGGCTTGATTTCACCCTGACCGGCAAGCCCGACCGGATTGACCGGCTGGCGGATGGGCGGCTTCTGGTGATCGACTACAAGACGGGCGACCCGCCCTCGACCGACGAACAAAAGCACTTTGACAAGCAGCTTTTGCTGGCCGCCGCGATGGCAGAGCGGGGGGCGTTCCCGGGGCTCGATCCGGCGGAGGTGGCGCGGGTCGCCTTTGTCGGCGTGAAGGCTGCGTTCAAGACGGTGGAAAACACCCTGCAGCCGGGCGAGGTGGACGAGGTCTGGGAAAAGTTCGGGGCCCTGATGGCCCGCTATGCGAGGGCGACGCAGGGCTATACCGCGCGCCGGGCGATGAAGACGGTCAAGGACGTGTCCGACTATGACCATCTGTCGCGCTATGGCGAATGGGACATGACGGCGGATGCCGTGGCCGAGGATCTGACGTGACGATCACCCCCGCCAGCCTGATGCAGATGGAGGCGGCCCATCCCGGCCGCAACACCTGGCTTTCGGCGAATGCCGGGTCGGGCAAGACCCGGGTGCTGACCGACCGGGTGGCGCGGCTGCTCCTGAACGGGGTGGAGCCGCAGCATATCCTGTGCCTGACCTATACCAAGGCTGCCGCGTCCGAGATGCAGAACCGGCTGTTCAAGCGGCTGGGGGCATGGGCGATGCAGCCCGACGACATCCTGCGGCGCGACCTGCTGGAGTTGGGCGAGGAGGAGATGGCCACGCCCCGCCTTGCCCGCGCCCGGCAGCTTTTTGCCCGGGCCATCGAAAGCCCCGGCGGATTGCGCATCCAGACGATCCACAGCTTTTGCGGCAGCCTTCTGCGCCGCTTTCCGCTGGAGGCAGGCGTGCCCCCCGGCTTTGCCGAGATGGACGACCGCGCCGCCCGCCTGATGCGCTCTGAGATCGTGGAGGAGATGGCCGACACCTTGGCCCCCGCCACTGTGCAGCGGTTGACCGAAGTCCAGAATGGCGAGGATTTCAGCAAGCTGATCGAACAGATCGCCCGGCACCGCGGGTCGTTCACCCCGCCCTTGGGGGCAGAGCGGGTCTGGCGGATGTTCGGGCTGCCAGTGGGGTTCGGTGTGGGCGATCTGCTGGCCGGGGTGTTTCTGGGCGGTGAGGCGGGATGGATGCCTGACGTGGTTCGCATCCTTGCGGCTGGGACCACCACGGATGCAAAGGCGGCGGTGGTGCTGGGCGCGCTTGATCTTGTGGCGCCTGACCTTGCGACACTGACTGCCCTTGAAGGCGTTCTGTTGCACAAGGATGGCTCGAAAGACCCGGCAAAGCACTTTGCCGCCAAGATCGGCGATTTTCCCACCAAGGACACCCGTGCCAAACTGGGTGCGCTGATCGATCCGCTGAATGACCTGATGGGGCGGGTTGAGGCTGCGCGCCTGCAGCGGCTTGCCCTTGCCAGCGCCGAGAAGACCCTTGCCCTGCATCAGTTCGCGGGGGTTTTCCTGCCCGAGTATCAGGCGCGCAAGGCCGCGCGGGGGCTGCTTGACTTTGACGACCTGATCTCACGGGCGCAGGCGTTGTTGACCGACCGGGCGCTGGCGGCATGGGTTCTGTTCCGGCTGGATGGTGGGATCGACCATATTCTGGTGGATGAAGCGCAGGACACCAGCCCCGACCAGTGGGCGCTGATCGAAAGCCTTGCGGCGGAACTGACGGCGGGTTTGGGGGCCAGCAACCGCCCCCGGACGCTGTTTGTCGTGGGCGACAAGAAACAGTCGATCTATTCGTTCCAAGGCGCCGATGTCGTGGCCTTTGATGCCAAGCGTGACCTGTTCCGGGATCAACTCGCCGGGGGTGAGGCGCTGCGGCTGCGGTCGCTGACCCATTCGTTCCGATCCTCGCCCGCGATCCTTTCGGTGGTGGATGCCACTTTCGCCGGCCCGCAGCAGGCGGCGATTGGCGGTGAGGCACGCCATATCGCCTTCAACGAAGGTCTGGCGGGGCGGGTGGATGTCTGGCCCGTGGTGGATTCGGCCAGCAAGCTTGAGCCGGGGCCATGGGAAGACCCGCTGGACCAGCCCCACCCTGAGGATGCCGAGGTGGTGCTGGCCCACGACATTGCCGCGAAGATCAAGGCGCTGGTCGAAGGTGGTGAACAGATCCCGCAAGTGCCGCGCAACGGCGGCCCGTCGGCGCGGCCGGTGCATTATGGCGATTTCCTGATCCTCGTGCAGCGCCGGTCGCCGCTGTTTCATGAGATCATCCGCGCCTGCAAGGCGCTGGGCCTGCCGATTGCCGGGGCTGACCGGCTGAACCTTGGCGGCGAGATGGCGGTCAAGGATCTGACGGCGCTACTGGCCTTTCTGGACACGCCGGAGGATGACCTTTCGCTTGCGGCGGTGCTGCGGTCGCCGCTCTGCGGCTGGTCGGAGCGTGAGCTTTTCCAGCTTGCCCAACCGCGCAAAGGCTATTTGTGGGAGGCGCTGCGCGATCATCCGGGCCACAGCGACACGCGGGCGTTTCTGGATGACATGCGCGGGCAGGCCGATTTCCTGCGGCCCTATGACCTGATCGAACGCGTCCTGCACCGCCATGATGGGCGGCGCAAGCTGCTGGCGCGGCTGGGGGCCGAAGCGGAGGACGGGATTGACGAACTTCTGTCTCAGGCACTGGCCTATGAGACGTCGGATGTGCCCAGCCTGACCGGGTTTCTGGTCTGGATGGGGACGGATGAGGTTGAGGTGAAGCGCCAGCTTGACGCCGAAGGGTCGCGCATCCGAGTGATGACGGTCCACGGTGCCAAGGGGCTGGAGGCGGAGATTGTCATCCTGCCCGATACCGGCGACCGACCCCAGCAGGACCGGGACGAGCTTTATCGCCTGCCGGGGGGTGAGGCGGTCTGGAAGGTCAGGAAAGAGGAAAGCCCTGCGCTGATCTCGACCGAACGGACGGCTCGCACCCTGCGGGAGGCGGCGGAGCGGTTGCGGCTGTTGTACGTCGCGATGACGCGGGCGCGGTGCTGGCTGATCGTGGTGGCCAAGGGCGACGTGAAGCAGGCGGAGTGCTGGTACAACCTGATCCGGGCCGGGGTTGATGCCGCCGGGGCCGAACGGCTGGACGGGGGTGTGCTGCGGCATCGGTGGGGGGATTGGCCGCTGTCGGCTGCGGCGGTCCAACCGGTCGCGCGGGCTGTGGCGCTGCCGGACTGGGCAATGCGCCCGGCCCCCGAGGCTTTGCGTGCGGCTAAGGTTCTTTCGCCATCCGACCTTGGCGGGGCCAAGGCGCTGCCGGGCGAACCCTTGTTCCCCGAGGCCGAGGCCAAGGCGCGCGGCACGGCGCTGCACCTGCTGCTGGAGCGGTTGCCGATGACGGACCCCACCGGGTGGGAGAGTCAGGCAATCGCGCTGATCCCCGAACCCGGCCTTGCCATGGCCCTTCTGGATGAGGCGCGGGCGGTGCTTACCGATGCGTCCCTTGCCCCGATCTTCGCGCTTGATACCCTTGCCGAAGTTGCGGTCGCCGGCCCCTGGAACGGGCGGCAGTTGCTGGGCACGATCGACCGGCTGGTGGTGTCACCCGACCGGGTGCTGGTGATCGACTACAAGTCGAACGCAGTCATCCCCCGGACCCCGGCTGAAGTGCCCGAAGGCATCCTGCGCCAGATGGGGGCCTATGCCCATCTTTTGGGCCAGATCTACCCGGATCGGCGGGTGGATGTGGCGGTCTTGTGGACCCGTGGCCCGGTCCTGATGCCGATTGATCCCGAGATCGTGAGGTTGGCGCTGTCGCGTGCCACGATACCTTGACGTTGCCAGCGCGCGTCCATAGCTTTGTCTCCTGCAATTTCCCCAAGGAGAGATGATCATGGGCGCTGCTACCGTCGCCGTGTCGGACGCCACTTTCGACGCCGAGGTCCGCAATTCGCCGATCCCGGTTGTGGTGGATTTCTGGGCCGAATGGTGTGGCCCGTGCCGCCAGATCGGCCCTGCACTGGAAGAACTTGCCACGCAATACGCGGGCAAGGTCAAGATCGTGAAGGTCAACGTGGACGAGAACCCCGAAAGCCCGGCGGTTCTGGGCGTGCGCGGCATCCCGGCCCTGTTCATGTTCAAGGACGGTCAGGTCGTGTCGAACAAGGTTGGCGCCGCCCCCAAGGCCGCGCTTGAGACGTGGATCAAGTCGGCGATCTGACCCGGAGCCTCCTCGTACGACTGCGTCTTCTCGTCGGAACGGCCAGCGAGGAGTGACGCAGTCATCGACGAGCGCGCCAGCGATGTTTTCCAGAACGCCCGGCCGCGGCCCCCGCGGTCGGGCGTATCTTTGCTTTCCATCGTGGCCGTTTTCCTGTATGCGCCCGCCATCTGAGACGTGAGGCCCGCCCCCGGGGCCCGTGCGAAGGATTTGGGGGAAGGGCGGCAATGGGGCCGCCGGATATAGGGACACCGGCAGGGGCCGGCGTGTTCCAGAGGAAATGATACATGTTCAATGTGACGAAAAAATCAATCCAGTGGGGCAAGGAAACGCTCTCGCTGGAAACCGGGAAAGTTGCGCGTCAGGCCGATGGGTCGGTGATCGCGACGCTGGGTGAGACCCAGGTGATGGCCAACGTGACCTTTGCGCGCAACGCAAAGCCGGGCCAGGACTTCTTCCCGCTGACGGTGCACTATCAGGAAAAATACTATGCCGCGGGCAAGGTTCCCGGCGGCTTCTTCAAGCGTGAGGCGCGGCCTTCCGAAAAGGAAACGCTCACCTCGCGTCTGATCGACCGGCCGATCCGCCCGCTGTTCGTTGACGGTTTCCGCAACGAAGTGCTGGTCATGGCGACCGTTCTGTCCTGCGACCTTGAGAATGATCCCGACATCGTCGCCATGATCGCCGTTTCGGCGGCGCTGACGATTTCCGGCGTGCCGTTCATGGGCCCGATTGGCGCAGCCCGCGTTGGCTTTTCCAACGGTCAGTATGTGCTGAACCCGGCCATGGATGACATGACGCAACTGCGCATGAAGCCCGAGCAGCGGCTTGATCTGGTCATCGCTGGCACCAAAGACGCCGTGATGATGGTGGAATCGGAAGCCTATGAGCTGACGGAAGAAGAAATGCTGGGCGCGGTGGTGTTCGGTCACGAACAGATGCAGCCGGTGATCGACCTGATCATGGACTTTGCCGAAGAGTCGGCGAATGAGCCGTTCGATTTCAGCCCGCCGGATTATTCGGACCTCTATGCCAAGGTAAAGAAGGCCGGCGAAAAGCAGATGCGCGCTGCGTTTGCGATCCGCGACAAGCAGGAACGGACCAACGCCATCGAAGCCGCGGTTGACGCGATCAAATCCGCGATGAGCGAGGAAGATCAGGCTGACGCCAACCTTTACCCGGCGATCAAGAAGCTGGAAGCGGCGGTTCTGCGCGGCGACGTCGTGAAGAACGGCACCCGGATCGACGGGCGCGACACCAAGACCGTCCGTCCGATCACCTGCGAAACCGGCATCCTGCCGCGCACGCATGGCTCGGCGCTGTTCACCCGTGGGGAAACCCAGGGTCTGGTGATCACCACGCTTGGGACGGGCGAAGATGAGCAGATCATCGACGCGCTGAATGGCAACTACCGGTCGAACTTCATGCTGCACTACAACTTCCCCCCCTATTCGGTGGGTGAAGTCGGCCGCGTCGGTTCGCCCGGGCGTCGGGAGATCGGCCACGGGAAACTGGCATGGCGCGCTTTGCAGGCGGTTCTGCCTGCGCCGACCGAATTCCCCTACACCATCCGCGTGGTGTCCGAGATCACCGAGAGCAACGGTTCGTCCTCGATGGCGTCGGTCTGCGGTGGGTCCTTGTCCATGATGGACGCGGGCGTGCCGCTGAAAGCCCCGGTTGCCGGTGTGGCGATGGGTTTGATTCTGGAAGATGACGGCAAATGGGCGGTCCTGACCGACATCCTGGGTGATGAAGATCACCTTGGCGACATGGACTTCAAGGTTGCGGGCACCTCGGCAGGCATCACCAGCCTGCAGATGGACATCAAGATTGCCGGCATCACGCCCGAGATCATGAAGCAGGCGCTGGCACAGGCCAAGGATGGGCGTCTGCACATTCTGGGCGAAATGGCCAAGTCGCTGACTTCGGCCCAGGCGTTCAGCGCCTATGCGCCGAAGATCGAAACGATGAGCATCCCGACCGACAAGATCCGGGAAGTCATCGGTTCGGGCGGCAAGGTCATCCGCGAGATCGTGGAGCTTTCGGGTGCTAAGGTCGACATCAACGACGACGGCATGATCAAGATCGCCTCGAACGACGCCGCCGCCATCAAGCGCGCCTATGACATGATCTGGTCGATCGTGGCCGAACCCGAAGAGGGCAAGGTCTACACCGGCAAGGTCGTGAAACTGGTCGACTTCGGCGCCTTCGTGAACTTCTTCGGCAAGCGTGACGGCTTGGTGCATGTGTCCCAGATCGCCAACAAGCGCCTGACCCATCCGAATGAACTTCTGAAGGAAGGCCAAGAGGTCAAGGTCAAGCTGCTGGGCTTCGATGATCGCGGCAAGGTTCGGTTGGGCATGAAGATGGTCGATCAGGAAACCGGCGCTGAGATCGTTGAAAAGAAAGAGGAATCGGCTGAAGGCTGACGTCTTTTCGAACACTAGGTTCAAGGCCCCGGGGGACACCTCGGGGCCTTTTGCTTTTGTGGGGTTGCGGCAGGAAAACGCCTCCGATATGTTATAGTATAACATATCAAGCGAGCGATCCATGCCCGAGACCACCCTGCAAGACACCCGCCTGCCTGTCACAGTTCTTTCCGGCTTTCTTGGCGCGGGGAAAACCACCCTCCTCAACCATGTCCTGAACAACCGCGATGGCCGCCGTGTCGCGGTGATCGTCAATGACATGTCCGAGGTGAACATCGACGCCGACCTGATCCGCGAAGGAACAGAGCTTTCCCGGGCCGAGGAAAAGCTGGTCGAGATGACCAACGGCTGTATCTGCTGCACCCTGCGCGATGACCTGCTGGTCGAGGTGCGGCGGTTGGCGGCTGAGGGGCGGTTTGACTATCTGATGATCGAAAGCACCGGCATTGCCGAACCGATGCCCGTCGCCGCGACCTTCGACTTTCGGGATGAAGCGGGCGAAAGCCTGGCCGATGTGGCGCGGCTGGATACGATGGTGACGGTCGTGGACGCGATCAACCTGCTGCGCGACTTTGCCAGCCATGATTTCCTGGCAGACCGGGGGGAATCCTTGGGCGAAGACGATGAACGGACGCTGGTCAACCTGCTGACCGACCAGATCGAATTTGCCAATGTGGTGATCCTGAACAAGGTCCGCGACGCGGGGCCGGAACGCGCCGATGCGGCCCGCAAGATCATCAAGGCGCTGAACCCAGACGCCCGGCTGATCGAGACTGACCATTCTGCGGTCACCCCGGATGCCATCTTTGACACCGGCCTGTTCGACTTTGACCGCGCGGCAGAGCACCCCCTTTGGGCCAAGGAGCTTTACGGCTTTGCCCACCACACGCCCGAAACCGAAGAATACGGCATCTCCTCATTCGTCTACCGCGCCCGCCAACCCTTTCACCCGGGCCGCATCCACGCTGTTCTGAACGGGGACCTGCCCGGTGTGATCCGCGCCAAGGGGCATTTCTGGATCGCCAGCCGCCCGAACTGGGTGGCCGAGTTTTCCTTGGCTGGGGCCGTGTCCTCGGTCGCGCCCTTGGGCGGTTGGTGGGCAAGCGTGCCTAAGGAGCGCTGGCCCACGCACCCAGACGCGCTGGCCGAAGTAGCCCGCAAGTGGCAGGAGCCCTGGGGCGACCGGCGGCAGGAGCTGGTCTTCATCGGTCACGGCATGGATGAGGCTGATCTGCGCGCCAAGCTGGACGCGGCCCTGATCCCCGCCAGCGCCTTTACCCCCGAGGTCTGGGCCGATCTGCCTGACCCGTTTCCCGGTTGGCGGCGCAAGGCGGCATGAGCAACCTCACCTCTCCCCGCAGCCGATGGCAGCGGGGTGATCCCATGGCCGCCTATGATCGGCTTCCCCCCGATCTGCGGATGTGGCTGGCCGGGGCCGCGCTACCGTGGAGCGCGGCCTCAGTTCACCGGCTATGGAGGCGCGCGCTGCGTGAAACGGGCTGCCCCAAGGTGGCGCAGGACCGGCTGTCCGCTGCCGAAGCAAGAACCCTTGCGCGTGAGGCGGCCAAGGTCTGGGGCGCCCGGTACCCATCCCAGGCCTGCGGAAAACACAGGTGAGGTGGATTGGCGGCTGCGTCAGCTGCGGCTGGGCGTTCTGGACAGATACCGCAGGCGCACACATTCAGCGAATTTGACCAAAGCCAACCGGTACTGGAACACAAAGACCCTCAGCTTTTCCGCTTCCGTCAAGTTCGGATCATTTGCGGTTCTCAGCAGGGCGTTGCGGGTCGGGATCAGGTAGCTGAAGAGCGCCCGCTTTTCAAAAGTGCCAAGCACTTCATGCTGGTGAAAGTTGCCGACAAGGCGCCGCGCCTTCTTGGCCATTGCGGCAAAGCTGTCCCGGGCGGGGTGGCGGATCAGGGTCGCGTCGCTCAGGACAATCTGGCTGCCCAACTCGGCCGCGCGGAGACCCCATTCAGAGTCGCCGCCAGAGAAGGCGTATTCACTGAACGGACCGACAAGGTCGAACGCAGCGCGGGTGGTCACAAGATTGGCGGTGGCACACCAGCCTTCTTCGACATAGGTGTCTTGCTTCAAGGCATGGACACGGTCGCAAAGCTCGGCCGTGGTCCAGGTCTCACCCTTGGGGAAAAGCTCGATTTCGCCGGCGATGCGGTCAATCGGGCGGAGACGCGCCAAAGCGGCAAGGCCATTTTCGATCCAACTGCGGTCTGGCTGGCAATCGCTGTCCGTGAAGAACAGCGTATATCCCCGCGCCTCACGCAGGGCGGCATTGCGGGCCGCGTAGCTGCCCGGTGTCGGAACGTGGATGACCCGGACGTTCGGAGCAAGCTTCAGCGTGGCAGGAAGATCGGGCGAGGGGTTGTTGTTGGCAACGATAACCTCAAACCGGTCTTGCGCTATGCTTTGATTGGCAAGGCAATCAAGGCATTTGGGCAAGACGTGCCAGTCTTCATACGTTGGGATTATCACACTGAGTTCTGGCATCATCCCCGGACCTGCACTGTGTGATTGGTCTGCGCACACGTGGGGGTATTGCAGCACGGTTCCGGTGGCGTCAAGATTGCAGGGCCGGACAAGGGTGACGGGCAATCTGGCCGGAACGGAAACCCTGCGGCCGAAGCCGCAGGGGCCATGGTGCCGCGCGTCAGGCGGGCGACTTCGCGAAGCGCAGGTAGGGCAGGCGAATGTCCAGATCGCCAAAGCGTTCCTTGGCCTGATCGTTGTTCAAGGCCAGCGCCACGATCACATCCTGACCCGGAACCCAGTTGGCCGGTGTGGCCAGCGGCACGCCGTCGGTCTTTTGCACCGCGTCCAGCGCGCGCAGGATTTCGGCGAAGTTGCGGCCCACGCTCATCGGGTAGGTCATGGTCAGCCGGACCTTCTTGTCCGGCCCAATGATATAGACCGTCCGCACCGTGGCCGAATGGGCCGGGGTGCGCCCTTCGGTCGGCAGGTAATAGTCGGCGGGCAGCATGTCATAGGCCTTGGCCACAGTCAGGCTGCTGTCGTCGATGATCGGGAAATCGGCAGCCGCGCCGCCAAACGCTTCGATATCGCGCTTCCACTTTTCGTGGTCGGCGGTGCCGTCGACCGACACGCCGATCACCTTGGTTTTCCGCTTGGCCCATTCCGCCGCAAGTTGAGCAACGGCAGCGAACTCGGTCGTGCAGACCGGCGTGAAGTCACGCGGGTGGCTGAAGATGATGCCATAGCTGTCACCCAGCCATTCGTGGAACCGAATGGTGCCGGCGGTGCTGTCAGCGGTGAAATCGGGGGCGACATCGTTGATGCGAACGGACATGGAAGACCTCTGTCTTATGGCGGGACTATTCTGGGGTGAACATATGGGATGTGGGACAATGTTTCATCCCCAAGCATCAATCCGGCGGAAGAAAGGAACGAAATCCTGTCTGCGTTGGAAATAGCAAGGGTTTCTTCCCCACACCGCCATGCCGGGAGGGCGATGGTTCAGTCGAAAGTCCCCGTCACCCGCCCGAACAGCATGAACGCCCGAGAGGTGCGCGTATCCGACAAGTCAGCCAGTTCCGCGTCTGTCGCATTGGGTTCGAACGCGGCGAAGGTTTTGTCGAAGGTCCGCAGGAAATGGTGTGCGGCATCGCGGAAGACCGGGTCTGCCTTCATCCGCGCCGCCGTCAGCGCCAGCGAGGTCCGGTCGCGGATGCCCCCAAGGGCGGCAATCGATCGGCCACGCTCGCCTGCCGAAAAGCGGCGCCAGAGATCGGGCTGGCAGAGGTCGGGTTTCAGATCATCCATGTAGATGCCGTCCTGACTGAGCAGCGTCAGCACGTCCTGCGCCGCGCGGATCAGCTTGGCGACGGTCCGGTCCTCCAGCGCCAGCCGCAGGGCGCGAAAACCCTCCTTGTCGTCGGGTGTTTCGGGAAACTGCAGCGCGCGGACGAAATCCGCCACCGTAAGCGGGGACCGCAGATCCTCGGCCGGGGTGCCAAGCGCAAGGGCGGGCTGTTCGGCGGCGGTATCAACCACGGGCTGCGCCAAGGCCACCTTGCGATCAGCCGATGGCACCGAAAGCGCGGAATCGCGGCGCGAGGTGAAGGTGGCCAGCACCGATTCCGCCTGACGGGTTGCGGCGGCAATCTCGTCGATCTTGCGTTCGACCGAAGGGGTCATCCCGCCGCCTTGCGGGGCCTGCGCCTGCGCCTGCACATAGCTGGACCGCATCGCTTCGACCGTGGCTTGCAGGCGGGCAGCCTCGGCCCGCAATTCGCGCACGGATCGCAGCGTGGTCACGACGGTCCAGATCAGCGCCACGGGCAGGAACACCATCAAAAGCGTCATCACCAGACCAAAGGTCCGGGCATCATTGCCGGGCGGAGTGATCAGCACATAGCCAAGGATCAGCAGCACCCAGAACAGGCTGAGGATCGCGCCGCCAACCTCCAGCCCGCGGCGGGACGGGTCTTCCGGGCGCATGGGCGGGGGGGGAAGTGCCGGACCCTGACCCTTCGCCAGCATGGCGGAAGGTCGGGGCCTGGCTTCCTTGCTGGGTCGTTCCTGGGTGGGTTTCATCAGGGCCTTCCCTGATCAGACGTAACGGATCGACAGGATTTCATAGGACCGGGTGCCCCCCGGCGTCTTCACATCGACGGAATCGCCCTCTTCCTTGCCGATCAGCGCCCGCGCCAAGGGGGAGCGGATGTTCAGCAATCCGTTTTCGATATCGGCCTCGGTCTCACCGACGATCTGATAGGTCTTTTCGTCGCCGTTATCCTCATCGGCCAGCGTCACCGTCGCACCAAACTTGATCGAGCCGGAAAGTTTGGTCGGGTCGATCACGTCGGCCAGCGACAAGGTGCCCTCAAGCTCCTTGATGCGGCCTTCGATGAAGCCCTGCTTTTCACGCGCGGCGTGGTATTCGGCATTTTCCGACAGGTCACCGTGTTCACGCGCCTCGGCGATGTCGCGAATGATGGCCGGACGGTCAACCGTTTTCAGCTGCTTCAATTCTTCGTCCAGCGCGACATAGCCACGCCGGGTCATCGGGATCTTTTCCATTGGCCTTCCACACGAAAAGAAGAAGTCACGGGTCGGTTTTCGACCCATGACTTCGGACTTGTCTTGCGCTCACCTGACCCGATGGGGCGTGCAATTGCAAGGGGGGATGCCGGGGACGGGTGGCGCATCGTCGCAGCCGGGACAGAAAGTTTCGCGTGGTACTGGCGCCTTGTGGTGATGTTGCGTCACGGTTGACCTTGGGGCCGTCCTGCGGCAACAGGAAGGCCGCGAAAAGCCAGTGTTTCAAGACGGGCAGGGTTCAGGCGGGCAGGGCCGTCAGGAAGAGGACAAGCGATGACTTCGATCCAGCGCGAGAAGATGGACTATGATGTCGTGATCGTCGGCGCCGGGCCTGCGGGCCTGTCCGCGGCGATCCGCCTGAAGCAGTTGGATCCCGACCGGTCGGTCGTCGTGCTGGAAAAAGGGTCCGAGGTCGGGGCGCATATCCTTTCGGGCGCGGTGCTTGATCCGTCAGGGCTGGACGCGCTGTTGCCCGACTGGCGGTCGATGGATGCGCCGATCACGACGCCGGTGACGGAGGACAACTTCTACATGCTTGGCCCCGCCGGCCAGATCCGGATTCCGAACTGGCCGATGCCGCCGCTGATGTCAAACCACGGCAACTACATCGTCAGCATGGCGAACGTCTGCCGCTGGATGGCCGGTGTGGCTGAAGGGCTGGGGGTCGAGATTTTCCCCGGCATGTCCTGTTCGGAACTGGTCTATGAAGGCGATACGGTCGTGGGCGTAGTGGCGGGCGAATTCGGCCGCGACCCGGAAACCCGCGAACCCGGTCCATCCTACGAACCGGGGATGGAGCTGCGCGGCAAGTATGTCTTCCTGTCGGAAGGCGTGCGCGGCAGCCTGTCAAAGCAGGTGATCGAGAAATATCAGCTGTCCAAAGGCCACTGCCCGCAGAAATACGGTCTGGGCATGAAGGAAATCTGGGAGATCGACCCCGAAAAGCACCATCTTGGCCGGGTCACCCATACGATGGGCTGGCCGCTTGGCAAGAACGCCGGGGGCGGCAGTTTTATCTACCACCTTGAGAACAATCAGGTTTATGTCGGCTTCGTGGTGCACCTGAACTACGAAAACCCGCATCTGTACCCCTACATGGAATTCCAGCGCTTCAAGCATCACCCCATGGTCGCGGAACTCTTGAAAGGCGGCAAACGCATCGCCTACGGCGCGCGTGCGATCAGCGAGGGTGGCTGGCAGTCGATCCCCAAGATGGTGGCTCCGGGCGTGGCGCTGCTGGGGTGCTCGGCCGGGTTGGTGAACGTGCCGCGCATCAAGGGCAACCACAACGCCATGCTGTCGGGCAAGGCCGCCGCCGAAGCTGCTCATGCCGCGATCACGGCTGGACGGCAGGGCGACGAATTGGCTGGCTATGAGACCGAGGTGCGCACGGGTGCCATTGGCCGCGACCTGAAAAAGGTTCGCAACGTCAAACCCCTGTGGTCGAAGTACGGTCTGGTCGCCAGCCTGATGGGTGGCGGTGTGGACATGTGGCTGAACACGGTGGGCCTGACCGCCTTTGGCACCCTGCGGCACGGCAAGTCCGACGCCGCCGCCACTGGCTTGGCCAAGAACCACAAGCCGATCGACTACCCCAAGCCCGACGGCAAGCTGTCGTTCGACCGGCTGACCAACGTCGCCTTCAGCTTTACCAACCATGACGAGGGCCAGCCCGCCCATCTGGTGCTGAAAGACCCCTCGGTCCCCATCGCTATCAACCTGCCGAAATACGCCGAACCCGCGCAACGCTATTGCCCGGCGGGGGTGTATGAGGTGATCGGCGAAGGCGATGACGCGCGGTTTCAGATCAACTTCCAGAACTGCGTTCACTGCAAGACCTGCGACATCAAGGACCCGTCTCAGAACATCAACTGGACCACGCCCATGGGCGGTGGCGGGCCGAATTACCCAAATATGTGACGCCTCACGCAAGCGTGTTGCCGAAACATGGGCCGGAAACCGGGCCGGACCGCAAGGTCCGGCCCGCCTGCATTGCCTTGCCCGCCTTGGCCCGCTACCGTTTGTCCGTCGCGCCCAAGGAGAGCCTCATGCCCCACGCCGTTTCCCGCACGTTGACCGCGCTTGTGATGGCCGCCGTGCTTGCCACCCCGCTGCGGGCGGACGGAGATGGCGACGCAGGTGCCTATCTGGCGGCCCGCGTCGCCGAGTCCGAGAATGATTTCCGCGCGGCGGCGGGCTGGTACGGCAAGGCGATCCTGTCGGATTCCGGGAACGCCCGCCTGCTGGAAGGCGCCATCCTTGCCGAACTTGGCAACGGTGATTTCGCCATCGCCGCCGAAGCCGCGCGCCAGTTGAAGGCCCTTGGCGGGCCACCCAGCCAGCTTGCCGAATTCGCCCTGCTGGCGGATGAGGCCCAGCGTGAGGATTACGCCGCCATCCTTGCCGCCGCCGAAGGTGACCGCGATCTGGGCGAGCTGGTGAACGCCCTTGTGCAGGCCTGGGCACATGTCGGCGCGGGCAAGATGTCGGAAGCCATCACCGCTTTCGATGCCGTGATCGCCACCCCGGGGCTTGAGGCGTTTGGGCTGTACCACAAGGCGCTTGCCCTTGCCTCGGTCGGGGACCTTGAAGGGGCCGATGCCATTCTGTCCGGTCGGGCCTCGGGTCCGATCTTCGTCATGCGGCGGGGGGTCTTTGCCCATGCCCAGATCCTGAGCCAACTGGAACGCAATGCCGAGGCGCTTGCCCTGCTGGACAGCTCTTTTGGCACCGGCCCCGACCCGATCATCGACGATCTCCGCCGCCGCCTGCAGGCCGGAGAGCCGCTGCCCTTCGACACCGTCCGCACGGCCCGCGACGGGATTGCCGAGGTGTTCTTCACCGTCTCCACCGCCCTGAACGGCGAAGCGGATGCCGTCTACACCCTGCTGCACCTGCGGGTGGCCGGCTATCTGCGGCCGGACCATACCGATGCGCTCCTGCTGACCGCCGATGTCCTTGACCGGCTGGGCCAGCTTGAGCTTGCGGTGGAAACCTATGCGCTGTTCACGCCGGACAGCCCGGCCTATGTGGCGGCGGAAATCGGCCGCGCCAATGCCTTGCGGGCGCAGGGCAAATCCGACGCAGCACTTGAGGCGCTGCAGGCGCTGGCCCGCAGCCATGGCACGCTGATCGGCGTGCAGTTCGCGCTGGGCGACTTGTTGCGTATGGAAGAACGCTTTGATGAGGCCGAGGTCGCCTATACCGCCGCTCTCGACCTTTTGCCCGAGATCGGACCGGATGATTGGGTGCTGTTCTTCTATCGCGGCATTTGCCATGAACAGTCGCAGGATTGGGCCGCTGCCGAAGCTGATTTTCGCCGCTCGCTGGACCTGAACCCGAACCAGCCCCAAGTGCTGAACTACCTTGGTTATGGTCTGGTGGACCGTGGCGAAAAGCTGGAAGAGGCGCTGGGTCTGATTGAAAAGGCCGTCGCGGCCGACCCCGAAAAAGGCTATATCATCGACAGCCTCGCCTGGGCTTATTTCCGGCTTGGCCGCTATGAAGACGCGCTGGAGCCGATGGAACGCGCGTCGCTTCTGGAACCGGTCGATCCCATCGTGACCGACCATCTGGGCGACGTCTACTGGATGGTCGGCCGCAAGCTTGAGGCGCAGTTCCAGTGGCGCCGTGCCTTGTCCTTCGACCCGACCGAGAAAGACGCCGAACGTATCCGTCGCAAGCTGGACAAGGGTCTGGACACCGTGATGGCCGAAGAAGCGGCTGGGGCCGTGCCGGTCAAGGCCGCCGAGGTTGGCGACTGACCATGCCGACTGATCCGGTCGCAGAAGCCGCGCCCGCGAAGATCAACCTTTGTCTGCATGTCACCGGGCGGCGGGCGGATGGCTACCATCTGCTGGACAGTCTGGTGACTTTTGCCGGGGTTGGTGATCGGGTGACCGTGACCCACGGCAAAGGGCTGGCGCTGGACGTGACCGGCCCCGAGGCGGCCCTGCTGGTGCCGGAAGCCGACAATCTGGTACTGCGAGCCGCCCGGGCCATGGGGGTGGCGGATGCGCAACTGGCCTTGTGGAAGACGCTGCCCGTTGCATCGGGCATTGGCGGCGGATCTGCGGATGCCGCCGCAACGCTGCGGGCGCTGTTGCGGTTGACAGGACGATCGTTGCCCTCTGCCGAAAAGGTTCTTGCGCTGGGGGCGGATGTGCCCGTGTGTCTTGCGCTGCAGCCTGTACGGATGCAGGGAGTGGGTGATCTTCTGTCACCCTTGCCCCGGCTGCCGGACATCTGGTGCGTTCTCGTGAACCCCCGCGTGCCAGTGCCGACGCCGCAGGTTTTCGCCGCCCTGACCACGCGCCAGAATCCCCCCGTGCCAGACATTCCGCCGGAGACGCTCCAATCGGCTGCCAGCTTTGCCGCATGGCTTGCCACCGCAACCCGCAATGACCTTGTTCCCCCGGCCCTGACCGTGGCCCCCATTCTGGCGCAGGTGCAGACGGCCCTTTCTACCACGGACAGATGCCTTCTGGCCCGCATGTCGGGGTCGGGTGGGACCCATTTCGGGCTTTTCACAACCCAGGCTGCCGCCGAGGCCGCCGGGCAGAGGCTTCGCAAGGCCCGGCCAGATTGGTGGATCGTTTCATCCGCCCTTCAGCGCTAGACGGCCTGGTTCGGAGGCTTTCCAGCCTCATTTCAACCATGCGACTGGCATGTCCCCCTGCGTAAGCCCGTCAGAAATAGCTGCGCACCAGCGCGCCCGAGATCAGCGCCCAACCATCCGCGACCACGAAGAACGCCAGCTTGAACGGCAGCGAGACAACGGCAGGCGGCACCATCATCATTCCCATCGACATGAGGATGGCCGCGACCACGAGGTCGATGATCAGGAACGGCAGGAAGATCATGAACCCGATCTCGAACGCCCGCTGGATTTCTGACAGCAGGAACGATGGCACCAAAAGCGACAGGGGCGCCTCCGCCGGTGGCTGGGGTGCGGTGGCGCGCAGATCCTGAAGGGTCAGGAAAGTCTCGCTATCCACCCGCAGCGCCATGAATTCGCGGAACGGCAGGATCGCGGCTTGCAGGGCAGGGCCCACCTCCATCTGGCCCGTGGTCATGGGTTCGATTCCGGTCACCCAGGCCTGGGTAAAGACCGGGTCCATCACATACCATGTCAGGAACAGGGCCAGGCTGATGATCAGCATGTTCGGTGGGGACTGCTGCAGCCCGATCGCCTGCCGCAGGATGGACAGGACCGTGACGATGAAGGGAAAGCAGGTCACCATCACCGCCAGCCCCGGCACGATGCTGAGCAGCGTGATCAAGAGCAAAAGCTGCACCGACCGCAGTGAAAGCGAGTTTCCGTCGCCCAGGTTCAGCGACAGGTCCTGCGCCAGCGCCGGGCCGGCCAGCAGGATCAGGATCAGCGCAAGGGGCAGCCTGTGCCTCACAGCCCACCGCGCAGGTTGGCAACTTCGGTCAGGCGGACAGCAAGCTGGCCGGCGTTTTCACCCTCAAGCTCGGTCAGTTCGCCCCGGGCAATCAGGCGATCTCCGACATAAAGTTCCACCGGGTCGTCGACTCGGCGGTCCAGTTGCAGCACGGCATCCTTGGACAGCCGCAGCAAATCGCGCACCAGAGGGCGGGCGCGGCCCACGGAAATGGTCACCTCGATCGGGACCTGGGAAAACGGGTTGCTGTCGGGCATCTCATCCATGGGACGACTCCTTGTTGGTCAGGTCGAAGAACGCCCTGACGGCCGCGGTGATATCGGCGGTGACCTGGGTGAGGTCGACCTTGGTTTCGGTGGGACCGAAGCGGATGTAGACCTGCCCCTCGCCCAGCGAGGGTTCCTCTTCGACCAGAACGGGCAGGCCCGTGGCCTGAGCGACCAGGCCTTCAACCCTGTCCCGCACTGCGGGGTTGAGGACGAGGGTCAGCGGCGCATCGGCCATCCGGTCCGCCATGGGCATCAGCGCTTCCAGCACTGTGGGGGCCAGCGCTTCGCGCGCGATTTCTGGCAGAAGGTGGTTGGTCATCTCCACGATCAAAGGGCGGATCGCCTCCAGCACATGGCTGCGGGCGTCCTGAAAGGTGAAAGCCAGGCTTTGCAGATTTCGCGCCAGATCGGCCCTGATGCGGCCCTGATCGTCCTGCTGGGCGGTTGCTGCATCTTCCCAACCGGCAGAATAGCCCTGTTCAAAGGACGCGATCTTCGCTTCTTCCAGAACGCTTGTCTCGACCAGAGGCTGGGGCGTGCCATCGGCGGCAAGGCTACTGTCGAAAACTTCAAGCCGCAGACCGGGCATCAGGTCCGCTCCTCTTCCCGTTCCATCCAGCCGCGCAAAATCTCGATCGATTCGGTCTGGCGCTGTTCGATCATGCGGCGCAGCCGGGCGGCGGGATCTTCGGTGCCATCTGAAACATCGCGGGCCGGTTCGGGATAGTCCGGGATGGCAAAGCCGGTCTCAACCTCGCCATCAAGGGCCACGCCGGAAAAGCCCCCGGCAGCGGGCAGGGCCAGCGTGGGGCTAGGGGCCGCAAGGGCAGGCCTGGCGGCAGCCGAGGTCAGGATGGGCCGGATCACGAACAGACCAAGCACCAACGCGACAAGGGCAAGCACTGCGGTCTGCACCATGGAAAGCACATCAAGCGGTCCGATGGCCGACAGGATACCCGCCTCGGCGATTGTGCCTTCAGCAATTGGAACATCCTGAAACTCAAGCGATTTCAACGTCAGGACATCGCCCCGCGCCTCATCCAGGCCCACGGCCGAGGCCACCAGTTCACGCAAGGTGGCAAGTTCTTCTTCGGTCCGGGGGGCCCATGTGCGGGTTCCGTCGGCGGCGATGGTGGCCACCCCGTCAACCATGACGGCCACGGTCAGCCGCCGCGTTGCGCCGGGGCCGCGCAAGACCTCCCGCTGGGTTTCCGAGACTTCGTAGTTCACCCGCTCCCGCGTTTCGGAGGACTGGCTTTGCCCCTGTGGACCCTGCGCCGCGTCACCGTCCGGCAGGTTTGAGGCCACTGTCACATCACCGCCGGGTTCGGTGCTGGACTCGGACCGTTCTTCCGTCTCGGACGAGATGGCGACGCGGCCTTGCGGGTCAAACGTCCGCTCGGTAATCGATTCGCGTTCCGACACCAGATCAACCGCCACTTCGACCACAGATCGACCGGGCCCCATGCGCGCCGCAAGCAGCCGCTCGACATTGGACTTGATCGCAGCGGCGCGGTCTGCCGCATCGCCACTGTCAAAGCCCGCCGTATCCTGCCCGCCGACCAGTCCGGAGACGGTGTCGATGATCTGCACCGCCTCTGGCGTCATGCCGGCCACAGCACTGGCCACCAGATGCCGGATCGCGCGGGCCTGCGCTTCGGCCAGGTTGCCCGAGACGGTGGTTACAGTGACCGAGGCCGTGGCTTGGGTTTCCGGCTGGAACGCCCGGGCCGGGGCGCTGGCGATATGCACGCGGGCGGCCCGTATCTCGGGCAGGCCCAGCAGGGTCCGGGCAAGCTCGCCTTCCTTTGCGCGCAGGTAGGCCGCGTCGAACATCTGCGACGTGGTGCCGAAGCCGGACAGATTGTCGAGCAGCTCGTACCCGCCGCCCCCGGCCGCAGGCAGCCCTTCCGACGCAAGCGCCATGCGCAGGCTGTCGCGCTGGGCGGCATCGACAAAGATCGAATCGCCCTTCACCCGGTGGGCCACCCCGCGCTGGTCAAGTGCTGCCACCACCTCACCCGCGGCGGCGGGTTCAAGCCCGGCATAAAGCAGGACCATGTCAGGCTGGCTGGCCATGCGGCCAAGGGCCAGGACGGCAAGGAACATCGCAATCGTGGCGCCCGCGATGATCAGACGGCGGCGCACGTCGAGAGAGGACCAGATGGCAATCACGTTCTGCAAGGCGATTCTCCGATTCCGGCGTTTCTGCCGATGGACCACGAATGACCGGTCCCGCTTAACAATCGGTTAGTGACCTTTGGCCTATGGTCAGACCTGTGCAGCAGCATGAGGTGAACTGTGGCCAGCGCCGGCGAAACAGCGGACGGGACAACGAAGAAGCGGTCGAAGCTTCCGATGCTGGGTGGCGTCGTGATGGCGGTGCTACTGGGTGGTGGCGGGTTCTATGCCGCCTGGTCGGGAATGATCCTTGGCGGGGCGTCGGATCAATCAGCGGAGGGTGTCGCCCCGGGGCCCCTGACCGGAATCGCCTTTGTGCCGCTGGAAACGATGGTGGTGTCGCTTGGGGCGGATTCGAACAGCCGACACCTGCGCTTCACCGCGCAGGTCGAGGTGGCGGATAGTGCGGCTGCCGATGTGACGCTGTTGATGCCGCGGATTCTGGATGTGCTGAACAGCTATCTGCGCGCGGTCGACACAGCCGCCATCGAAGACCCGGGCGCGATGGCAAAGCTGCGGGCGCAGATGTTGCGCCGCATCCAGATCGTCACTGGCGAAGGTCGGGTGCGCGATCTTCTGATCACTGAATTCGTGTTGAACTAAGGGGGGGTCATGGACCTGATCGCCGACATTCTTCTTGTGGCCGGATCCTTCGGGGCGGCCGTCTACTGTGCGGTGCTTGCCACCCGGCTCAAGCGCTTTACCACCTTGGAATCAGGCATGGGGGGCGCAATTGCGGTCCTGTCCGCGCAGGTTGATGAAATGACCGCCGCGCTGGAAAGCGCGCGGGGGGCGGCGAACGGCTCGGCCGAAAGCCTGGAGGCTTTGACCGCCCGGGGTGAGGCCGTGGCAAAGCGCCTTGAACTGTTGGTCGCCGCGCTGCACGACCTGCCCGAACCCGAAGCGAAGCCCAGCGGTCCTGCCGCCGAAGACCTGCCCGAGGCGGAGCGTCGCTTGCGCTTTGTTCGTCGGCGGACAGCGCGCGATGCACTGGAAGCTGCGGAATGATCGGGGGCCGTCGCGCAGGCCGCGGGGCGCTTTTCATTGTCGCGATGCTGTTTGCCATCTCGGGGGCCCTGCGCCTTGGGTCGGGGGTCGGTGCAGCCCTTGCCCGCGCCGATGACCCGCCCGAGACTGCGGATGCCGCGCTTGAACAGGGCCAGTGCGAAACGCCCTCGGCCCTGGCCGAAGCCTTGACCCAACGCGAAAGTCGGGTCGCGGTGCAAGAGGCCGCGTTGCAAGACCGTCTTGCTGCGCTGGCCCTAGCCGATGCCGCCATCACCGACCGGATGGCAAAGCTGAAGGCCATGGAGGACGAACTGAAGGCGACGCTTGCCCTCGCCGATGGCGCGGCCGAGGCGGATATCGAAAGGCTGACTGCGGTCTATCAGGCCATGAAGCCCAAGGATGCCGCAGCCCTGTTTGAAGCGATGGCGCCCGAGTTTGCAGCAGGCTTTCTGGGCCGGATGTCAGCAGAATCGGCAGCGGCGATCCTGTCCGGGATGTCGTCCGAGGCGGCCTATAGCGTCAGCGTGATCGTGGCCGGGCGCAATTCGGGGGCGCCCACTGAATAGGCTGACGGTCAGAATGTCTTAACCCGTGGCGCTGATACTTCGCTGGTGGGAACGAACACAGGATCTGAAATGCTGGGCATCGTCGGCATCGCTGTCATTCTTGTCATGGTCTTCGGCGGCTACATGCTGGCCGGGGGCAAGATGGGCATCATCTTGGCCGCGCTTCCGTTCGAAATGATCATGATCGGCGGTGCAGCCATCGGTGCATTTCTGATTTCAAACGACATGTCGTCGGTGAAACAGACGGTTCGCGACATCGGCAAAGTGTTCAAGGGCCCAAGGTGGAAGCTTGAGGACTATCGCGATCTGCTCTGCCTGCTGTTCGAACTGATCCGTCTGGCGCGTGCCAATCCCGTGGCGCTGGAGGAACACATCGAATCACCAGACAGTTCATCAATCTTCCGCAAGTACCCAAGAATTCGCCAAGACCACGAAGCGATGGATCTGATCTGCGATACGCTGCGCGCAGCTTCGATGAACTATGACGATCCCCATCAGGTGGAAGAAGTGCTCGACAAGCGGATGGATGCGACCCTTCATCACGCAATGCACTCCAGCCACGCTTTGCAGACGGTCGCGGATGCCCTGCCCGCGCTGGGAATTGTCGCTGCAGTTCTGGGGGTGATCAAGACCATGGGGTCGATCGACCAGCCGCCCGAGGTGCTGGGCAAGATGATCGGCGGGGCGCTGGTGGGGACGTTCCTGGGGGTGTTTCTGGCCTATGGGCTCATGGGCCCCTTTGCGACGCGGGTAAAGACCGTGGTGGAGGAAGACATCCATTTCTACCAGCTGATCCGTGAAGTGCTCATCGCCAACCTGCACCGCCACCCCGCCAATATCTGCATCGAGGTTGGTCGCCAGAACACCCCGCATCATCTGCGCCCCGCCTTCAGCGACCTTGAAGCCGCAATGCGGGAACTGAAGCAGGATGCAGCATGATCCGGATTGTCGCGTTGCTTCTGGCGCTCGCATCACCATCCCTTGGTGAAACGGCCCGGGTCATTTCGGGGGAACACGCGGATTTCACCCGCCTTGTGGTGGAGCTGCCGCAGGAGTCGGACTGGACGGTCGGCCGTATCCCGTTGGGCTATGCTTTCGCGACGGGCTCTGCCTCGCAGCCCGGCTATGATCTGTCGCGGGTCTGGAACCGCATTCCGCGCACCCGGCTGCGGGCATTGCGCGCTGACCCTGAAACCGGCGCGCTTGAGTTGACGCTTGCCTGTCCTTGCCATGTGTTCCCGTTCGAATATCGCCCCGGCATGGTGGTGCTGGACATCAAGGACGGCCCGCCCCCCCAGGCTCCAGTTTTGAAGCGGCCTTCATGGGCATGGCCGCCCGCGTGGCCCCCGAATCGACGTTTCCGATAGCTCCGCCAAGGGTTTATGACTGGCTTGCCCAACCTGACAGGCCTGGGCCCTCCGCCGCCCCAAAGGAAAGCCCGGTGCCCCTTGCGACAGGAAACCGCTCCTTGGGGCCGCTGCGCGACGAACTGCTGGAACAGATCAGCCGGGGTGCCTCGCAAGGCGTGGTTGACATGGTACTTCCTGGCCGGCCGCCGGACGTTCCGGCCAACGATGTCGAGGACTTGCCGTGGTCGCACATCCGTATCGGAGACATGCCGGGCGTCGCCATTGGCACGCCACAGCCGGCCGAAGGGACCTCTACGGATGGCGCGGCCTGCCTGGCCGACACCGTCGTGGATCTGTCCGCCTGGGGGGGCGACCGACCCGCGCTCGACCTGCTGTCTGAGGCGCGGTTGGGCCTGTTTGCCGAATTCGACCGGGTCGACACGGATGCCGTCATGCAGTCGGTCCGTCTGCATCTGTATCTTGGATTCGGCGTTGAGGCTTTGCAGATTGCGGACCTTCTTGCAGACAGTGAAGCACCTGAAGATCTGCAGGTCTACCTGTCCATGGCGCGCTTGATGGACGGCCAGAATGACCCTGAAACGCCCTTTGGCGACATGCTGGGCTGCGAGGGGGCCGTTGCACTTTGGGCCGCACTGGCGCGGGATCGGCTGCCATCCGGCCCCGCGGTCAATGTGGATGCGATCGTGCGCAGTTTCGTTGGCCTGCCGCCGCACCTGCGCCGCAACCTTGGGCCCGACCTGTCGGAAAAGCTGTTGCAGCGTGGCGATGCCGACGCCGCACGGATCATTCGCGATGCAATCCAGCGATCCCCCGACAGTTCCGAGGCAGAGGTCGCCTTGCTGGACGCCAAGGCCGATCTGCAAGCAGACCGAAACGATTCGGCCCGGGATCATGCCGAGCGGTCGATTGAAACCGGGGCGAGCACGGTTGAGGGTCTGCTTGCGCTTGTCGAAGGCCACTTCCGCGACGCCGAGCCCCTTTCGCCGGATGTGGCGGCAGCCCTGCTGGCCTTTCAGCGCGAAGCTGCAACCGACGAGGAGGCGAAAGCCTTGCAGCGTGGCCTGATCCTTGCGCTGGCCCTTTCCGACCAGACACCTGCGGCCTTCGCGCGCGCCGAGGAATTCAGGTCAGTGCTGCCCGATCTTTGGCAGGTTGCCCAACAACGTGCGACTGACGATGATTTCCTGCGCCAGGCGGTGCTGACCCCGGAAGCCGATCCTCCTCCAGCCAAACCTGAGGTTGCCTTGGCAATCGCTACTCGACTGGTCGACCTGGGCTTTGCCGACCCCGCGTTGGTCTGGCTGGGCCCGGTTGCGGCAAATGATTCCGATCAGCGGAGGCGGGTGGCAGCGCGGGCCGAAATGTTGCGGGGTGATGCCCGGGCCGCGCTGGAATTGCTTGGCACCCTCTCCGACCCTGAGGATGAGGGTCTGCGTGCGAAGGCCTTGGTCCAGCTTGGCAGGCTTCAGCCAGCGCGTGCGGCATATGAGGCTGCCGGCCTTCCCGAAGAGGCTGCCCGACTGGTCCCCTGGCAGGCAGACTGGCCGAAGGTTCAGGATGAGGGTCCAGCCCCTTGGTCTGCTGCGGCTTCTGTCGCCACAGGGCCTACTCCCGTCGAGACTGGCCCGCTCGCCCGGGGTGCAGCCTTGGTTGAGGAAAGCGCTACCGCGCGCGCGGCGCTTGAGGCGTTTTTGTCCAGCGTGGCAGGTCCATCTCCCTGAGCTTGCTAACCGCTTGGAAAGATTCGGAACATAGTCTGTGCAGACCCATGGGCAGAATGCCTGGGGTGGAGGATGCGATGCCCCAGGACTGCGCCAGAATTGCCGCCATAGCCCTGTTCATCCTGACATTCGGCCCTTCGGCCGAAAGCAGGGCCAGCCCGGATGCCTCCGACCTGTGTCTGGATGCCGCCGCGCGTGCAGCCAGACAGTCGGGTGTCCCGCGCGACGTGCTGCTTGCCATCACGATGGTGGAAACCGGCCGCGGGTCTCGCCCGTGGCCCTGGACGGTGAACCTTGGCGGCGAGGGGCACTGGCTGGACAGCGCGGATGCAGCAGAAACCCTTGTTGCCAAGGCGTTGGAGGAGGGGCTCACCAATATCGACCTTGGCTGTTTCCAATTGAATTACCGGTGGCATGCCGATGCGTTTGCCTCGGTGGCAGATATGCTGAACCCGGATGCAAACGCGCTATACGCCGCCGAATTCCTTGCACAACACCATGCTCAGACTGGGGAATGGGCCAGCGCTGCTGCCGCCTATCATTCGGCGACACCCGAACATGCGGAACGCTATCGCGCCCGGTTCCAATCTGCCTGGTCCGCGCTGGCGGGAGACGGCGGCGCGCCGGAATTTTCTGCGTCCTTGGCAATCCGGCCGAACCGTTTTCCTCTCTTGCTGGCCGGGCAGTCAGGCAGAGGTGGTTCGCTTGTGCCGGACACCGTCGCGGGACAACGCTTGATAGGGGATCACTAGGATGATTGCCGGCCTTACCCTGGGTGCCGTTTTCCGGCCCACGATCCTGTTGGCCCTTGGGCTGATGGCCGTCATCGTCATGATGGTCCTGCCAATTCCGGCATGGCTGCTGGACATCGGCCTCGCCCTGTCCTTCGCGCTGGCCATCCTGATGCTGACGGTGACGCTGTTCATTGACCGCCCGTTGGACTTTTCCGCCTTCCCGACAATCCTGCTCGCCTCGCTTCTGCTCCGGCTGTCGCTGAACGTGTCTTCGACCAAGCTGATCATCGGCCAGGGCCATACCGGAACCGATGCCGCCGGCCATGTGATCGAAGGCTTTGCCGAATTCATCATGGGCGGCAACATCGTCCTTGGTCTGGTGATTTTTGTCGTTCTCCTGATCGTGAACTTCATCGTGATCACCAAAGGTGCCGGCCGCATGGCCGAAGTCGGCGCCCGGTTCGCGCTGGACGGCATGCCCGGGCGCCAGCTGGCGATTGATGCTGACATGTCGGCCGGCGCCATCGACCACGCGGAAGCAAAGCGCCGACGCGAGCTGGAGCTGGCCGAGACCAACTTCTTCGGGTCGCTGGACGGCGCATCGAAGTTCGTCAAGGGCGATGCGATCGCGGGCCTCCTCATCACCCTGTTGAACATCGTCGTCGGCCTGCTTGTCGGCATTTTCATGCATGATCTTGATGTGGGAACGGCCTTTCGTACCTACACGATTCTGACGGTGGGCGATGGGCTGGTCAGCCAGATCCCCGCCGTCATCATCTCGGTCGCGGCGGCGCTTTTGCTGGCCAAGGGCAGCGAAAAAGGCGCGGCCGATGTGTCGTTCTTTGCCCAGCTCGGGCGCTATCCGGGCGCACTTGGCACGGTTGCCGGCTTGATGGCACTGCTTGCCATCGTGCCGGGGATGCCTTTTCTGCCGTTCATGCTGGCGGCAATCGGGCTTGGCGGGCTGGCGCTCTATCAGCTGCGCAAAGGGGCACGGCAGGAAACTGCGCCGCTCCCGGCTTTGGAACCTGCGCGGGTGAAGTCCATCGGGGACATCCTCGATTTTGACGACATCCACATTGAATTCGCCCCGAACCTTGTGGCCATGGTGCTGGATCCCGTGGTCGGGCTTGATGGCCGGATTGCAAACATGCGCAATCATGTGGCCACGGCTTTCGGCTTCATTCTGCCTGAAATCCGCCTGACGGATGAGGCGGGCCTGTCGGCGGGCCGCTACCGGATCCGTCTGCAGGGGGTGGAACGGGTGTCCGACCAGCTGTTCCCGGATCGGGTGCTTGTCCTGCTGACCGAAGGTGTCCTTGCCCCCGATGGTCTTGACGTTCGTGAGCCTGTCTACGGCGCCCCCGCCCGCTGGATCCGCCCCGACCAGCAAGAGGATGCGGCCCTGTCCGGCCTGACCGTCGTCTCTCCGACGGAGGTTCTGGCCACCCATCTCCTTGAGGTGCTGAAGGCAAATCTGTCCCGGATGCTGACATTGCGCGGCCTGCGGCGCCTGCTGGACGAGTTCGTCAAACTGTCCGATCCCGCCCGCGCCGAAGCCAATCGCCGCCTGCTGGACGAGCTTTTGCCGGAAAAAGTTCCGCTAGACCTGCTCCACGCTGTCCTGCGGCTTCTCCTGGATGAACGGGTTTCGATCCGGAACCTGCCGTTGATCCTTGAGGCCGTGGCCGAAGCCCGCCATCTGGGCCCGCCAGAGGCGATCTGCGAACATGTGCGTCAGCGCCTTGGTTTCCAGATCGTGGCCGAGCTGAAACGGCCGGATGGGACAGTGCCGCTGCTCCAGCTGGCACCGGATTGGGAAAAGGCTTTTACAACCTACCAGATCGACGGCGATCGCGGGTTACGCGACATTGCCCTGCCACCCGAACTTTTTGCGCGTCTTGGCAATGGCTTGACCGAGCGTGTGAACCGCGCCGCCGAGACGGGTGTCTATCCGGCCTTGGTGACGTCGGTTGCGCGGCGACGGTTCTTGCGCACGGTGGTTCAGGCAAAGGGTCTGCAAATGCCGGTCCTGTCCTATGAAGAGATCGGCACCGACGCCCGCCCCGCCCTTCTGGGTCAGGTCCCGGCATGAACGGGATCCTGACCGAGCTTGGTGCCCTGCTTGACATGGCTGAGGGGCTTCTATGGGCTGCGGCGCTTGTCTTTGTCCGGGCAGGTGCCGTTGTCGCGCTCATGCCGGGATTTGGCGAGATGGTGGTCCCGCAGCGGGTAAAGCTGGCGCTGATCCTGTGTTTTGCGGCGGTCGTTGCACCGGTTCTGGCCCCGGAGATTGAGGCCTTTGGCCCAGACCCGGGCCTTGCCCCCCTTTTGGGCGAGGCTGTTGCCGGCCTGATCCTGGGGATCGGGATGCGCCTGTTTCTGCTGGCCCTGCAGACCGCCGCGGCCATCATCGCCCAAGCGACGACGCTGTCGCAACTGTTCGTCGGGGCCGCGCCAGAACCGCAACCAGCCATTGGCAGCCTGTTCCTGATCTCCGGTATCGCTTTGGCCCTTGGTGCCGGGCTGCATATCAAGGCGGTTGAACTTCTGATCCTGTCCTATGACATCCTCCCGGCGGGCGGCTACCCGGAGCCGCGCGCCGTGGCCGACTGGGGGGTGGGTCTTGCCAGCCAGACCTTCAGCCTTGCCTTCACCCTTGCCGCGCCTTTCATCATAGCCTCGATGATCTACAACCTGGCCCTGGGCGCGATCAACCGCGCGATGCCGCAATTGATGGTCGCGATGGTGGGGGCGCCGGCGCTGACCTTGGGGGGGCTGGCGTTGCTGGCAGTCACGACCCCGCTTTTGCTGGCTGTCTGGCTGCATGCCTTTGAAGCCTTTCTGGCCAGCCCCTTCGCGGTCGCGCAATGAGCGGCGAAGATGATGAAAACACCGACAAGGAACATGATGCCTCGCCGCAAAAGCTTGTCGAGGCGCGCAAGAGGGGTGACATTCCGCGATCGCCGGACCTGCTGATGGCCGCCTCGATTGCCGGGTTACTGCTGGCCCTGATTTCGATGGGCGGCTGGGCGGTTCAGCGGGCTGGAACCTCTGGCATGGTCGTGCTGGATCAGGCTGACCGGTTGTCGCGGCTGATGACAACGGGTGCTTCCGGCCCGCTGGGGGGGATCCTGATCGGCTTTGCCGGGCCACCGCTGGCGCTCATGCTGTTTCCGCCCGTCGTGGTGCTGGTCGTCGTCGTTGCCACGCGCGGCTTTCTGGTGACGCTGGCCAACCTTGCCCCGAAACTTTCGCGCGTCTCGCCCATCGCAACCGCAAAGCACAAGTTTGGCGCTGAGGGCCTGGTGGAGTTTGCAAAGAGCACCGCAAAGCTGGGGATCGTCTCCGCTATCCTGTACGTCTTCCTGGTGTCGCGGTTGGAGGACATTCTGGCCACGATCTATCTGTCGCCGGCTCTGTCGACCATGGTCCTGTCACAACTGACGCTGGAGTTTCTGTTCATCCTGATGCTCGTCGCCGTGGCGCTGGGCGGGGTGGATTATCTTTGGCAAGTCCATCTGCACCGCCAGCGCAACCGGATGTCGCGCAAGGAACTCATGGATGAGTTCAAGGAAAGTGAAGGCGATCCCTATCTGAAATCGGCCCGACGCCAGAAGGCGCAGGATGTGGCAACGAACCGGATGCTGTCGGATGTGGCAACCGCCGATGTGGTGGTTGTGAACCCGACCCACTTTGCTGTCGCCCTGCGCTGGGATCGCAGCAAGGGTGGGGCTCCGGTCTGCGTGGCAAAGGGGGTTGATGAGATTGCCGCCGTGATCCGGGCGCGAGCGGCCGAACATGGCATCCCTGTTCACAGCGATCCCCCGACAGCGCGGGCCTTGCATGCAACCGTCGAGCTTGGGCAGGAGATCCGCGCCGAACACTACCGCGCCGTCGCAGCCGCCATTCGATTTGCCGATGCCATGCGCAGGAAGGCACGCAAGCGATGACACGGCGGACGGAAACCACAAAGGTCATTACTCTGGCCGATCTGCTGCTTCGGCATCACCTTGGCCAGATGCGGCAGGCCGCCGAACGGCTTGACCGCAGTCGGGCGCAGATGGCCGCCATCGACAAGGCCGCCGACCCTGCCGACCTGCCCGAGGTGGTGGCCGCACGGGTGGATTGCGACTATCGTCGATGGGCCGACGCCCGCAAGTCGGAGCTGAACCTGGTCCTTGCCCGCCAAACGGCGGAGGTCCTTGCCGCACGGGCAGAGGCGGAAGTTGCGTTTGGTCGGGTACAGGCTTTGCGCGGAATTGCCGCCCGCCTGCATGGCAAGCGCTGACCGGGGTCAGCTGTCCTGCCGGGCGATGTCAATGATCAGCACATCTTTCACGACTGTGCCAAGCACCAGACTGGCCGCTTCCTTCAGGCTGTTGCGCAGCACGATCAGGTTCGAACCGTCGGTGAAAGACCCGCTGAAGCCGCCCACGTTCGCGTGGTCGAACAGAACCTGCAGGAACATGTCACGAAGCTTTGGCTCACGCGCAAAGACCGCATCGGACTCGCCCTCTTCCACCTCAAGCGACAGGGACAGCACCACCATCGCCGCCACCCGGCCCTGGTCTACGACGGGGACCACGAATTGATTGCTCAGTTTGACAAACTCGGGCGCGGCGCCGGTATCGGTCGCCACATCCGCGGTTGCGGCCGCATCTTCTGCCTTCTCTGTCGTATCGGATTCCTCGTGATCAGGCCGCAGCCACAGACCCGCTCCGATGCCAGCGCCAAGACCTGCAACCGCCAGCACAATGGGAAAAAGTTTGCGCATCATGGTCAGAACGGCAACACGATATCGGCGACCTGCTGGCCGTAGGTGGGTTGCTGCATGTCCGTGATCTGCCCGCGACCCCCATAGGCGATGCGTGCGCCTGCGATCTTGTCGTAAGTGATCTCGTTCTGGCGTGAGATGTCGATGGGCCTGACGAATCCCGTCACCACCAGTTCGCGCATTTCAAAGTTCACCCGCACCTCCTGCTGGCCTTCGACCCGGAGCACGCCGTTTGGCAGTTCTTCAACCACGGTCGCCGCAATGCGCAGGGTCAGCTCCTCGTTCCGGGCCACGTTGCCCGATCCCCTGAAGGTGGATGACGAGTCCATCTCGAAAGCCTCGGCCATGCTGGCGCCTTCCGGCAGTTTTTCGTCGATCCGTTGCGGAATCCCCAGAAATTCCTGCAAGCCCGAGCTTTGCCGGCCGTTTCGGCTTCGGTCGGTGGAATTCGAAATCTCGGCACTGTCGTCAATTTCGATGACGACGGTCAGAATGTCGCCACGATGCGCAGCCCGGCGGTCCCCAAACAGGGAATCCGTCCCTGCTGTCCACAAGGATGAGGCATCCGAAGGGGCAGCTGCGGGCACATCTTCCGGAAGCACGGCGGAATACATCGCATAGTGCTGCGCCCCGCCTTCAAGGGGCGAAAACTCTGGTGCCCGGCCGACCTCAGACAGTTTGCCGCAACCGGATACCAGGACAAGCGCAAGAGCAGATCGCATCAGCATGTCATTCACCCCATCCGACATAAACCGCACCATCCGGGCCGATCCGTCCGCTGACCGTGGTGCGGGACGCAATGTTGATCACACGCACCGTCTCACCCGCCGACCCGCGGGCCAGCGCGCGGCCGTCGGTCGAGATGGCAAGCCCCCCCGCTAGATAGATGAGGGTGACAAGCTGATTGCGCTGTACCAACGTCGGGGTGCCGAGGTTCGCCGGCAGGATCGGGCGCCCCGCATAGATGGCAACCCGCGTTTCCAGGCCCAAAGCCGCTGCGGGGTCGGTCAGGGCGCCGGGCAAACTGGCGTCGACGACTGTCAGGTCTTCCGGCCCGATCACCGTGTTGGGGCGCAAAGTGCGCGTGGCCACGACGCTTTCCGCAAAGGAGGGGGACGCCAGCAAGGCGAGGACAAGGCAGCGCAACATCATCGCACCTGCGTGGTCGCGGCAAGCATCTGGTCCGCTGCCGTGATCACCTTGGCGTTCAACTCGTAACCGCGTTGCGCCTTGATCAGTTCGGTCACCTCACGCACCGCGTCGACCGAGCTGCTTTCCAGATAGCCTTGTCGCAGCGTTCCAAGCCCGTCCTGCCCCGGCGCAGCAGACAGGGGCGCGCCCGAAGCGGGGCTTTCAAGGAACAGGTTCGACCCGATCGCCTCAAGCCCCTTTTGGTTGGGAAAGCTGGAAAGTGTCAGCTGGCCCAGCAGTTCCGGTTCAAGCCGGTCGGCGAAATCGGCCCAGATCTCGCCCGAGGCACTGATCGTCAGGCCGCGTGCATCGGCGGGGATGGTGATCCCGGGAACCACAGGATAGCCGTCAGACGTGACGATCAACCCCTCGGCCGACCGCTTCAGCGACCCGTCACGGGTATAGCCGGTCAGACCCGAAGGCATGGTCACCTCGATATAGCCGTCGCCGTCGATGGCAAGGTCGAGGTCCCCCCCTGTGGCGTCCAGAGACCCTTGGCCCAGAATGACGGAAACGCTTGCTGGCCGCACCCCAAGGCCGATCTGGATGCCTGTCGGCAGCATGCTGCCATCTTCCGCGGTCAGGCTGCCGGGCCGCGCCATCTGCTGATAGTGCAGATCGGCAAAGTCGGCACGGCGCGGGTTGTATCCGGTGGTCGACATGTTGGCGAGGTTGTTGGACACGACGTCCACCTTCATCTGCTGGGCCGCCATGCCCGTTGCCGCGATCTGAAGCGCTTTCATTGCTGTCCCCTATCGGCCAAGTGCCTGGATCACGCCGCGGACGCGTTCGTCCTCGGCATCAAGGAATTTCTGCCCAAGTTCATAGGCGCGCTGGACCTCGATCATCCGGGTGACCTCGGACACAGGCTCTACGTTGCTGTCTTCCAGCATGCCTTGCAGCACCACGGAACCCTCAACCGGTTCCAGCGCGTCGGCGGCAAAAAGTGTGCCGGACTGGTGCCGCAGCGCCAGCGGATCGGCGGGTTGCCACAGGCCGATCTGCGCGATGGGCTGGCCATTGGCCGAAAGCGTGCCATCCCGCGCCAGGGTGACGGCCGTCGCATCGGGCGGCAGAAGGACAGGGGCGCCGCCCGCGTCCAGCAGCCTGTTTCCATCGGGCGTGACCAACTCTCCCTCGGCCGAGGGCGAGAAGCTGCCCGCACGGGTCAGCCTTTCGCCCTCCGCCGTTTCGATCAGGAAGAACCCGGGGCCTTGGATCGCAAAGTCAAGCGTGCCGCCGGTCTGGCTGACCGTCGCCTGGCTAAGGTCGACATGCCGGCCGGCGGCGTGGGCCATCGACAGCGAAGGGTCTTTGCCCATCGCCGTGATGAATTCGGAAAACACAACGCCTTCGCGGCGAAATCCGGTCGTGGAGGCATTGGCAAGGTTGTTTGCGACCACCGCCATCTCGCGCATCAGGCCCGATTGGCGGTTCAAGGTGGTGTATCCTGCGGCGTCCAAGGTCAGCCCCCCGCAATCTGAGGGATGATCGTGCCCGCGAAAAAGGCAACCAGGGTCGATGTCATAAAGCTCATCGACGCCCAGAAAACCACCAGCATCAGGGCCGCCTTCGGCACGAAGGTCAGCGTCATCTCCTGGATCGAGGTCAGCGCCTGAAACAGGCCCACGACAACGCCCGCCACCAGTGCCACCGTCAGCAACGGCGCCGAGATCAGGACCGAAACCCACAATCCCTGGCGCATCACGTCATAGATCATCGCCTCGGTCATGCCGCTGTTCATACCGGCATCCTCAGGATTTCCTGATAGGCCTCGACCACCCGGTCACGCACCGTAGCCACCGTTTCCACGGCCATTTGTGAGGACGCCAGCGCCTGCACCAAGGCATGTGGATCGGCGCCACCGATCATGGCGGCGCTGGCAGTCGCTTCGTGTTCCTGCAGCGTAGCCATGAAATTGGTGGCAAGATTGGCAAAGCCGTCTGCCGCCCCGTCACCTTGCGGTTGCGGGGCGGCCGCCGTGCGGGCGTTGGCATATGCCTGACTTACGAGAGAGGTATTCACATCCATTCTAGATCTCCTCTATCGGCGCAGAAGGTCGAACAGACTTTGCGTCATCTGACGGGTCTGATCGAACATCCTGAGGTTCGCCTCATAGCTGCGCTGCGCTTCGCGCGCGTCAGCGATTTCAATCACCAGATCGACATTCGAGCCGTCACGGTGACCAGTTGCGTCGGCCAACGGGTGGCCGGGGTCGTAGATTTTCACAAGGTCGCTTTGGTCCAGACGCGGGCGGCCGGCTTCCACCAGGCCCGTCTCCATCGCCTGGTCAAAGCTGATCACCTTGCGGTGGTAGCCGGGGGTATCGGCGTTGGCGATGTTTTCTGACACATGCCGCAGCCGCATGGACTGAGCCTCCATCCCGGAGGCCGCAAAGGAAAGCGAGGTCAGCAGATCGTTGCCCATCTACGCCCCCTACCGTGACCGGCCAAGGCTGGCGCGCAGGACATCCGACGTGGCGCGATAGACCGCCAGCGCCATGTCATGGTTCTGTCGCACCTCAACCGATTTCACCATTTCGCCTTCCAGCGATACGGTATTGCCGTTCGGCGCCTCGCGCCCCGGGGCAAGCTGGACGTCTGGTTCCCGAGCTGACGCAGCCGCCGTCAGATGCCCGGGCCGAGTGGCCCGCATCGCGCCGGGTTCGGCAGCGTAGACCTTCGCAAAGGCCGCCAGATCCTTCGCCTTGTAGCCGGGTGTATCGGCATGGGCGACGTTCTGCGCAATCACGCCCATCCGTGCCCCCGAATGCGCTGCAAGCGCCTGGGCCATCCGGGTAAGTTCCAGTTTCTCAAACATCGGGGCTTCTCCCTCGACCAACTTCACCAAGACTTAAGGGTGATTCCTTTAGAAACGGTTGAGACCGAACAAAGGGAGAATCCCGTGGCTGGAATCTTTGATGGCCTGCTCGCTGAAATTGGCGTTTCCACTTCTGTCAGGCGCGTTGGCCGGATCGTTGAAACCCGTCGTGGCCTCGCTGAAATTGCGGGTCTGGACGGTGCGGCGATCGGGGACCGCGTCCTGATCCATAGCCGCGATGGCGCCGCCGGGGGTGAGGTGCTGCGGCTCACGCCCGGGCGGTGTTCGGTGCTGCCGGACGCCTCGGGCGATGGCATGGCAATCGCCGACCGGGTGGAGCTTTTGGGCAAAGCGGACATCGCCCCGGATGACAGCTGGATCGGCAGGATCGTCGATCCCATGGGGCGGCCGCTGGATGGCCTGCCGCTGTTGCGTGGCGCGCATCCCCGGCCCCTGCGCGCCAACGCCCCGGCAGCGGCGACCCGGCGGCGGCTGGGGGGGCGGCTGTCCACCGGGGTTGCCGTCTTCGATACGCTTCTGCCCCTCGTGCGCGGCCAGCGCATCGGCCTTTTCGCTGGCTCTGGCGTCGGGAAATCCTCGCTTCTTGCCCGCTTTGCCCGCGGGGTCGCGGCCGATGTCGTGGTGATCGGCCTGGTCGGCGAACGCGGACGCGAGCTGCGCGAATTCACCGAACGCGTTCTTGGTCCTGCGGGCATGGCGCGCAGCGTGGTGGTTGCTGCAACTTCGGACCAATCTGCCCTGATGCGCCGGATGTGCGCCCTGACCGCAACGGCTGTGGCCGAGCACTTTCGTGACCTGGGGTTGCACGTCCTGTTGCTGGTCGATTCGGTCACCCGCTACGCCGACGCGCATCGCGAGGTGGCGCTTGCTGGCGGGGAAGAGGCGTCATTGCGCGGCTATCCGCCCTCGCTGTCTCAGGCGATCATGGGTCTGGCGGAACGAGCGGGTCCGGGGCCCGAAGGTTCGGGCGACATTACGGCGGTGTTCACCGTGCTGGTTCCCGGGTCCGACATGGAAGAACCGGTGGCGGATATTCTGCGCGGGGTTCTGGATGGGCACGTCGTTCTGGACCGCCGCATCGCCGAACGCGGTCGGTTTCCGGCGATTGACTTGCTGCGATCCGTCTCTCGGTCCTTGCCGGAGGCTGCCACCCAGGATGAAAGCGCCATGATCCAGGACGCGCGGGCCCTTCTGGGCGCCTATGATCGGGCCGAATTGATGATTCAGGCCGGCCTTTACACCGCGGGATCGGACCCCATGATCGACAGGGCGATCCGCCTATGGCCGGGGCTGGACATGTTTCTGGCAGAGCCTGCGCCAGCGACCGGAGTCGATGGGAGCTTCGAGCGGTTGCGGGCCTGTCTTGGGTAGATCTGATTCTGATATCCCGACCCAGCGCATCGCGGTTGGATTAATGAAAACATAAGGTTGCCAGAATCTGTTTGTCGCTTTCGCTTTCACTCTCGACGGTTTTGTCAGCGCTGGTCACCCTGCCACCCCGTTCCGGCACTGGACCCGCCTATTGCGCAATTTCTGCGCTTCGCAGGTCATTCCGGTCAAAGGCTAGCGCCGCAAAAGCGCAAGTGCGATGGCCTGGCTGGAGCTGCCCGCGCCTTGCGCCTGCATGTCCGCCCGAAGCATGAACCGTCGCATCAGGCTGTCCAGTTTTTCCGGATCGGCGAACTGGCTGATGTTTGCCGACCCAAAGGCAGACTGTGCTCGGCCTTGCAGGACAGTGACCTGCTGGTCAAGGTCGATCGAGGCAAAGCTTTTCGGCAGGCCAAACGCCGTCTGCACCACCTCGCGCAGGGGGGCGTTGCCCAGGATCGAATACCATTTCGCCTTGTCGCTGATCGGTCTTGCGGCCAGCGCGGGAAGTTCGCGTTCCGCATTCAGGGCCAGACGAAAGGAATTGTTCTGCGTGCCAACCGCCGTTTCGAAGCTTCTGACGCGGAACTGGGCAATGATCTCTGCAGGAAATGTCGAAAGTTTCGTACGGGGGACCGAGAAATTCCCAAAACCGAAGGCGGCCGACAGCTTTTCATACTGCTTGTTCGCCAGTTTGTTGGCGAGGCTGCCTTCCCTGATTGTGCCACCCTCCAGCACTTTCTGGATGAAGGCCTTGCTGTTGACATCGCCTTCAAGCCCGAAGGCGGTCAAGGCAATCCGCAGGAGCCGCTTGTCCGATACCAATTGTTCAGCCGTATCGACCTTGCCGATACGGTCACGAAAATAGGCCTCGTCCCGCTGTTGCACGGGAGTCGCCTGCTGCAAGGCCTGCTGGCGGTCAATCGTCCGCTTCAGAAATCCCCAGCCGGCAAGGCCACCAAGGGGCAGGACCGGCTGAAAGCTCATGCGCGTCCGGCCGCAAAGAGCCGCTCCTCGCGGGGCAGCAGGCTGCGCAGCGCCTTCAGCGCCTGATAGTGCTGATCGTTCAGGACTGCGGTGCTTGCAACGGAAAGCTGGGTCCGGCTATCCGTGTCAGTCATCACCTGGCTAAGCTGTTCGATCCCGCGAAGCAGCTGGGGTCGCGCGTCGCCGGCCTCGCAATCCCCGGTCAGAACCAGCTGGGCGATGTAGCACACCCGGCGTACGGGGGTGTTCACCTCTTCGGGGTGGATCGCGTCGCGCAGGCGAAGAATGCTGGCATTCGGCGTCATGATGGCAAGACGAGATCGCCGATCGCCGTTTTCAATCACGGCACCATTGATCAGCACTCTTTCATGCGGACCCAGCTTGAGGACCAGCCCGCTCATCTGCCGCCCCCATCGCCACGCAGGCCGCGCAACATGGCCATGTTGATGTCGGTCAGGACTTCGGCACTGGCGCTGCCGTCAAGCACGGCACGGCTGTGCTTGGCGGTGAATTCGTACAGATAGAAAAGCTGCGCCCGCAGGGCTGCTGGAAGCCCGTTGTCGGACTGTGCCACATCCAGGGCCAGTGTGGACCAAAGCTGCTGGTTGTCGGCGAGGGCCGCAGCCAGGGCGGGAAAATCGGTGGTGCGCTTGGCCCAGGCGCTGCGCAGACGCTGCGTGACCTGCGCGATCAGATCGTATTCGACCGAGCGGAGTGAGCGGGCAGGGGTTCCTCGCGTGGCATAGGCGATGGGGGATTGATAGGTCATCGGGGGTCCATCTGTTCGGGGCTTGGGGGGTAGGGTGGGCCGCGGGCAAACGCCCGCGACCCGTCAGGATTACCGGAACAGAGACAGCAGGCTTTGCGGCTGCTGGTTGGCGATCGACAGCGCCTGAGTGGCAAGCTGCTGCTGGACCTGCAGCGCCTGCAGACGGGCCGAGGCTTCTTCCATGTCAGTGTCGACCAGCGCGCCGATACCGGTCTTCAGCGAGTCGGTCAGCGAGCTGACGAAATCCGACTGAATCTCGATCCGCTTTTGTGACGAACCGAAAGCCGCGGCAGCGTCGATGCCGGTCTGGATCAGACCTTCGATCGACGCGAGTGCCCCGGTGGCGCCGGTGTCGGTGGTCACGTCGATGTTGGACAGCGCACCAAGGCCACTGCCCGAAGCGGCTGCGCCGGGCGTGCCGCCGGTGGTTGCGCGCAGACCCAGAGTCATTGACGTGTTGACGGTACCACCGGCAGCGCCGTTGGTGATCGTGATCTGGTTCGGGTTGGTGGAGCTTACCGTCGCCGAATAGCCAAGCCCAGCTTCCGTTGCCGCCCCGAAGAACGCGTTGATCTGCGACGCAAGGTTCTTGGCAACTTCGGCCGTACCGTCTTCCGCGCTGGCCACATACTGGAAGGTCCGCGAACCAAGCGAGCTGCCGCCGCCGACCACGTTGACTGCCACTTCACCCAGCCGGACTTCATAGCTGATTCCTGCGGCAACCTGACCGATGGTGATCGTGTTCGACGCGCCGTCCGCGATGGTTTCGAAGTCACTGCCGTCCGCCTGATAGGCGGTACCGTCGAACAGGGTGCCCGTCGCACCGGTAGAGTTCAGGTAAGCCTCCGCCGTGTCGTTGTCAGTCAGCGTGCCAGTGCCGAACGCCTGCGCCGAAACCGGGGTGGTGACGGACAGGCTCTGACGCTCGATCACAATCTGGCCCGCGGTGACGTTGCCCGTGGAGTCGCGGCTTAGCGACGAAAGGATGTTAACCGCTTCGGTGCTGCTGCCATCGATCATGTTCAGGCCGTTGAACTGGGCTGCGCCCACGACCGAGGCGATCTGCCCGGTAAGCTGTTCGATGTCGGTCTGGATCTTGCCCCGATCAACGTTCTCTTCCTGCGCGGCAATGATCTTGCCCTTCACTTCGGTCAGAAGGTCGGTGACCGTTTCCGCCGCCTTGCGGGCCACGGCAATGGTCGAGCCGCCCAGTGCAAGGCTGTCCGAGATACCCTTGAAGCCCTTCACGTCCGATTCCATCACCTTGGAGATCGCCCAGACGGCGGCGTTGTCCTTGGCCGAAGCCACGTTCTTCCCGGTCGAGATGTCCGACTGGGTCTTGTTCAGGTTCGAGGTAATGCCCTTCATGGTCTGCAGGGCAACCATCGCGCTGGTATTGGTCAGGATTGACGACATCGTTCGGTCCTTTTGCGTAAGGCCGCAGCTTTCACGGCCAGAATGGCCACTGGGTGTGGCAGGATGGGCGTTCTATCCTATGCCACCAGGGTGAATGGTGGCGCCGACCCGTCATGGGACGCAGGTGCCATCAAAGGCGGAAGCTTCTAACCAAGTCCTAACGCCCAAGCCCGAAATACCGCGGATTTGAAGAAACTCAGAACCGTCGCGGCATTGCCGGGGACGGCGGGGCAATCGCCGCCCTTTTGCCGCGGGCGTCATAGGTCGTCAGCGTTGGCCCGCTGGAAATCTCCTCCAGCCTGTCCTGGGCAGCGCGGATGCCGCGCGTGGCGGCCTGCAGAAGCTGGGCGTTGCGGGCGGCCTTTTCCTGCAGCCGCCGTACCGCATTGGCATCCAGTCGCGGCAGGTCCCCCGCCTCAGCCTCCACCTGGGGGGCCAGATCGGCAAGAGCGGCAATATCGCCTGCCAGAACCGCATCACGCGTCTGGTCAAGCAAGGTTTCAAGCGTTGTGGGCATGGTCTGCTTCCATCAATGTGTTGAAAATCATCTCGGCAAGCCCGATGCCGCCGCCGTCGACCATCAGCCGGGCCTGTTCCTGCCGCAGAAAGCTGGCAAACTGCGCTTCGCCCGCGCCACCGCCAAAGCCGCCCTGCAGATCCCCAAGGCCCGCATGCGCCAGCATTTCTGCCAGAAAGGTGGCCTCAAGTTCTTGGGCCTTGGCCAGAATGACCTGCCGTCGGTCTGCTGCCGCCGGGGGCAGGCCGGGAATCGGGGATGGGGTCATGCTTTTCTCCGGTTGAATCGAATTTTCCTGATGATCCGTGAGGCGGGTAAAGAAGAGGTAACTTCTGTGGGGGATACCGGACTGGTAGGCGGCAGAAGTCGTGGGAAGATGCAGACAGTCATCGCAAACAGACCAATCGTGGGGCTAGCAGCCCTTGGCGGCACCCCGGCCGGTGCCGGGCAGGACGGGGCGGGAACCGAAGACTTCGCAACGCTCTTGCCGGGGGAAGGCCAGGACGATGCGGTATTGGACGATCCTGCCGTGCCGGACGGCACGCCCCTCGCGGGTTTGACCGTCGCAGTCCTTTGGCCTGGGTTGCCCTTCCCCGCCGGGCAGGGTGGTGACGGGGTGCCAGATCCAACCTTGTCCCCCGCCGTACGGTCTGATGCGATACTTGCCCCCAGTATCGACGCGGTCTCTGTCACCGCAGCATCAGATGCCGGGGGTCTGCCAGCCCAACCGCTAGCGGAGGGGCAGGGCTCAGTGCCAAAGGCTGCGGATGCACAGGTGGCTGACGGGCAGATGCGCGCCCCTTCGGCTTTGGGTGTCGCAGCCTCTGGCTTGGACCTGTCACAAGCAGCCAGCGACACGGCCGATGCCGACCCACTGGTCCGGCCGGCCGCCGAGCCTTCATTTCAAATGCCTGGCCTTGGGTTCGTGGTCGGGCAGACGCCGGGCTCTGACCCTTCCGTGGTGGCACTTGCGGCGGTCGGCGTGCGGCTGTGGCAAGGCGCACTCGCTTCGATCGAAGACCGGTCGTCGGTGCAGGGGGGCCTGCCTGCTCCGGCCGGCAACACAAGCGCAGACTCGCCCGCCACCGCCTTGGCGGTACCCGGGGCCGGGGTCGTGACAGCACCCGCCCCTCCCCCCATGGGCCCTGCGCCGGGGCTGGCGGAAACGGCGATTCTGTCGCTGTTTGCAGCGCAGGCCGAGGCTGCGATGCTTGGGCCCGAAGGTGACGGGGCCGGGTTTACCCTGCCTGCCACCTCTGCCGCCCTTGGCGGACCACCGACGGCAGGTGGCCCGGCTGCTGCTATGCCACAACTTGCCGCCCAACTGATCCATTCCCTGCCTCAACGAAGCGACGGCATGACAGAAATCGCCCTGTCGCCGGATGAGCTTGGCCATGTCCGCGTCACTCTGCAGACCGATTCGCAGAACCCCGACCGCATGATCGTCATGCTCAACTTTGAACGGGCAGAGACGCTTGATCTGTTCCGCCGCCACGCCGACCAACTGGCCGAGGCGCTGCGGGACGCAGGCTATTCCGGGGTCAACATCGGTTTTGGCCAGTCCTACGGCAATGACAACAGTGGTCGTGCGGATCAGCCGCCGGGCCCACCCGAACCGGACCTTTCCGACCCCCATCCTTCTTCGCCTACGCCATCGCTCGGGCTGTCGGTCGACCGACCCGCGCTGCAGCCGTCCGGTACCCTTGACCTTCGGATATGAGGAGCTTTCATGACCGTCACCGCCGCCACACTGGCGACCAGTTCCGCTTCGACAGCCGGGCAGACATCTCCGCCGGGCAACACCAGCAAGATCACCTCGGACTTCGACACCTTCCTGCGGATGCTGACGGTGCAGATGCAAAACCAGGATCCGCTTAACCCAATCGATTCGGCCGATTATGCCGTGCAGCTTGCCACCTTCTCGGGGGTCGAACAGCAGGTGCGCACCAATCAGCTGCTGGCGGACATGCAGTCCCGGTTCCAAGAGATGGGCATGGCCGAGATGGCGGGCTGGATCGGGCAGGAGGCCCGGTCAGCAGCGCCGGTGCATCTTGATGGTGCGCCAGCGACGCTGTTGCCCAGCCCCGCCGCTGGCGCTGACCGGGCTGTCCTTGTCGTGCGCGACAGCCGCGGCGCCCTTGTCGCGCGCGAAGAGATTCCGGTCAGCACCGACCCCTATCAATGGCTTGGCGCCGACGCAGCCGGAAACCCCCTGCCGCCGGGCACTTATGCGCTGTCATTGGAAAGTCTGCAGGGTGACACGGTCCTGAACACCAGCCCGGTCGAACACTACGCCCGCGTGGTCGAGGTGCGCAGCACGCCGCAAGGCACATCCCTGATCCTTGACGGCGGGGTTGAGGTGGCAAGCAGCGCCGTCACGGCCCTGCGCCAGCCGCAGGACCAAAGCTAGCGTCCGCACGGGGGGCCAACCCTGCCGCTAAAGAAGTTCACCGAGGACGATGCCAGCCCCAAACGCCGCCAGAACCAGTCCAACCCAGACAACCGGATGCAGCCGCCGCCGGGCGGGGGGCATAGTATTTCCCGGATTGCCGACCTTGATCAACTGCGCCTCCACCAGCGCGGGCATCCTTGGGCCAAAGCGGGCCAGCACGCGTGCGGTCTTCACCAGGTCGCGCAGAACAGCCTTCGGGCCGATGGTTTCCTTGATGTAGCTTTCGACAATCGGCTTCGCGACTTCCCAGATGTTGATATGCGGGTCCAAAGACCGGGCGACGCCTTCCACCACCACCATGGTGCGCTGCAGAAGGATCAGCTCGGTCCGCGTTTCCATGCCGAAGCGTTCGGTCACTTCGAACAGATAGGACAGAAGCCGCGCCATGCTGATCCGGCTGGCATCCATGCCGAAGATCGGCTCACCCACGGCGCGCAGGGCGCGGGCGAATTCGTCAATGTCGCGGTCGGGGGGACGTATCCGGCCTCGAAGTGCACTTCGGCGACGCGGCGATAGTCCTTGCGGATGAAGCCCATCAGGATCTCGGCGTAGACGCGGCGGGTGTATTCGTCGATCCGTCCCATGATCCCGAAATCATAGGCAATGATGTCGCCATTCGCCGCGATCTTCAGGTTGCCCTGATGCATGTCGGCGTGGAAATACCCGTCGCGCAGCGCGTGGTTCAGGAACAGCTGCAAAACCCGTGCGCCAAGCACCCGCCGGTCATGCCCCTGCGCATCGATCAGCGCGTTTTCGTTCAGGCCAATCCCCTCGGCCCAGCCCAGCGTCATCACGTTGCGGCTGGACAGGAACCAGTGCGGCTTTGGCACCTGAAAGCCTTCGTCCTTGGCCGTATTGGCCGCAAACTCAGCCGCGGCCGAGGATTCCAGCCGAAGGTCAAGCTCGCCCATGACGACGCCTTCGAAATGGGCGATCACGTCCAAAGGCCGCAAGCGGCGGGAAAACGGTGCCAGAACCTCGATCATCCGGGCGGCGAAGTAGAAGGCGTCGATGTCCTTGCGGAAGGCGCGTTCGATGCCGGGGCGCAGGACCTTGACCGCCACCTCCTCGCCGGTTTCCACCAGCCGAGCCCGGTGCACCTGCGCGATGGAGGCGGCGGCAACGGGTTCGGAGAATTCGGAAAAGATCGCGGGAACCGGTTGCTCCAGCTCGGCTTCGATCATCGCCTTGGCAATGTCGGTGGGGAAGGGGGGCAGCTTGTCCTGCAGGTACTTCAGCTGCTGGGCGACCTCTTCGCCAACGATGTCCGGGCGGGTGGACAGGATCTGCCCGAACTTGATGTAGGCGGGCCCCAGCGCCGTCAGCGCGCGGGTCGCCGGCGGCAGTGCCGGGTCACCCTTCAGGCCAAGCCACTTGAACGGCCAGCCCAGCATCCGCGCCGCAAAGCGCAGCCGTTTCGGCGCCTTGAACGCCTCCAGCACCACGTCCATCGCGCCGGTGCGCTCCAGCGTGGCACCCGTGCGGATCAGGCGGATGATGTTGTGCGGACCCCTCACAGTTTCCAGCCGGAATGGAGGGCGGCGACACCCATCGTCAGGTTGCGGTACTTCACCTGCCCAAAGCCCGCCGCGCGGATCATGGTGGCAAATGTCTCCTGATCCGGGAACTTGCGGATCGATTCCACAAGGTACTGATAGCTGTCGCGATCCCCCGCCACGATCTGCCCCATCACCGGGATGACGTTGAAGGAATACAGGTCATAGGCCTTTTGCAGCAGGTCGTTGGGGATCTGGCTGAACTCCAGCACCATCAACCGCCCGCCGGGGCGCAGCACCCGGTAAGCCTCGGCCAGCGCCTCGTCGATCCGCGTCACGTTCCGGATTCCGAAGGAAATGGTGTAGACATCGAAACTCGCGTCCGGGAAAGGCAGCGCCATCGCGTCGCCCACCACCCAGTCAAGGCTGGCGGCCAGCTTTTCCGCCTCGGCCCGCTTGCGCCCCTCAATCAGCATCGGCTCGGTCATGTCGCAGACCACGGCCGTTGCCCCCGGCGCGCGCTTCAGGAACCGGAACGCCACGTCGCCGGTGCCGCCCGCCACATCCAGCAGGCGCTGGCCCGCGCGGGGGGCCAGCCAGTCCATCATAGCGTCTTTCCACAACCGGTGAACGCCCCCGGACATCAGGTCATTCATCACGTCATATTTTGACGCGACGCGGCTGAAGACCCCATGCACCATCCCGGCCTTCTCGGCCTCGGGCACGTCCTGAAAGCCGAAATGGGTGGTCTTGTCTGAACCTTGCGTCATAGGATGCTGCCTGTATGTCGTCCGCTTCGAGTTATACCGAAGCGCACGAAAGGAAAACCGTCTGTCGCAGGAAAGAGTGGAATGCAGGGTGTGACGCATTGGCCGGAAATCTTCTTCGTCTGGGGTGCGACCGTGCTGCCGATGGTGATCCTGATCGGTTTCTGGGGTGGCCTGATCTTGTTCGCCTTGCGCCGTCGCCGCCGGCAACAGGCGCGCAAACTGGCTCAGGGTGCCCTGCCCGACGCATCTTTCCTGCAGGTCGGTGATCTGCCGCTGCAGTACCGCTATGTGGCCGGATTGGGGACGGGCGGACCGGCGCCCGTCACGGTCGGGGAAAAGGTGCTGCGCCCCTCCAGCGGTGTCAGGGTCACGATTCTGGTGATTGCCGGGATGGTGGTCTGGTATGCGCTTTCGCCCGTGGTCTGGCAGTCGGCTGCAGACCTTCCGGGTGCGCAGTCGGACTGGATCCTTGTCGCGATGCAGTTCCTTTTGCCGGTTCTCGCTGTTTCCGGTGTGCTTTACGTCTTTACCAGCGAGGCGCGCTATGACCGCGATGTCCTGATCGTGACCCGCTTCCTGCAGCGGCGCGAATACCGCTGGAAGAACCTCACCCGTGTCGCGGATGCGGGGTCCTATGATCTGCTGCTTGTGTTCAAGCCGGGCGGCAAGGCAAAGGTCCTGAAGTATTCGGTCGGGATCGGTGAGTTCAAGGATTTCGCGCTCGAACAGATCCGCAAGAACGGTTTGACAAATGCCTGAGCTGCCCGAGGTTGAGACTGTCCGCCGTGGCCTTGCCCCGGTCATGGAAGGCGCGGTCATCGAACGGGCCGAGGTCAACCGCCCCGATCTGCGCTGGCCCCTGCCGGAACGGATGGCCGAACGTCTGACGGGCGCGCGTGTGACCGCACTGCGGCGGCGGTCGAAATACATCCTCGCCGATCTCGACAGCGGTGAGACTTTGCTCATCCACCTGGGCATGTCGGGCCGGATGCTGATCTCCGGCACGATGCTGGGCCAGTTCCACCATGACCACCCCGCGCCGCAAAAGCATGACCATGTGGTCCTGCACATGCAGGGCGGCGCGCGGATCACCTTCAACGACGCCCGCCGCTTCGGCGCGATGGATCTCATGCCCACCGGCGGCGCGCATGCTTTGCTGGCGGGTCTCGGGCCCGAACCCTTTGGCAATGATTTCAACGAACCCTACCTCGCCGCCCGGCTGGCTGGCCGCCGCACGCCGATCAAATCCGCGCTTCTGGATCAGCGCATCGTCGCGGGTCTGGGCAATATCTACGTCTGCGAAACCCTGTTCCGCGCCCGCATCAGCCCCCTGACCCTTGCCGGTGACCTTGCGGAAACCGCCGTCCACGGCCTTGTCCCGATCATCCGCGAAGTGCTGGCCGAGGCGATCGAGGCGGGCGGCTCCTCCTTGCGCGATTTCCGGCAGGCGAATGGCGAGCTTGGGTATTTTTCCAAGCATTTCCAAGTCTATGACCGTGAGGGCGACCCCTGCGAAACCCCCGGCTGCAGGGGCACCGTCACCCGCACGGTGCAATCCGGCCGCTCCTCCTTCTGGTGCCCCGCCTGCCAGAGTTGACTTGCCATCCCGCCGTTTGGTGCTAGGAGTCACCCCCACTGCAACAGCGGAGACCCGGCCATGGCCTATGAGACGCTGATCGTCGAGACTGAGGATTACGTCACCCTCATCCGGCTCAATCGCCCCGATGCCATGAACGCGCTCAATTCCACGCTGATGCGGGAACTTGCAGCCGCGGTGACTGCGGCGGACGCCAATGACAAGGTGCGCTGCATCGTCGTCACCGGGTCGGAAAAGGCCTTCGCCGCCGGGGCCGACGTGCGCGAGATGGCCGAGAAATCCTTCATCGACGTCTTTTTCGATGACCTCTTCGCCGCCGAATCCGCCGCAATCGCCAAGGTCCGCAAGCCGATCATCGCCGCTGTGTCCGGCTATTGCCTTGGCGGGGGCTGCGAACTTGCGATGCTGTGCGACTTCATCATCGCCGCCGACACGGCCAAGTTCGGCCAGCCGGAAATCAATCTGGGCATCGTCGCCGGCATGGGCGGAACCCAGCGCCTGACCCGTGCCGTGGGCAAGTCCAAGTCCATGGACATGCATCTGACGGGCCGCTTCATGGACGCAGGCGAAGCCGAACGCTGCGGCCTCGTCAGCCGGGTGGTCCCCGCCAAATCCCTGATCGAAGAGGCGATGAAGGCCGCGCAGAAGGTGGTAGAGAAATCCGCCGTCACCACGATGGTCGTCAAGGAATGCGTAAACCGCGCGCAGGAAGGCACGTTGGCTGAGGGGCTGCTGTTCGAACGCCGCATGTTCCACGCCCTCTTTGCGACCGAAGACCAGAAGGAAGGCATGGCCGCCTTCCTGGAAAAGCGCCAACCGCAGTTCCGCGACCGCTGACCCCGCCTCGTGCGACTGCGTCTCCTCATCGGCGAGGAGTGACGCAGTCATCGACGAGCAGGGGGCTTTCCTTTTCCGTCCTCTTGCCCTAAAGGACGCCCGACATGCGCGTGGGCCCGCTTAGGCAAGAATCAATCCCGACCCTCGGTCGGGGCCTTTGGTCTTTCGTGCAAACCGTTTGAAACCGAAAGATCCCAAGGGAAGCCCATGGCAAATACCGCCCAGTCCAAGAAACGCGCCCGTCAGTCCGAAGCGCGTTATGCCGTCAACAAAGCCCGCCGTTCGCGCATCCGCACCTTCCTGCGCAAGGTCGAAGAGGCGATTGCCTCCGGCGATGCCGAAGTTGCCGCCGCTGCCCTGAAAGCCGCTCAGCCGGAACTGGCGCGTGGCGTGTCCAAAGGCGTGCTGCACAAGAACACCGTGTCGCGCAAGATCTCGCGTCTGGCGTCGCGCGTTAAGGCCGTCGTCAAGGCCTGAACCTACCTGCCTGATTCCCTGTGCCAGGCATGGGGAGCATCTGGGGCGCACCCGTCAGGGCTGCGCCCTTTGGCATTTCTGCGCCTGAATTTCTGTGCCACCCGGGCACTCCGTTGCCGATTTGCACGGGCCGCGGGATTCGATTTCAGGGAAACCCTGTCAAGCGAGATGTTCGGTTGCAGACCCCGCAGAGCGCTTGCTAGCGTCTGACTGCGATTCACGTCGACTTGGGGGACAAGAACGGTTCGCAAGAAGGAAACCGCTGCACGAATCCGTGGCTGCTGCGCCATCTGGTTTGGGTTTTCTTTTTGTGATCAGTGATTTGGCAGTGGCATTCAAGCCACTCCATCACGCAGAGGCCAGCCTGCCGGGTTACCCCGGGGCGGCGTCTGCACGTCATGTCCCTTGCCAGAACCGGATTGGTCCGCCTCGCCCATGGGGGGGACAGGTTTGGTCGGCGCGGCTCGTTCGTTGAATAGGAAGTGAAGGTTCGGCAGGTTTTCTGCCGGGTCCAGGATATTGGCAGGTCAAAACGAATGACGAACGAAACTTGGGGTCAGGTCCGGGAAGAACTGATCAAGCGCGTGGGCAAGAACAACTACGTCACTTGGATCGAACCGCTCAAGCTTGCCCTCCTGAACAACGGTGTCGCCCGTTTCGAAGTGCCGACCATCTTTTTTGGCGACTGGGTCCAGCGCAACTATGCCGATCATATCCGCAGCCAGCTTGCCAGCGCCGGCAGCCCGGTGGAGCGGGTGGAGTTTGCCGTAGGTGCCCCGTCGATGGCCACCGCGCCTGCGCCGGTGAAGGCCACCGCCAAGCCGTCCCGCGCCCGCTCCGTTCCGGTCGAGGATCTGCCCGGTGCCCCGCTGGACGCCCGCTTCACCTTTGACAGCTTCGTTGTCGGCAAACCGAACGAGCTTGCCCATGCCGCCGCCCGACGCGTGGCCGAAGGTGGCCCGGTCACCTTCAACCCGCTGTTCCTTTACGGTGGCGTCGGCCTTGGTAAAACCCACCTCATGCACGCCATCGCGCATGAGCTTCACACCCGCAGCCCCGATCTGCGTGTGCTTTACCTCTCGGCCGAGCAGTTCATGTACCGCTTCGTCCAGGCCCTGCGCGAACGTCAGGTGATGGACTTCAAGGAACTGTTCCGCTCCGTCGACGTGCTGATGGTCGATGACGTGCAATTCATCGCTGGCAAGGATTCCACCCAGGAAGAATTCTTCCACACCTTCAACGCGCTTGTGGACCAGAACAAACAGATCGTCATCTCGGCTGACCGTGCCCCGGGCGAAATCAAGGACCTGGAAGAGCGGATCAAATCCCGCCTGCAGTGCGGTCTTGTGGTGGACCTGCACCCCACCGATTACGAACTCCGCCTTGGCATCCTGCAGCAAAAGGTCGACTACTACCGCTCGCAGTATCGCGGGCTGGTGCTGGCCGACGGCGTGCTTGAATTCCTTGCCCACCGCATCACCTCCAACGTCCGTATTCTGGAAGGCGCGCTGACCCGTCTGTTCGCCTTCGCCAGCCTCGTGGGCCGCGAAATCACGCTGGAACTGGCGCAGGACTGCTTGGCCGATATCCTGCGGTCCTCCGACCGCAAGCTGTCGATCGAGGAAATCCAGCGCAAGGTTGCCGAACATTACAACATCCGCCTCTCGGACATGATCGGCCCCAAGCGCCTGCGCAACATCGCCCGGCCGCGTCAGGTGGCGATGTATCTGTCCAAGCAGCTGACGCCGCGGTCCTTGCCGGAAATCGGTCGGCGCTTCGGCGGCCGCGACCACACCACAATCATGCACGGTGTCCGCAAGATCGAGGAATTGATGGCCACCGACAGCCAGCTTTCCGACGATCTGCAGCTTCTGCGCCGTCTCCTTCAGGGTTGAAGTCGGGCCGCCCTTGACGGCCCCCGGAAACGCACCCACAGTCCAGTGAAACACTTGTGAACCGGCGAAAACCGGGTAAATTCGGCGTCCCTTCAAGGGGTCCGCAGGGGGAAGTCAGATGAAACTCAGCATCGAACGCGCGGTTCTGCTCAAGGCGCTGGCGCAGGCACAATCGGTCGTCGAACGGCGCAACACCATCCCGATCCTCGCCAACGTGTTGATCGAGGCTGAGGGGGCGCAAGTTTCCTTCCGCGCCACCGATCTGGATATCGAGGTTGTGGATCGCGCCCCCGCCATGGTGGAACGCGCCGGGTCCACCACGGTGTCCGCCGTCATGCTGCATGAAATCTGCCGCAAGCTGCCCGATGGCGCGCTGGTGAACCTTGCCGAAGACGCCGCCGCCGGCCGTTTGACCATCACGGCGGGCCGGTCGACCTTCAGCCTAGCCACGCTGCCGAAAGAAGATTTCCCGGTGATGGCGACCAGCGAATATTCGTCCAACTTCTCGGCCCCCGCCCCGGTCTTGCGCCGCCTGTTCGACAAGGCGAAATTCGCCATATCGACCGAGGAAACCCGCTACTACCTCAACGGCGTCTACATGCACGTCTCGCAGGGCGAAACCGGCAAGGTGCTGCGCTGCGTCGCCACCGACGGCCACCGCCTGGCCCGGATCGACGCGCCCTTGCCCGAAGGGGCTGACGCGATGCCCGGCGTGATCGTGCCCCGCAAGACCGTGGGGGAGCTGCGCAAACTCCTGGACGACGATGATGCCACCATCGCCGTTTCGGTGTCCGAGACGAAAGTTCGCTTTGCCACGCCCGCCATCACCCTGACCTCCAAGGTCATCGACGGCACCTTCCCGGATTACACCCGCGTTATCCCCACCGGCAACACCCGGCGGCTGGAGGTGGACGCCAGCGAATTCGCCAAGGCCGTGGACCGCGTTGCCACCGTCTCCTCCGAACGCTCGCGCGCAGTGAAACTGTCGCTGGATGAAGACCGGCTGATCCTGTCGGTCAACGCGCCTGACAGTGGCGCCGCCGAGGAAGAGCTTGCCGTCGCCTATGGCGATGAACGGCTTGAGATTGGTTTCAACGCCAAGTACCTCTTGGAAATCGCCAGCCAGGTGGACCGTGAGAATGCGGTTTTCCTGTTCAACTCCTCGGCTGACCCGACGTTGATGCGGGAAGGCAATGACCTGTCGGCGGTGTATGTCGTCATGCCGATGCGGGTCTGACGGCACGCCAAACCCCCGTTCTGAAAGGGAAATCCCGTGGGCGGTCTGGTGATCGAAACCCTCGCCCTGTCGCATTTCCGCAGCCACCGCGCCGCGCGGCTAAGCCTTGATGGGCGCCCGGTGGCCCTTGTCGGGCCCAATGGCGCGGGCAAGACCAATGTGCTGGAAGCCGTCTCGCTCTTGTCTCCGGGCCGTGGTCTGCGCCGCGCCGCGGCTGAGGATCTTGCCCGCCGACCCGAGGCGCTTGGCTGGAAGATCACCGCCGCCGTGCAGGGCCTGACCAGCGCGCATGAGCTGGAAACCTGGGCCGAACCGGGCACCACCCGCCAGGTGCGGATTGATGGCAAGGCCGCCACGCAGGCCAGCCTTGGCCGCATCCTGCGCATCCTCTGGCTGGTCCCCGCGATGGACCGCCTGTGGATCGAAGCGGCCGAGGGGCGGCGGCGCTTTCTTGACCGCATGACGCTCAGCTTCGTGCCCGAGCATGCTGAACAATCGCTCATATACGAAAAGGCGATGCGCGACCGAAACCGCCTGATCAAGGATCAGGTGACCGATCCGCATTGGTACGCGGCCCTCGAAGCGCAGATGGCCGAGGCTGGCCAGCAGATCACCCTGAACCGAACCGCCGCTCTGGCCCGCATTGCGCAGGCCATTGACCCGGCCAGCGCCTTTCCCTCGGCTGACCTTACCCTTACCGGGCCCGAGGGTGCGGCCCAGCCCGAAGACCTTGCCACGGCCCTTGCCGAAGGCCGCCGCCGCGACATCGCGGCGGGGCGCACGCTGATCGGCCCGCACCGCGCCGACCTGTTGGCACGCTACGCCGCCAAGGACACCCCCGCCGACCAATGTTCCACCGGAGAGCAGAAGGCACTTCTGATCAGCCTGATCCTGTCCAATGCGCGCGCCCTGAAGCTGGACCTTGGCGCTGCGCCCGTTTTGCTGCTTGATGAAGTTGCAGCCCACCTTGACGCCACCCGCCGCGCTGCCCTTTATGACGAAATCTGTGCCTTGGGGGCACAGGCCATCATGACTGGCACCGATTCCGATCTGTTTGATGCCCTTGGCACGCGCGGCCAGCGGCTTTCCGTATCGGATGACGGCAGTGGCTCGCGGCTGATCGGAATAAGTGAATGACCGTTTCGTTATACGAACTCACCCTCTACGCCTGGGGCATGGCGGCACTTTGGGTCGTGCCCGGGCCGGTCTGGGTGGCGCTGACGGCGCGGTCACTGTCCTTTGGTTTCCGGGGGGCTTGGCCCTTGGCCATCGGCGTCGCGCTGGGCGATCTGATCTGGCCAATGGCCGCGATCTTCGGCCTTAGCTGGATTCTGTCCCTTTACGGTGATTTCCTGCAGGTCCTGCGCTGGGTCGCCGCGGCGACCTTCCTGCTGATGGGCGTCCTCCTGCTTCGCAAGCCGGCCACCACCCTCGACACCGACAACCGCCTGACCCGCCCCGGCGCTTGGGCGGGGTTTGCCGTGGGTGTCGCCGCCGTCATCGGCAACCCCAAGGCGATCCTGTTCTACATGGGCGTGCTGCCCGGGTTCTTTGACCTGTCCCGCGTCAATGCCGCCGATATCACGGCCATCCTCCTCATCTCGGCGCTGATCCCGATGATTGGCAACCTTGCCCTCGCCTGGTTTCTGGACCGCGCCCGCCGCCTGCTGTCCAGCCCCGAAGCGATGCGCCGGCTGAACATGGCGTCGGGGATTCTGCTGATTGGTGTCGGGCTCGCCATACCCTTCGTCTGACCACCAAATCTTGTGTCCAAGGGGTGACATTGCCCCCCCAAACCGCTATAAATCGCGGACAATTATCAGGGTTTCCCACGCATGGCTGACCAGCCCAAGAACATGGCCGAATACGGCGCTGATTCTATTAAGGTTCTCAAGGGATTAGAGGCGGTTCGCAAGCGCCCCGGCATGTATATCGGTGACACCGATGACGGCTCGGGCCTGCACCACATGGTCTACGAAGTCGTCGACAACGGAATTGATGAGGCGCTGGCCGGTCACGCCACCGCCGTCACCGTGAAAATCCACGCCGATGACTCTGTTTCCGTGCGCGACAATGGCCGCGGCATCCCCGTCGACATCCATCAGGAAGAGGGCGTTTCGGCGGCAGAGGTCATCATGACCCAGCTCCACGCTGGCGGGAAATTCAACAACACGGATGAGGGCGGCAACGCCTACAAGGTCTCCGGCGGTCTGCATGGCGTGGGCGTTTCGGTCGTCAACGCCCTCAGCGAATGGCTGGAACTGACCGTCTGGCGCAACGACAAGGAATACCGCGCGCGCTTCGAACATGGCGATTGCGTGGTCCATGTGCACGAAGTTGGCCCCGCCCCCGGCATGCGTGGAACCGAGGTCCGATTCCTTGCATCGGCCAAGTCCAACATTCCAGAAGGCACGTTCAGCAACCTCGATTACAGCTTCAAGACGCTGGAACATCGGCTGCGCGAACTGGCTTTCCTGAACTCAGGCGTGCGGATCATCATCGAAGACGAACGCCACGCCGAACCCCAGCGGGTGGAGCTGTTCTACGAAGGCGGCGTGCGCGAATTCGTCAAGTACATCGACCGGTCCAAGACCGCCGTCATGCCCGAACCGATCTACATGATTGGCGAACGCAACGGTATCGGCGTCGAAGTGGCGATGTGGTGGAACGACAGCTATCACGAAACCGTCCTTCCGTTCACAAACAACATCCCGCAGCGCGATGGCGGCACCCATATGGCCGGTTTCCGGGGCGCTTTGACCCGGACGATCACCAACTACGCCCAATCCTCCGGCATCGCCAAGCGTGAGAAGATCGACTTCACCGGCGACGACGCCCGCGAAGGGCTGACCTGCGTGCTCTCCGTCAAGGTGCCCGACCCGAAGTTCTCCAGCCAGACGAAAGACAAGCTGGTCTCCTCCGAAGTCCGCCCCGCCGTCGAAAACCTTGTGAACGAAAAGCTGGCCGAATGGTTTGAGGAAAACCCCGTCCACGCCCGGTCGATCGTCGGCAAGATCATTGAGGCCGCAATGGCCCGCGAAGCCGCCCGCAAGGCACGCGAACTGACCCGCCGCAAGACCGCGCTTGACGTCGCCAGCCTGCCCGGCAAGCTGGCCGACTGTCAGGAACGTGACCCGGCGAAGTCGGAACTCTTCCTGGTCGAGGGTGACAGCGCCGGCGGCTCTGCCAAACAGGGCCGCAGCCGCGCCAATCAAGCGGTCCTGCCGCTCAAAGGCAAGATCCTGAACGTCGAACGCGCGCGTTTTGACCGGATGCTGGCCTCACAGGAAATCGGCACGCTGATCACCGCACTTGGCACCGGCATTGGCCGGGATGAGTTTGATATCAAGAAGTTGCGCTACCACAAGGTCGTCATAATGACCGACGCCGACGTTGACGGCGCGCATATCCGGACGCTGATCCTGACCTTCTTCTTCCGCCAGATGCCGCAGCTGATCGAAGGGGGCTACCTCTACATCGCGCAGCCGCCGCTTTACAAAGTCGCCCGCGGCAAGTCCGAGGTTTACATCAAGGATCAGGCCGGTCTGGAAGAATATCTGATCGAGATGGGGATCGAAGGCACGATCCTGCGCCTTGGCAACGGTGAGGAACTGGCCGGGGCCGACCTGCAGCGCGTCATCGAAGGCGCGCGCCAGTTCCGCCGCGTGCTGGAGGCTTTCCCCACCAACTATCCGCGCGGTATTCTGGAACAGGCTGCGCTTGCCGGGGCGTTCGACGCTGGCCGGGCAGATGCCGATCTGCAGGCCGTGGCCGATACGGTGGCACGGCGCCTGAACCTGATCGCGGCCGAATATGAAACCGGTTGGTCCGGTCGCATCACGCAGGATCATGGCATCCGCCTGTCCCGCATCCTCCGCGGGGTTGAGGAGTTGCGCACGCTTGACGGCGCCGTCCTCCGCTCGGGCGAGGCGCGTCGCCTGTCGGCCATTTCGCAGGACACCCGCGATGTCTACCGCGACCCCGCACGCCTTGTCCGCAAGGACCGTGAGCAGCTTGTTCATGGCCCCATCGACCTGCTCAAATCCATTCTGGCCGAAGGGGAAAAGGGCCTGACCCTGCAGCGCTACAAGGGCTTGGGCGAAATGAACCCCGAACAGCTGTGGGAAACCACGCTTGACCCCGAGGCGCGCACGTTGCTGCAGGTCAAGGTCGATGATCTGGCGGAAGCCGACGACATCTTTTCCAAGCTCATGGGTGATGTGGTCGAACCCCGGCGCGCCTTTATCCAGGACAACGCCCTCAGCGTTGAGAATCTGGATTTCTGAACGAACGCTCAGCTGACCGATTTCTTCAAAGAAATCGCACCGGAGCCTTCAAAGGCTCCGGTCCGGAATTCTCAAAAATTCCGGCGCCCACACTTACAAGGGCAGGTACCACAAGGCCAGAAACGGCCCCGCGCCCGACCGCATCGCATGCGCGATTCCCGGCGGGTTGTAGATGAACCCGTTCGGGCCGGGGTCGGTCCAGTCCATCGCCGCGTTCCACCATTCCCCCGGCGTCAGCGACAGATAAACCTCCTCCGGTGCGTGGTGGTGGTCGGCATAGCGCACGCCCGGGGCCATCACCGTGACGCCGACCCACAGGTCATCCCGCGTCTCAAGCCCGCCCGGCCCAAGGATCACCGCATTGGCGTGCCCGTTCCAGAACGCTGCATCCGATGGGTCCGCAGACCCTCGCCGCGCCCATGCCAGCTGTCCTTCAATCCCCGCAAAGGCCACAGCCAGCCCCGCCCGCGGCCCTTGCACGCCCGCCAGCGCCACACCCACCCAGTCGCACACCGGGAGCCGCGCCGGTTCCCCACCCGGCCTGCCGACCGACGCGTCCCAGCGTTCGATCACCGTCTCTGCCACGCGCCCAACCCGGGCCGCCCGCAGCGAAACATCCGAGGCCGCCAGAAACGCTTGCACCAAAGGTTGTCGGGTCATTGCGCACCAATCAGGATGGTGACCCCGGATGGATTCGAACCATCGACCTGCCGCTTAGGAGGCGGCCGCTCTATCCCCTGAGCTACGGAGCCAGTCACTGCCCGTCATGCGTCGAAATGCGCCACAAGGCAACGGGTCAAGGCAATCGGGGAAAAGAAAAGGCGAGGCGGGGGAAAAGAAAAGGGGAGGCAAGTTTTGGCCCACTACCCCCCCTTGGTCCGTCGCATCCGGGTTGAGAGCTTGTCTTGGATACGCAGGATATGGCCAGCACCGGTGGCTGTTAGCGCTAGCAGTATCAGATGAATGCGCCTTGGACAAGCCCGGCCTTTGGCGCTAACAAAGGGTATCCCAAGCCCGCGCCGGAACCTTGCATTGACCAAACCCATCCCCGACCCGCGCCATACCCTGACACTGCGTGACGTGTCCGAAGCCTCTGGCGTCTCGGAAATGACCGTCTCCCGCGTGCTGCGCAACCGGGGCGACGTCTCGGCCCCGACCCGCGAAAAAGTGCTGGAGGCCGCGCGTGCCCTTGGCTACGTCCCGAACAAGATCGCAGGGGCCTTGGCCTCGCAGCGGGTCAATCTGGTTGGCGTCGTCATCCCGTCCCTGTCGAACATGGTCTTCCCCGAGGTGATGACCGGCATCTCTGCCGTCCTTGATGGCACCGGCCTGCAACCGGTTGTTGGCGTCACCAACTACCAGCCCGACCGCGAAGAGTCGGTGATCTACGAAATGCTGTCCTGGCGGCCTTCGGGAATGATCATCGCAGGGCTGGAACACACCGACGCCGCCCGCGCCATGCTGGCCCGTGCCGGCATCCCCATCGTCGAGATCATGGATATCGACGGTGACCCCATCAACCATGCCGTCGGCATCTCCCACCGCCGCGCCGGGCGTCAGATGGCCGAGGCGATCCTTGCCGCAGGCTACCGCCGCATCGCCTTTCTCGGCACGCAAATGCCGAACGACCACCGCGCCAAGAAACGGCTCGCCGGGTTTGAAGAGGCGTTGGCCAAGGCGGGCCAATCGCTGGTGGACCGCGAATACTACTCGGGCGGTTCGGCACTGCTGAAGGGGCGCGAGATGACCGCCGCGGTCCTTGCCCGATCCCCCGATGTGGATTTCCTCTACTATTCGAACGACATGATCGGCGCTGGGGGCCTGCTCCATTGCCTTGCCGCCGGCCTCGACGTTCCGGGCAAGATCGGTCTGGCGGGCTTCAACGGGGTAGAGCTACTCGATGGTCTGCCGCGCAAGCTTGCCTCAATGGACGCCTGCAGGCTGGAAATTGGCCGCCGCGCCGCCCAACTGATCGCCGACGCGCCGGCAGAGGCGCAAGTGACGGAGCTGTTCCCCACGCTTCAGGCGGGCGATACGATCCGGGGCTAAGGGGCAGTCCTGCCGGTCTTTCAGACGCCCGCAGGAAGACCGCAAAACCCTAACACCTGGTAAATGGCGCACCGTAACGCATTGAAATCATGGAAAACTTCAAATGTCCCTGCCCGGGACATCACCGTCAGGCCAACAGCCGCGCCCCGTCCTGACCCAAGGCCCTGACGTCCAGAATGGCCCCCTCCGGCTGGTCCGTGGCAAAGGCAACCTCGGCGAACCCCTCGGTCCGGCCGACCCGTGCCCCCTCAGTCAGTACCCGGTGGACCTTCCCCACCTGCCCCCGAAGATGCCGCCCCAAGGCCACATCCCCCGCCGCCCGCAATCTTGCGGCCCGGTCCTTGATCTCCGGCCCCCGCACCGCCGGCATCCGCGCCGCCGGGGTGCCCTTGCGGGCCGAGTAGGGGAAGACATGCAGGAAGGTCAGCCCGCACTCCTCCACCAGCTTCAGCGATTGCTGGAACATCGCCTCGGTCTCGGTCGGGAAGCCAGCGATGATGTCCGCGCCGAAGACCATGTCGGGCCGAAGGCTGCGCGCCTCTTCACAGAACCGGATGGCATCATCCCGCAGGTGGCGGCGTTTCATCCGCTTCAGGATCAGATCATCCCCGGCCTGCAGCGACAGGTGCAGATGCGGCATCAGTCGCGGCTCGGTCGCGATCGCCTCCATCAGCGCGGGGTCGGCTTCGATCGAGTCGATGGAGGATATCCGCAGGCGCGGGATCGTTGTCAGCCGAAGGATCCGGCGCACGAGATCCCCAAGGCGCGGCGTGGCAGGGAGGTCAGCCCCCCAACTGGTCAGGTCAACCCCGGTCAGCACCACCTCGTTGAACCCCCGGTCCACCAGCCTCTGGATCTGCTCCACCACCACACCCGCCGGAACCGACCGCGAGTTGCCCCGGCCATAGGGAATGATGCAGAAGGTGCAGCGGTGGTCGCAGCCGTTCTGAACCTGCACATAGGCGCGGTGGCGGCCAAAGCCGTCGATGAGGTGGCCCGCCGTTTCCCGCACCGACATGATGTCATCAACCTGCACCCGCTCGGTCACCCCGATCAGGTCCGGGGCTGCAAGGCCAGTCCAGGTTGAGGCTTGCATCTTTTCGTGGTTGCCGACCACCCGGGCCACTTCCGGCATGGCGGCAAAGGTCTCAGGCTCGGTCTGCGCGGCGCAACCCGTGACGATGATCGACGCGCCGGGGTTTTCCCGCGACAGGCGGCGGATTTCCTGCTTGGCCTTCCGCACCGCCTCGGCCGTGACGGCGCAGGTGTTGACGATGACCGCATCCGACAGGCCTGCGGCGGTGGCGAGGTCCTTCATCGCTTCCGTCTCATAGGCGTTCAGACGGCAGCCCAGCGTCGCGAAAACCGGCGCGTTCATCGGTGGGCGGCCACATAGTCGGCAGACAGCACGCCGTCGAACACCCGCGCGACGGGGCCGGTCAGCCAGACGCCATCGTCACGCCAGTCCACCTCCAGCTCACCGCCGTCCACTTCCAGCGCGACCCTTGGGCCGATCATGCCCCGCAGATGTGCTGCCACCGCCGTAGCACAAGCCCCCGATCCGCAGGCGAGGGTGATCCCGGTCCCCCGCTCCCACACGCGCATCCGCATCCGGCAGGGCGAGATCAGGGAGGCAAATTCGACATTCGTGCGCTGGGGGAACAGGGGGGCATGTTCGATCTGCGGGCCAAGGATGGCAAGGTCGACGGCCTCGGCATCCGGTACGAAGTGCACGCAATGCGGGTTGCCCATCCCCACCGCCACCGGATCACCGGCAAGGGGCAAGTGCAGGTGGTCCACCTCTTGCGACAGGGGGATCGATGCCCAGTCCAGTTGTGGATGGCCCATGTTCACCCAGATCCGGCCATCCGCTGCCCGCTCCGCCCGCAGCCCACCGCGCGCGGTGACGAGGGACACTTGCTCCACCCCCAGCCCGCGCATCACATGATCGGCCACGCAGCGGGTGGCGTTGCCGCAGGCCCCGGCCTGCGTGCCGTCACTGTTCCAGAACACCAGCCCGAAGTCGGCCCCGTCAGCATCCGTGATCTCGGCAAGCTGGTCAAAGCCCACGCCCCGGTTCCGGTCGCCAATCGCGCGGGCCAGACCGGGCGTCATGACTGCGCCAGTCACCGGCCCGCGCCCGCGCAGGTCGATCACCACGAAGTCATTGCCTGCACCGTGCATTTTCATGAACGGCAGGCCGCCTGGCGCTGCGTTGTCTTTCATGCTGGGCCATATACGCCCACCTGACCGCTTTTGCCAGAGCCGCACGTTTTTGCCCTTGACCCCCGGGACGGCCTTGCCTAATCACGCGCCTCGTGGGGCCGGTAGCTCAGTTGGTAGAGCAGCTGACTTTTAATCAGCGGGTCACAGGTTCGAATCCTGTCCGGCTCACCACCACAACAGAAAGCCCGGGCCGCAAGGTCCGGGCTTTCTGCGTTTCGGATCATCGGTGTCAGATCATCCGGATGGTTTCCTTGCCCACTGCCAGCACATAGCCGCGCCGCGCGATGGTCTTGACCAGAAGCTCTGACACCAGCTGGTTGCCCAGCGTGTCACGCAGGCGCTTGACGCGGGTGGCACCAGCCGCCTCGTCGCAGTCCGCCTCATTCCGGCCAGAGATCACCGCCTCGATCTGGGCGCCGGTCAGCACCTCATCATCCATGCGGGCTTCGGCAAGGACCGACAGGGTTTCCAGCGCGGCCTCGGTCAGGGCGAATTCCAGATCGTTGATATAGACCGCCCGCGCCTCGCGGCTGATCATCAGGCTGGCCACCTGAATGCCGGACCGCTGGATCGCCGAGATACGGCGGTTCAGCGCGATGATGGTGACAAGAAACACCAGTGTCGCGATCAGGAGGGCGGTGGAGAAGACCAGCAGCACGAAGATCACGCTGCGATAGCTGGCCAGAACTTCGGAAAACGAGGTCCCGGACTGGGCCAGGATTTCCAGCAGCTTGATCTCGGCCAAAGTATTCAGATCGTCGTTTTCCACGAAGATCCGTTCGACCTTGGCGTTGAAAGCGTTCGCATCGGGCAGGTTGAGAAACAGGAACAGGGCCGCGCCCAGCAGGATCAGGACGATGGCGGCGATACCGAAGGCAACCACGCGGTTGCCCGCCTTGAGGCTTTCAGTAACGGAGGAAATAGGCTCCGGCACTTGCTTTCCTTTCCTCAAGACCGTCGGCGCCGAATGTGGACAGAACGTTCAGCAACGTCCAGCCATCGCGTGCCAGCCTCGGCGCCAATTCGCCTTCGGCTGCTCCGGGCGAACAATTGCCGTCCGATACCTGCGCCACACCGTAGTGCAGCTTCAAGGGCTCATCGCGTTTGGCCTTGTAGTCCGCATAGCATTCCGCCGCGGCAGGCCCGGCAAGGGCCAGCGCAAGGGCGGTTGCGGTCAGTAGTCTTTTCATTTTTTCCGCTCCGGGTGGGAGGCTGCTCGATTACCACCAAAGAATGCGCGCGGGCAGTCTGATATTCAATATCACAACGCTTTTTCCGCCCTTGCTATCGGATAGCAACGCCCGTCCGCCCCAGTGTTATGGCTTAGCAGGGGGGTGTTATTGCTTACGGCATCGGCAGGGGGAGAGGGTTGGGCATCGGGGTCAGAAACCGGGATGTGCAAGCTGGCGCATTTCGGTGACCAAAGACCCAAAGTCAAACAGGAGGCCGGAATGTCCGTCGAATTCAGAAGCAAGTCAAAAAGCATCGCTTCGCGCGGGGTTGGGGAAAGTGGCATCTCGGGTCGCCGTTTCGCAACCGGGCTGACGGGGGGCGCGCTTGTGCTGGCGCTGGTGCTTGGGGCGGCAATGCCAGCCAAGGCCGACAAGAAGGATGATCTGGCCAAGGCGCTGATTGCGGCGCTGGTTGTCGGGGCCATCGTGAACGAGTTGGATGCAGAGCCGCGGGATAGGTACGAACCTGTCAAGCAAAAGCGGGTGCCTTCGGTCTGTGAGATTTCCATCGACGGGGCGCAGCGGTCAGTCAGCCTGTATTCGGAAAACTGCCTGCGGCGCGAAGGGTTCACCCAGCGTCTGCCGCGCAACTGTGCTAATGAAGCGCGCGTCTTCGGCCGGGCGGATCGGGTCTTTTCCGCACAATGCCTGCGGAATGCCGGGTTCCGGCTTTCCGGGCGATAAGCCCCATGCGCGTTCGGGCGGGGGTGCCCTTGAACCCCGCCCAAGCCTGGGGGGTGGAAGGGTGAGCAGCTTTCACCCCCTTTTTCCGCAGCGCGATCCGGTATATCGCGCTGGGATGCGTCATCCTGACCCCGATTTCAGCTATGAGACCGCGACCCTGACTGCAGGGGCCAGTCTGGTTGTGGGGGTGGATGAGGCGGGCCGCGGGCCGCTGGCAGGGCCGGTCACGGCCTGCGCGGTCCGGCTGGATCCCGACCGCATTCCGAAGGGCCTGCACGATTCCAAGCTGTTGACGGCCGCCCGGCGTGAGGCGCTTTTTCAGGAGATCACCGCCACGGCCACAATCTGCGTCGCCCATGCCACTGTCGAGGAGATCGACACCCTGAACATCCTGCGCGCCAGTCATCTGGCGATGGAGCGCGCGGTGGCGGGGCTGTCTGCCGATCATGCACTGATCGACGGCAATATGATCCCCTGCGGGCTGGGCTGCAAAGCGACGGCCATCGTCAAGGGCGATGCCAAATGCCTGTCGATCGCAGCCGCCTCGATCGTGGCGAAAGTGACGCGGGATCGGATCATGGTGGATTTGGCGCAACAGCACCCCGGATACGGCTGGGAAGTGAACGCCGGTTACCCCACCAAGGCGCATCTGGCGGCGCTGCTAAATCTTGGTGTGACCCCTTGGCATAGACGTTCATTCCGCCCCGTCCACAACATATTGTATCAAGAGATTTCTGTAACCCCTTGATTCAATAAAGAATTTGACGCCGAATCATCTGTGACTCATCCTCTGCTTCAAGATCGGCACACAAACGATGCCGACGCAGAGGCAGAGAATGGCGACGAAAACGGCTCCGGTGGCGCAAGCGCTGCCGCTTAACCAGATCATGTCTGGAGATTGCATCGACGTGATGAACAGCCTGCCCGCCGGCAGCGTTGACCTGATCTTCGCCGACCCCCCGTACAACCTGCAGCTCAAGGGTGAACTGCACCGGCCCGACAATTCGCTGGTCGACGCCGTGAATGACCACTGGGACCAGTTTTCCAGCTTTGCCGCCTATGACCACTTCACCCGCCAGTGGCTGGCCGCCGCCAAACGCCTGCTGAAGCCGAACGGGGCGATCTGGGTGATCGGCAGCTATCACAACATCTTCCGGCTTGGCGCGGTGCTGCAGGACCAAGGCTTCTGGCTTCTGAACGATGTGGTCTGGCGCAAGTCGAACCCGATGCCGAACTTCAAGGGCAAGCGGCTGACCAATGCCCATGAAACGCTGATCTGGGCCAGCCGGGATGAAGCGTCGAAATACACCTTCAACTATGAGGCGCTGAAGGCCCTGAACGATGGCATCCAGATGCGGTCGGACTGGGTGCTGCCGATCTGCACCGGGCATGAGCGGCTGAAGGACGAAAACGGCGACAAGGCGCATCCGACGCAGAAGCCGGAAAGCTTGCTGCACCGGATCATGGTGGCCACCACCAACCCGGGCGATGTGGTGCTGGACCCCTTCTTCGGCACGGGCACCACCGGGGCCGTTGCCAAGATGCTGGGCCGCGATTTCATCGGGATCGAGCGCGAAGAAGCCTACCGCAAGGCTGCGCAAACCCGCATCGACCGCGTCCGCCGCTTTGACGCAAGCGCGCTGGAAATCACCGGATCAAAACGCGCCGAACCGCGAGTGCCCTTTGGCCAGGTCGTCGAACGTGGCATGCTGCGCCCGGGCGAGGAGTTGTTCAGCCTTGGCAACCGCCACAAGGCCAAGGTCCGCGCCGATGGCACGCTGATCGGCAATGACGTCAAGGGCAGCATCCATCAGGTGGGCGCGGCACTGGAAGGCGCGCCAAGCTGTAACGGCTGGACCTACTGGCACTTCAAGCGCGACGGCAAGATGGTGCCGATCGACATCCTGCGCCAGCAGATCCGCGCCGAGATGGAGGCGGATACCCGCCCCACGCATTAAGTTTCACAGTCACGCCTGTCCCCCGGACCGCCTGGGGGACACCTGCCCCGCCGTGATGTCACGGCGGGGTTTTTTCAATTAGCGGTTCCGCATGAAATACAGGAAACGGCTTGAAACCGCGGCTTGGTGATACTGCGCAAACACGGCATCCCATGCAGGATCTTCCGCCATGAAGGCGATCCAGTCGAAAGGAGGCGAGTCGAAGTAGCCAGAGTTACGGTCAACGATGATCAGGTCCGGCTGCAAGCGGGTGATATCAAGGATGTTTCCCGTTCGGTTGCGGGCGGCTATCTCGCGAAGACGGTCACAGATCGGGGCCTCAGACACGCAGTCTGTCTTGTCCAGACGGTTGATGGCCCCGGGAACCAGCCAGTTTGCCGGATAACGGCTTACCCAATTCGCACCAATTGCAAATGCGACCGGAGGCCCGGTGTAAACATGGCTGCTGATGGTCATAAGCTGCTTGATTGGGCCAAGTTCGTCCGTGACTTCGGTGATCTCGGGAATGGCGTTGTTGCGATAGAACCCCTGTTGCAGCCCCAAGACGGCGACGGCCGCTGCTGCCAGACCGGCAAGTGCGGCAACTCCCCGGGAACGATCTCTCTGAAGTAGAAGAAAGAACGCGGCCACTGCGGTGAAGGTCAGGAACGGGACTTTGTGGTAGCTGAAACCGGTGCTTTGCAGGAAATAGGTCACAAGACCCCCAGAAGCCAAAGCCACGAACAGCCGCACCTCACGGCTCATTGCCCCGCTGCGATAGGCGACAGCGACCAGAAGCGCAAAGACACCCATGCTGGGGCCCAGTCCTGACACCACTTCCAGCACTGGTTTGCCATACGCCCCGTAGACCCAGGTTGCGGTCGGGGCGATCTGCAGCAGGTAGGCCGGGTGCACCGCCCAGACATAGCCGACATAGGCAACGCCAGTCGCCAGAAAGACCATATTGGCCGGAGCCAGAACGGGCCGAAACGACCGCGTCTCGATGCAGTTGAGGATCGTGACCGCCAGTGGCAAGACCACGAAATGCGGCTTCAGGCACATGCCGATGGCTGCGAACAGCGCCGCCGCCAAAGTCTGCCCCCGGCGCGTTGGACGGGGTGCCGCCTCAATCAACGCCCAAGGCAGGAAAGAGATCACCAAAATCTGGTCGCGTTGGCCAAAACCGTTCAGCGATGGCAACAGCACGGCCAAGGCCGTTCCGAACAGAAAGGCCAATCGCCGGGGTGTGGCCATGTCGTGGGCGGCAAGCAGAATCCGACCGCTCCACACCAATCCGATGGCCAGCAGCAGCGATGTGGCAACATAGTGCCCTTGCTGGTCGGTAATCCCCAGCAGGTCTGCAAGACGCAGGCCCGGCACTGTCAGGTAGAAAGCCAGCGGCGGGTTCACCTCAATGATATCAACGTAAAGCTGCGCGCCGGCCAGCCAATCGCGCGTGGCGAACAGGAACCAGGCTATGTCGTGGTTCACCAGCCGCCCCCAGAAGACGGCAAGCACGGCCAGCGCAATCGCAGCCACCAGCGCCAGATCTGGCAAAAGGCCAAGGCTCGCCTTGGGTGCAGCGGTAAACACCCACATCCGCATGGCGACAAAACTGATCGCGGGAACAATCACGGCGACGGCAGCCATGGCCACCGGAAAGCTTAACCCCATTGGGCCGGTCACCGCCCAGACAGTCGCGCTGCTGGCTGCAAACCCAGTCAGCGCCACCAAGGCAAAGCGGTAGATCTGCTGGCCTGACCGCATTGGGGCGTTGAATGTCACCCGCGCGTGGCCGGTGTAGGAAACGACAAAGGCCAAGGCGAAGCCGATCAGGTTGGCCTGCTGCACCTCAACGTGAAGCAAGGACCGGGCGGCCAAGGCCGTGAAGACATGGACCAAGGTTGCCAGGATGCCGACCCCACCAAACTTGATGACTTGCACGAACATTCCGGGTCAGTCCTTTATTGGCACGGTCGCTGGTCAGCGGCGCAGCGCATTTTGGCGCGATCCCGGGTGCCACCCGATCACGCCGGCACTGGCCAAAGACCAAGCGGTGGAGGACGAACCGCGCCTTGCCTGCCGTTCAACCGTGCAACGGGCCGCGCGCATCCTCCTACACGTCCGCCTTGGCCGAGACGTGCTGCGACCGGATGACGTAAAGCGGGCGTTGGCGCACCTCGGTATAGATCCGTCCGACGTATTCGCCGATGATCCCCAGTGCGAACATGTTCAGCCCGCCGAAGACCAGAATCAGGATCACGGTCGACGCATAACCCGGCACATCGTTCCCGAAGATCAGCGTGCGGACGACGACGAACAAGGAATAGGCCAGCGACAGCATGGCCATCAGCATCCCGAAATAGGTCCAGATCCGCAGCGGCAGGGTCGATGACGAAAAGATCGCGTCCAGCGCCAGCTTCCACAGTTTCCAGTACGACCAGCGCGTCTGGCCGATCTCGCGGGCCGGGCGTTCATAGGTGACTTCCTCGGTCTCGAACCCCACCCAGGAAAACAGCGATTTGTTGCAGCGCGACCGTTCGCCCATCTTGTTGATGACCTGCACCACCTCGCGGTCCATCAGACGAAAGTCGCCCACATCGCGCGGGATCGGCTGTTCGGACAGGGCGTTGAAGATGCGGTAGAAGGCGTTGGCCGACCGGGCCTTCAGCCAGGTGTCGCCGTTGCGCCGCGACCGGCGGGCGTTGACCACCCTGGCCCCGGCGATCCAGCGGTCGATCATTTCGCGCATGACCTCAGGCGGGTCTTGCAGGTCAACGTCCAGCGGGATCACCGCGTCGCCCGTGGCGTGGTTCAGCCCGGCGATCAGGGCGGCCTCCTTGCCGAAGTTGCGTGACAGGTTGATCAACGAGATATCGGTGCGCTTTGCCGCTTCGGCCATGATGCGCCGTTCGGTGGCATCGCGGCTGCCGTCGTTGACAAACAGGATGTCGAAGGACACCAGCAACCGAAGGTCCTCCATCACCGGCGATACCTTGTCCAGAAACGCCGTGATGCCATCCTCTTCGTTGAAGACCGGCACAATCAGGGTCACCCGCCGCAGCGGTGCCAAAGTGGATGTTTCCCTGTGGTCCGTCCCGAATGGCACGACTTCTGCTCCAGGTTTCATGGACAATCCTCCGACGCCTAGACCACCTTTACCATGACAATGAGCGTTTCCAGCGCGGCAAAAGTGTGGCGGTCTGACGGTGATTGATGGGAATTAGGGCCGCCCCAAGGCCCGCGAAGTGCTGGGACACATCCCGATTTGAATCGGTTTGACACACCGGTTGATCCCGGCCCGGATGTTGCCTATCCCCAAAAAGGTCTTGGCGGGAGAGGGCATGGTTTTTCGAAGGCGCAATCCGCAAGGCGTGCTGAGCGAGGCGCGTGCATTGGTCTTGCCGCCCGGCGGCTGGCGGCGGGCGTTCAGCTACATGCGCCACCGCCTGACCCGGATTCCCGACGCACCCCACCGGATCGCGCGCGGTATCGCCTGTGGCATCCTCGCATCCTTCACGCCGCTTTTCGGGCTGCACTTCTTTCTGGCCGTGTTTCTGGCCATGCTGATCAGGGGCAACGTCATCGCCTCGCTGATCGGCACGGCGGTGGGCAACCCGCTGACCTTCCCGTTCATCGCGATCCTGTCGATTGACCTTGGCCACGCCCTGCTGGGAACGCGGGATCTTGGCGTGCCGATCACGCAGATCATGACCACCTTCGGTCAGGCCGGGGACGAGATCTTTCGCAACGTCCGGGCCGTCTTTACCGACGATGTCACGAACTGGGATCGGCTTGACCGCTTTTTCAACGGGATTTTTCTGCCCTATCTGGTGGGCGGGCTTGCAATGGGTGTCGTTGCTGCGACAAGCGGATATTGGTTAAGTCTGAAGGCAATCGCCGCCTATCAGAAACTGCGCGACGCCCGACGTGAGGCACGCATGCGCAAAAAAGCCGAAGCGGGACACGACCAGACCAAGAAGGACTCGACGGAATGAACGGTGCCGAAACCCTGGTGAAGACGCTGCTGGCCAGCGGTGTGCGGGTCTGTTTTGCCAACCCCGGAACGTCGGAAATGCACTTTGTTGCAGCACTGGACCGGCACCCCGACATGCGCTGCATCCTCTGCCTGTTCGAGGGCGGCGTTTCGGGCGCGGCGGACGGGTTCTACCGGATGAGCGGCGAGGTTTCGGCGACCCTCCTCCACCTTGCCCCGGGCTTTGGCAACGCGTTCGCCAACCTTCACAACGCAAGGAAGGCGCAAAGCGGGGTGGTCAACATCATGGGCGACCATGCGGATTATCACCTCCGCTTCGAGGCTCCGTTGAAGGGCGACACGGTCGGGATCAGCCGGACGGTCTCGCACTGGACGCGGGTCTGCGCGGAACCGGGGCGGGTTGCCGGGGATGCAGCCGAAGCGGTGCAGGCGGCGCGCGGCAAGAACGGCCAGATCGCAACGCTGATCCTGCCGGCGAACATGGCCTGGGATGCGGCCGAGGGCTATGCCGTGGCCCCGCCTCCGCCCCGCCTGCAGCGCCCGTCAGCCGAAGAAATCGCCGCCGCCGCGCGCGCCTTGCGTCAGCCCGGGGCGGTGTTGCTGGTCGATGGGCCGGTCCTGTGGTCCGATCTTGGGCTGTTGGCCAAGCGGCTGACCAAGGCCGCCGGGGCGCGGTTGATGCAGCCCTTCTTCGTCAGCCGTTTCCGCCGGGGTGCGGGGGCGGTGAAGATCGAACGCATGGCCTACCGGATCGAGGACAACCTCAACCTGATGGCGGGCGCGCCGGCGTTGGTGCTTTGCGGCACCACCCGACCTGCGGGGTTCTTCGCCTACCCGAACCTGCCGTCGACCCCGGATGATCCTGACACCCGTCTCATCGACCTGTGCACCCGCGAGATGGACATCGAATGGACCCTTCAGGCCCTTGCCGCTGAGATCGGTGAGGCCGAGCTTGGGCCCGAGGATTTCATGCCCCCGGACCATCCCGCCCTGCCCGAGGGCCCGCTGACCCTTGCCAGCGTGGGCGAGGCGATTGCTGCCCTGATGCCGGACGATTCCATCGTGGTGGATGAAGGGATCTCAGCCTCATCCCACCTTGCGCCGGGGCTGAAGCGGGCGCGGGGCCATGATGCGCTGACGATCACGGGGGGCTCCATCGGCTTTGGCCTGCCCAATGCCGTAGGGGCGGCGGTGGCTTGCCCGGACCGCAAGGTGGTGGTGCTGGAGGGGGACGGGTCGGGGATGTATACGCTGCAATCCCTCTGGACGATGGCGCGTGAGGGGCTGGATGTGACGGTGGTGATCTTTGCCAACCGGGGCTACCAGATCCTGCGGGACGAATTGGCGGCGGTCGGGGTGACCGAGGTGGGCCGCAACGTGGTGCGGATGTTTGACGTGGTGGAACCGACGCTGGACTGGGTGGCGCTGGCCAAGGGGCATGGGGTGGCGGGCGTCAGGGTCACCGATATGGCCGGGTTCAACGCCGCCTTTGCCGAGGCTATGGGGCAGCGGGGGCCACGGCTGATCGAGGTGGTCTGCTAGGCTGGAGGGGGGTGTCCCGGGCAGGGACACTGCTCCCCTCTAGCAATATCAATGGCTTAAGGGCCACCTGTTCAGGAGTTGTTAACCTTAGACCGCCACCGGGTTCAGCGCCTTGTTGTAGGGGTGCCAGTCGGTGATGTCAGGATAATGCAGCTTGCGCCACGCCTTGACCCGCGGGTTCATGACCCGCTTCCACAGGGGTGGGTTCATCGCCACGAAGACCATCAGCGGATAGCCAAGCGGAAGCTGGGGGGCTTCCTCCGTCGAATAGGTCTGCAGGAGCGGAAACCTTCGGTCGGGCTTGTAGTGGTGATCGGAGTGGCGCTGCAGGTTGATCAGGAGCCAGTTTGACGCCGTATGCGCGGCGTTCCAGCTGTGGTGGGGGCGGACATGTTCGTACTTGCCGTTCCCGAGGTGGCGGCGGGTGAGCCCGTAATGTTCGACATAATTCACCGCCTCAAGCTGCCAGATCGCCACTGCCGCCTGATAGACGAAAAGGCCCAGACCCAGCCTCCCGCCCAAGGCGAAGGCGAGGGTAAGCATCCCGACCTGCAAGGCGGCATAGCGCCAGAAGGGGTTGGTGCGGTGCCACCATGGCAGGCCACGGCGGGCCAGAAGCGCCACCTCGGCCTTGAAGGCCGATTGCGGGCAGGACCACAGCACGCGGGGGAAAAAGCGGTGGAAGCCTTCGTTATAGCGCGCGGTCACCGGGTCGCGCGGGGTGCCGACATGCAGGTGATGCACCCGCAGATGTTCCGACCGGAAATGCGAATACAGGACCGAGGCCAGCAACAGATCGCCCAGCCACCGCTCCACCCGCGACTTCTGGTGCATCAACTCGTGGCTGTAGTTGATACCGATGGTGCCCGTCAGGATGCCGATGCCGAAGAACAGCACGCCCAGTTCCAGCGCGCCAAGATGGTCGGCGCGGGTGGCGTACCAGATCGTGCCGAACAGGATCAGCATCTGGATCGGGAACCACACCAGCGTCAGCAGGCGGTACCAGAACAGGCTGTCTTCCGATTGCGGATCGGCGTTGCGTTCGTTCAGCCCGGTCACCGCGTCCAGCAGGGAGTAGAACAGGATCGAACAGCCGGGGACCAGCGCGGTATACCAGCCGCCCTGCGTGGCACCGATCACCGCCAAAGGCACCATTCCCAGCGCAAACCAGAAGGGCAGGGCGTTCAGGAAACCAAGCGTCTGGGTGGGCGGGTTGGGCATGGCGGGTCCACTGACAAGCTGGCGGGAGTATCCTTTGGACGCGGCGGTTTCTCAACCATTCATGCTGTCGCGGGCCAGATCATAGGCCTTGCGCATCACGGTGGGAAGGTCGGCGGGGCGAAAGGCGTTTGGGGTCACCCAATCGCCCCGTTGGGGGGGGCCGTCGATCCGGGCGACCATGACCTGCAGGATAAGGTGGAAATGGGTGAAGGTGTGGCGCACCTCTCCCAGCGGTTGCCAGTCGGCATTGGCCGGGGCGGGGCCGCCCGCGCCATCCCATCCGTCGCCGGGAAAGCCCAGCATGCCGCCCAGCAGGCCGCGTTCCGGACGGGTTTCCAGCAGCCACGCGCCGTTGGAATGACCAAGCCAAAGCGTGCCGCGCCGCAGGGGCTTGTCAGCCTTGGGGGTCTTGCGCGGTAGGTCGGCCTGCACGCCTTCGGCCCGGGCAAGGCAGGCGTGGTTCCACGGGCAGATGCCGCAGGCGGGGTTGCGCGGGGTGCAGATCGTGGCGCCAAGGTCCATCACCGCTTGGGCATAGTCACCCGGGCGCTGGGTGGGGGTCAGGCCTTCCGCGAGCGCGGTCAGTTCGGGCTTGGCGGCAGGCAGGGGCGTTTCAACGCGGTAAAGGCGGGACATCACACGTTCGACGTTGCCATCGACGACGGTGGCGGCTTCGTCATGGGCGATGGCGGAGATGGCTGACGCGGTATAGGGGCCGATGCCGGGCAGGGTCAGCAGACCCGCGCGAGTGGTGGGGAACTGGCCGCCGTGATCGGCCACCACCGCGCGGGCGCATTTCAGAAGGTTGCGGGCGCGGGCGTAGTAGCCAAGGCCCGCCCATTCGCCCATCACCTGCGCATCTTCGGCGGCGGCGAGGGCGGTGACGGTTGGCCAGCGGGCGGTGAAGCGGTGGAAGTAGTCCTTGACCGCCGCCACTGTGGTTTGCTGCAGCATCACCTCGGACAGCCAGACGCGGTAGGGGTCGGGGCGGATGCCTGCCGCGCGGTCCTGCGGGGCTGTGCGCCACGGCATGACGCGGGCGTGGCGGTCGTACCACTGCAGAAGCTGGGCGCTGAGGTCGGTCACTTGTGATCCTTGTGGTCAGGGTCTGAACATAGCCGGGTGTGGGGCCGGTGCCAGAGGGCAGATCACCTGCGCGTCACGCAATCTTTATGGTCGCTGCGCATCCGGCACTGGCGGGGCGGGCCGGGTGCTATAGAATGGGCATTGAAGGATAAGGACACCATGGTGCGCAAACCGCTGCCCGATCCCAGCCCACAGCGCCGCCAACGCGGGTTTGAACCTGCGGGCGGGCTGGTGAAGGCCCCGGTCCGCGCCGTGGGCGAGACGCGGGGCTTTGCCGTGGCGCGGCTGTTGACGCATTGGGCCGAAGTGGCGGGCGAGGATCTGGCGGGAAAGACCCGGCCGGTGAAGATCGGCTATGGCAAGGGCGGGATGGGGGCGACGCTGACGCTGTTGGTCAAGGCCGCCGAGGCGCCGATGGTGCAGATGGCGCTGCCGCATCTGAAGGACCGGGTGAACGCGGTCTATGGCTATGCTGCCGTCAGCCACATCCACCTGACGCAGACCGCTGCCACCGGCTTTGCCGAGGGGCAGGCCGATTTCGCGCCGGCTCCCAAGGTGAAGCCCGTGCCCGCCCCGGACCCCGCCATATTGGCCCGTGCGCAGGGCGTGGCCGAAGGCGTGGGGGACCCGGCCTTGCGTGCCGCCCTTGAACAATTGGCGCAAAACATCTTATCTCGCCCCCGATCCTGACGGAACCGAATGACAAAGGACGTTCAACGATGCTGAAACTGAACCGCCGGGCGATGATCGCCCTTGCCGCCGCGATGGCTGCCTCTCCTGTCGTGGCGCAGGAGGCTGCGGCTGACCTGACGGATTACTCGATGGGGTCACCCGATGCGCCGGTGAAGATCGTGGAATACGCCAGCTTCACCTGCCCGCATTGCGCGACGTTCCATGCGACGGTGTTCAAGGACCTGAAGCGCGATTACATCGACACCGGCAAGGTGCATTTCACCCTGCGGGAGGTGTATTTCGACCGTTATGGCCTGTGGGCCGCGATGGTGGCGCGCTGTGGTGGTGAGATGCGGTATTTCGGCATTCACGACATGCTGTTTGACCAGCAGGCGGAATGGGCGGCCTCGCAAGACCCGATGGTGGTGGTGCAGAACCTCAAGACGATCGGGATTGCGGCGGGGCTGGATGGGGCGGCGATTGACGCTTGTCTGAACGATCAGGCGACGGCGGAGGCGCTGATCGCGCGGTTCCAGGTCAACATGGAGGCGGATGGGGTGCAGGGCACGCCGACGATCATCATCAACGGCGAGAAGCATTCCAACATGGCTTATGCCGATCTGAAGGCGATCATCGACGCCGAGCTGGCCGGGTAAGATGACCGCGCCGCTGGAGGGCATCCGCGTCATTGAACTGGCGCGGATTCTGGCTGGCCCCTGGGCCGGACAGACCCTGGCCGATCTTGGCGCGGATGTAATCAAAGTCGAGGCTCCGGAAGGCGACGACACCCGCCGCTGGGGCCCGCCGTTCATTGAGGCGGGGGGTGAGAAGACCGCCGCCTATTTCCATGCGACGAACCGGGGGAAGCGGTCGATTACCTGCGATTTCCGCACGCCGGAGGGGCAAGAGGTTGTCCGTCGTCTGGTGGCGGATGCGGATGTGCTGATCGAGAACTTCAAGGTCGGCGGGTTGGCGAAATACGGGCTGGATTGGGAAAGCCTGCGGCAGGTGAACCCGCGGCTGGTGTATTGTTCCATCACCGGCTTCGGGCAGGACGGGCCTTACGCCCACAGGGCGGGGTATGATTTCATCATTCAGGGCATGTCGGGGCTGATGTCGGTCACTGGCCCTGCCGATGGTCAGCCGCAGAAGGTGGGCGTGGCGGTGACGGATGTGTTCACCGGGGTCTATGCCGCAACGGCGATCCTTGCGGCGCTGGTGCAGCGGGGGCGGACGGGGGAGGGCCAGCAGATCGACATGGCGCTTCTGGATGTCGCGACCAGCGTGATGGCCAATCAGGCGATGAACTACCTGGCATCCGGCAAGGCGCCGGGGTTGATGGGCAATGCGCATCCGAACCTTGCCCCCTATGCGGTGTTCGACTGCGCGGATGGCTGGCTGATTCTGGCCACCGGGAATGACGGGCAATACCAACGGCTGTGCAAGGTGCTGGGGGTGGAGGATATGGCGACGGACCCCGCCTATCTGACCAACGCCGACCGGGTGCAGAACCGCGCCGCGATGACCAAACGGCTGACCGCGGCGACGAAGCGCTGGGCCAAGGCCGACCTTCTGGCGGCCTGTGAGGGCGCAGGCGTGCCCGCCGGGCCGATCAACGACATGGCCGAGGTCTTTGCCGACCCACAGGTCGTGGCGCGGGGGATGCAGATTGCGCCCGAAGGATTACCGGGCGTGCGCAGCCCGATGCGGTTTTCCGGCGCGGAGTTGAGCCTTGACCGCCCTGCGCCCCGGTTGGGGCAGCATCAGGACGAGGTGCTGGGGAAGAACGGCTGACCGGCGGGCCGGAGTTTTCGAAAACTCCGGTTCGGAGCCTTTGAAGGCTCCGGCGCGATGTCTTTGAAGAAATCGCTTCAGAGGCCCAGTCGGGCCAACGCGGCATCCATCGCTGTCCAGTCCTTGATCTGCAGGCGGACAACCAGCGTCAGCACGCGCATGCGCCAATGGGGTGGCAGGCGGGCGGCGTCTTTCTCGGTCGTCACAAGTTGGGCGCCTGCTGCCATCGCCTCGGCTTCCAGCCGCTTCAGCAGGGTTTCGGACAGGGGGGCGTGGTCGGCCAAAGCCTCCCCCCGGACGAGATTTGCGCCAAGGTCGCGGAGGGTGGTGAAGAAACGGTTGGGATCGGCGATGCCGGCAAAGGCCAACAGGCGCTGGCCCTGCCAGTCCATTCCGGTTTGCAGGGGGTGAAGTTCCCCTGTCACCAGCGGCAGGGTGATGTGCCGCCCCCAAGTGTCGGCAAACTGCGCTTGCGCCCCCGGCCCGCCAATGGCCACCACCAGATCGGCGCGGGCCAGACCCACTTGCACCGGTTCGCGCAACGGGCCTGCCGGGATGCAGCGCCCGTTGCCAAAGCCGCGCGCGGCGTCGACGACGACAAGCCCTAGCGACGGCTTGACCGAGGGGTTCTGGAAGCCGTCGTCCAGCAGGACCACCTGTGCGCCTGCCGCTTCGGCGGCCTGCACACCTGCCGCACGATCCTTGGCCACCCAAGTGGGCGCGAAGGCGGACAGGAGGAGCGGTTCATCCCCGACTTCGGCTGCTTTGTGGTGGGTTTCGCGGACCTGAACCGGGCCGGCAAGGCTGCCGCCATAGCCGCGACTGACGATGTGCACCGCATGGCCGTGCGACAGCAGGCGTTCGGCAAGGGCCAGCGTCACCGGGGTTTTTCCAGCACCCCCGGCGACCAGATTCCCGACGCAGATCACCGGAATGCGCGGGGTGTAGCCGGGTTGGTGCAGTCGCCGGGCTGTGCCTGCTGCATATAGCCAGCCAAGGGGCGCCAGAAGCCGGGCGGCCACTGCGGGACTGTCTGGCTTGGTGAACCAGAAGCCCGGAGCCCGCGTCATGGCGCGGCGTCCATCATGGCGCGAATCTGGACCAGCAGGCGTTCGGTCACTTCGGCGCCATCACTGGCCACGGCCCATGCGGCCTGCGCAAGGCGGGCGGCACGGTCGGGGGCAAGGAGATCACCCAAGCTGTCGGCCAGATCATTGGCCGAAGCCACGGCGCGGGTGGCCCTTGCCGCGCCAAGGCGGCCGAAGATCGGGCCAAATTGCCCGGTGCGGGTGCCATGCAAGATGGCCGAACCGAGGGCTGCAGGCTCCATCGGGTTGCGGATGGGGCCGGTGCCAGAGAGGCTGCCGCCCAGAAAGGTCAGCGGGGACAGGCGGTACCACAGCCCGTATTCGGCGGGGTTGTCGGCGACGAACACCTCAACCGCGGCGTCGGGTTCCTCTTCGCGCATGCGCCGGGCGACCACCCAGCCTTCCTCATCCTCAAACCGTTTGGCGAGGGGTTCGGCATCGGCCGGGTCGGCGGGCATCACGATCAGCAACAGCCGGTGGGCCTGTTGCAGGCTCGCCCGTTGCGCGGCAATCACGGCGGCCACTTCCGAAGCGGGCAGGCCGGCGGCAAACCAGACCGGTCGGGCGGCGAGCAGGCGCGCGAGGGCGGCGCGTTCCGCCTCAAGACAGGGAAGGGCGGCGCTTTCATCTTCCATCCGGCCGGTGACGGCGACGGTGGACAGCGCGGCCCCGGCCTTGCGGAACGCGCGGGCCGAGGCTTCGTCAACGGCGCAGATCCGCGAAAACCGGGACAGGGCCGACCGCATCAGGCCCGGATACCAGGCATTCCGGTCGCGCGGAAAATGCGGGTTGCGGCCGTTGACCAGCAAAAGCGGAATCTGCCGTTGGGCGGCTTCGTGGACGACGGCGGGGTGAAGTTCGCCTTCGGCAAAGACCACGATGTCGGGACGCCAATGGTCCAGAAAGGCGCGGGCCTCGACCGGTGCATCGACGGGTGGCTGTTGGTGGATCACGCCTTCGCGGGGCGGCAGGTCGAGCGGGCAGGTCATCAGAACGGCCACGCCATCCTCTTCGATCAGCCGCCGGGCGAGGGCGAGGATCGGACTGACCTGGTCTTGGGTGGGGGCATGCAGCCAGGCGAGCCCCCCTGCAGGGCGGTCCGGGCGTGAGGTCGCCGGACCGGCTTCGCGCCGTTGGCCAAGATTATAGAGCCTGAGACCAAGCGACGCTGACATGGGTCAGTGTCCAACTTCCTCGGTCGCGGAGCCCGACTTTTCTTCGTCCCGCAGGCGGTGAAGATGGGCGATGAAGTAGCGCATATGGGCATTGTCCACGGTGCGCTGGGCTTCGGCTTTCCAGGCGGAAAAGGCGGTTTCATAGTTCGGGAACATCCCGACGATGTGGATCTTGGAGACATCGCGGAAAACGTTGGTCTGCGGGTCAACCAGTTCGCCCCCGAAGACAAGGTGCAGGCGTTGGGTCATGAGTGTCTCCATATCGTGGTGCGGTCGTGAGCGGGCCGTTTCGGGCGTCGGGACACTACCCCCTTTGGCCGGTGGGGGGAAGCGGCCAAGCAGCGGCTGTCGAGGGTCCGGCCAAGGTTCCAGTCGGGGTTGCGGGGCTTGCGCTGGTGGGGCGTTGTGGCAAGACTGCGCGCGTGGGGCCAGGGTGCGGCCCGGGTTTCAGGAGGTAGTGATGGATATCAATCAGTTTCTGGGCGGGAACGCAGTGTTCCTTGCCATCGCGGCATTTGTCATCATCTGCATCTTCCTTGGGGTCCGCATCGTTCCCCAAAGTGAAAAGCATGTGGTCGAGCGGTTTGGTCGCCTGCGGTCGGTGCTTGGGCCGGGGATCAACTTTGTCGTGCCGTTCCTTGACCGGATCGCCCACAAGGTTTCGGTGCTTGAACGCCAGTTGCCGACTGCCAGTCAGGATGCCATCACCGCCGACAACGTGCTGGTGAAGGTGGAAACCAGCGTGTTCTACCGGGTGACCGAACCGGAAAAGACCGTCTACCGCATCCGTGACGTCGATGGCGCTATTGCCACCACGGTTGCCGGGATCGTGCGGAGCGAGATCGGCAAGCTGGAACTGGACCAGGTGCAGTCGAACCGCGCCCAGTTGATCGAGCGGGTGCGCGAGCAGGTGACCGCCATGGTGGACGACTGGGGGGTGGAGGTGACGCGGGCCGAAATCCTTGACGTCAATCTGGATGAACAGACCCGCGCCGCGATGCTGCAGCAGCTGAACGCCGAACGTGCCCGCCGCGCGCAGGTCATGGAGGCCGAGGGCAAGAAGCGGTCGGTCGAACTTGCCGCCGATGCTGATCTTTACGCTGCGGAACAGGCTGCGAAGGCCCGCCGGGTGACGGCAGATGCCGAGGCCTATGCGACCGGGGTCATCGCCGGGGCGATCAAGGAAAACGGGCTGGAAGCGGCGCAGTTTCAAGTGGCGCTGAAGCAGGTGGAGGCGTTGCAGGCCGTGGCCGTGGGTCAGGGCAAGCAGACGATCCTGATTCCCGCCAACGCTTTGGATGCGTTTGGCGATGCGTTCAAGATGCTGAAAGGACGTGGCTGAGATGATACACGGCATAGCGGCCACCTGGTGGGCCTGGGTCGTCCTTGGCTTTGCGCTGGGGGTGCTGGAGGTTATGGCACCCGGCTATATCTTTCTGGGCTTTGCCATTGGCGCCGTGTTGACCGGTATCCTCGTCGGTCTTGGCCTAGCACCCGCCGGACTTCCGGCACTGATCTTCATCTTTGCTGTCGCCTCGGTCATTTCATGGCTGGTCCTGCGCCGGACGGTGGGGGTCCGGAAGGGTCAGGTGAAGATCTGGGACCGCGACATCAACGACGACCGCTGATGGCAGGTTAGGGTGGATTTCGTCGGGGCAAAGGCCGCGCTGTTTTGCGGCGGTTCGGTCCTGACCTGTTTGCGCGATGACCGACCCGGGCTGCCATGGCCCGGGCTGTGGGACCTTCCGGGCGGAGGGCGTGAGGCGCATGAAACCCCCGAAGCGTGTTTTCTGCGCGAGTTGGGCGAGGAGTTCGGCCTGCACCTGCCGCCCGCGCGGCTGGTCTGGCGGCGGGTGTTTCCGTCGATGCTGGATGCGACGCGCAACTCGGTCTTCTTTGGCGGCTTGGTGACCAAAGACGAAGTTTCGGCGATTCGGTTTGGGGATGAAGGTCAAGGCTGGGAATTGATGCCCGTCGAGATGTTCCTTGGCCACCCGAAAGCCGTGCCGGAAATGCAGCGGCGGGTGGGAATTGTCTGGGCAGAGTGGCAGGGGCGGTGAGCAGGCAAATCTTGCCTATTCATTAGTGGCTTACGCAGTGGTGCCAAGGCTGACAAGGTGATTGTCCCAAGCCGTATCGCCAGCGCCGAGCCGGGTAAGGCCGTCGTCATCCGCCGCCCAGATCGCGCCAAGGCCATCCGTCAGAAGAAAGCCACCCGCATGGGTTGCTGCGCCACAAAGGTCAGCGCGGCGGTGGGTGGCGATGTTGGTGCCGTCACTGCCAAAGATCATCGCGGCACCACCCTTGGGTGAGGTGACAAGCAAGCGGCTGTCGGTTGCGGCCACGGAGCCAGCATAGCCTTGCATCGTGAAGGCCTCTTCCGGCGCGGGCGTACACAGGACGGGCGCGGTGCCGGGTTGCCAAAGGCCCAGTTGTGGAACGGGTTCGGCAAGGTCGCCCTCCCATTGCATGGCGAAGGCGATCGTATCGCCCATCAGGGCAAGATGGCGGATGGAGTTTTGGGGAAGATCGGGCAGGCTCATCTGGTCCAGAAGTGTGCCGTCAGGCGTTAGCAGCGACAGGTTCGGGCGCATCGTCGGGATGTTCAGCTTGGTCCGGTCAACGGGATCGGTCTGGATACCGCCATTGGCGACGGCAAGGGTGCCATCCGGCCGCAGCCTTATTTCATGCGGGCCGATCCCGTGGCTGGGCCAGTCGGTCAGGCGCGTGTAGGCGCGGGTGTCCCACAGGCCGATGCGACCTTGTGAGGTGTCGGCCATCACCTCTGACGTCATCAGAAGCGTTCCGTCGGCGGAAAAGGCACCGTGGCCATTGAACTGCAGCTCGGGTGGTGGGGTCAGGCGGTGGGTGACGGCCCCGGTGGCACAGTCGATGACCATCGCAAAGGTCCCGGGGCGGCGGGCGAAGGCGACGGCTTCGGCCCGGGTCGGGTGGGCTGCGGCGGCATGGCCGCGACCGGGGAGCGGGATCTGAAACAGGCTTTCGCCCGTCGCGGATAGGGCGTGCAGGTGGAACGTCTGGCCCAGCTTGCCAGCGGCAAGGAAGGCGGGGCTGCCGACGTCGGCCCAAGTCAGCCGGGGGGCGCAGGCGGCGGCGAGGGTGGCGAGGAAAGCGCGGCGCTGCATCAGTCACCGTCCTGCGCGTTGAAGCCAAGGGTGACACCCAGCGCGGGGCCGATCTCGGCTAGCGCCGCGTCACGGATGGTGCGGATGGACTGCTGCAGGATCTGGAGCTTGAGCCAGGCCTGAGGGTCGGTGATGTGGGCGAAACTGGGATCGCTCAGCTCGTTTGCCAGCAGAAGGGTCTGGACAAAGGCGGCCAGAGTGCGTGGGCTTTCCGGCGTCAGCTGCAGCGCCAGATCGCGCAGCGCCTGCAGCGACAGGATGACATTGCGAAGCGACCGGTCTGAGGCGCGGGCTTCGGCAAGGTCGGGGCGGGGTTTGTCGAAGGTGCCAAGCGGTCGGCCAAGGCGGCGGTCGGCGATGTAGTCCAGGCCAGTGATCAGCTGGGTGAAAAGGGCTTGGGTCGCCTCGTCCTTGGTCAGGAAGCGGGGATTGTCCGGCTGGCCTGCCGTAAGGAGAAGGTCACCGTAGGGGCCCCATTCGATGACCAAGTCGCGGGCCATGCGGGCAAGGTCTTCGGCGGTGGCGTGGATCAAGGGGCAGGGGTCGGCGGGCAGCGGATCGGTTGGATAGAGCAGCCGTTCCAGCCCGGAAAGGCCGCGTGCGGCGACGGATTGGTCGGACATCGCTTCCAGAGTCAGGCTGTCAGGACTGCCGGCCAGAAGGGCGCGCTGCGCTTTCCAGCCAAGGGCCTTTGGGTCGGGCCAGAACAGGATGGCAAGGGCGCGACCTTCTTCCTCGGCCGGGCCTTGGGACAGGTGGGCCACGCCAAGCCATGCGTCGTAGGCGGCATGGAAGGCGGGGCGGAGGGTGGCGGGATCACAGCTGTCCAGCGCGGCGAAGTTGTTGGTGGCAGCCGCAAACGCGGCGTAGCCGGGGCGGATGTGGGTTTGCACGACATTGGCCGTGTCGGCCTCTGCCGCTGTGGCGAGGAGAAGGGCAAGGATCAGCGCGCGCATGTCAGAGGCTTTCCAGAAAGGTCAGAAGGGCGGCGCGGTCTTCCGGCGCAAGGTCGATGACGGCATTGCGCTGGGCCTCGGCCTCACCCCCGTGCCAGAGGATCGCCTCAAGGATCGTGCGGGCGCGGCCATCGTGAAGGAAGCCCGCGTTGGGGGATACCTGCTGCGTCAGGCCAAGGCCCCAGAGCGGCGGGGTGCGCCATTCGCTGCCAGAAGCGAGGTGTTCGGGCAGGCCGTCGGCAAGGGCTTCGCCCATGTCGTGTAGCAGAAGATCGGTGTAGGGCCAGATCAGCTGAAAGCTTTGTTCGGGCTGGTCGGGCAGGCGGGCGGTGACGTGCTTCGGGGTGTGGCAGCCGACGCAATTGAGGCTGTGGAAGATTTCCTTGCCGCGCAGGGTGGCAGGATCGTCCAGCTTGCGGCGGGCGGGGACGCCAAGGTTGCGGGCGTAGTAGGTGACAAGGTCAAGGCTTTCGCGGTCAACCTCAAGCCCGTCACGGGTGCCTGGTTCCTGGCCGTGCGGGGCCGTTACGCAGGCGGGCTGGGAGGCGGTGCAATCGCCCCACGGGTCGGGGTGGAGGTCGGTGGACAGCCCCATGTCGGCGAAGAAGGCTTGGGCGGACTGGTCGCGCAGGCTGGGCTGGCCTGCCTTCAGGCCAAAGCGGCCAAGCTGGTCATCAACCCGGTTGGCGCGGCCGGAAATGCCGTCGGCATTGGTGTCGTCCGGGTCTTCGCGGGACAGGATTTCATCTGCCGGGATCGCTTCCAGCAGGCCGAGGCCGATCATTTGCGGCGCTGCGCGGGGGGAAAGCACCGTTGCGGTGTCAAGCGGGCCGTAGCCAAGGGCGGCCACGCCGTAGCTGGGTTTGCGCAGGGTGACGACGGTGCCGTCCGACAGGGTGACCGGAAGCGGCGTCCACGCAACCGTCACGCGGCCTTCGGCCGTCTGGCCGGGGGCGGCGGAGGTTTGCAGCTGGAAGCCATAGGTCGGGTCTGCGACATGGGCGGCGATGGCCTGCAGATCGGGCAGGCCGAGGCGCAGGAGGAAGGTGCCCGGAACCACGCCCTCATCCGTTGGGGCGGGCGCGCGGCCGTCCTTGAGATGGCAATCCTGACAGGCGCGCGCGTTGTGCAGCGGGCCAAGCCCGTCAGAACCTTTGGTTGACGCGGGCGCGGCGATCCAGAGTTTCTGGAACAGGGCATTGCCAAGGGAAAACGCCATCTCATCGGCGATATTGGCCGAGGGAAGTGAAAAGGCGTCAGTCGTGTCGATCACCCTAACAGTCGCCGCACCGGCTGGCTTCGCCTCGAACGGTTCGGGGGCGGTGAAATCGGTGGGGGGCTGCAGGATGGCGGCGACCTTGGCGCGGTCTTCGTGTGTGCGCTGTGGCGTGTCGGCGACAGCAGCGCCAAGGCTGCAGATCAGGGTGCCCGCCGCGAGCCCCGTGGTCAGACGCTGGCGGCGGGTTTGCATGGGATCAGCCTTCGTTGAAGGTGCCTGCGTTCAGTTGCATGAAACGTTCGGCCCCCAGCTTTTCATGCAAGGCGATCTGGGTTTCCAGAAAGTCGATGTGACCTTCTTCGTCGGTGGCAATCTCTTCGAACAGCTTCATCGACACGATGTCACCGACCTTGTGGCAATAGTCGCGCGCTTCGCCATAGAGCGCGCGGGCTTCCTTTTCCGCTGCAAGGTCGCATTGCATGGTTTCCAGCGGGGTCTGGCCAATGCGCAGGGGGTCAAGCTTTTGCAGGTTCGGGTGGCCTTCCAGAAAGATCACGCGGGCGATGAAGCGGTCAGCGTGCTGCATTTCCTCGATGCTTTCGGCACGGCTTTTGGCGGCCATGTGCTTCAGGCCCCAGTCGTCCTGCAGCCGGTAGTGCAGCCAGTACTGGCTGACGGCAGTCAGTTCGGACCGGATCGCGCGGTTGAGGTAGTCGATAACCTTGGTGTCACCCTTCATGGTGTTTCCCTGTGTCTGGTGCGGGCTGGCTTGCGCAGGTCCCGCAGGTTCATGGGTACTTCAAACGTATCGCAGTCACGCATCGTGTCGAGGAAGAGTGGCAGGCATCCGCCACAATCCGCGCGTTTCCCAAGGGCGCGGTAGACCTTGCCGGGGGTGATCACCGTGTCGATGTCGGACGCGCGCATCCAGTCGACGGCGGCGCGAATGTCGTGGTCGGAGATGCCCTGACAGTGACAGACGATCATCGGATCACTGGAAAACGGCGTTGGGATTGTCGAGGCTGTCCGAGCCTTCGAAGCTGATTCTCGACAGGCCCAGCAAGGTGACGGCGCGGTCGATCGAAGCGGTCTGGGTCACAAGGGCGGCAACGCCGCCAAGGATGAGCGATTCCCCTTCCGCATTGCCGGGGGCGAGCATCTGGTCATAGGCCAGCCCGGCCTCTGCCGCCGCCTTGATTTCGCCAAGCGCTGTGACGGAGGCGTCAAGATCCGCCTTCAACTGGATATCCATGCCGGGATCGGCGGCTGCGACGAGATCGGACAGCGACGGGCCTTCAACCACGCTGCCATCAACCCGGGTATAGCTGCCAAGGTAGACGTTCCTGATGCCGATGCCGTCGTAGAAATGGCTGTTGTGGGTGTTGTCGGAAAAGCAGTCATGCTCTTCCTCGGGGTCGTTGAGGAGGACGCCAAGTTTCATCCTCTCTCCGGCCAGTTCGCCATAGGACAGGCTGCCCATGCCGGTCAGCGCGGCCAGAAGGCCTGCGGTCGGGTCGGTTGTGACAGCGGCGCGGGCGGGGCCGGTTTCGGACCAGTTGGCGGTCATCTCTTCAAGATCCGATACCAGAAGATCGGCAGCCGCTTGTAGATAGGCGGCGCGGCGGTCGCAGTTGCCGCCCGTGCAGGCATCGGTTTGCAGGAAGTCCGTGTAGGGGCGGCTGCCAGCGCCGGGGTTCGTGCCGTTCAGGTCTTGGCCCCAGAGGAGGAATTCGATGGCGTGGTAGCCAGAGGCGACGTTCGCCTCGATCCCGTCCGCCTCATGCAGGGTGGTGGCGATGAGGGTGGGGGTGATGGTGGTGGCGTCGATGTCGCTGCCCGAGAGGGTGAACTTTGGCGTGGCGATGACATTGAGGAGGGCGAGGGCGTTCTCACCGCCTGTGGTGGAGGCATCGACATAGTCGATCAGGCCTTCGTCCAGCGGCCAGGCGTTCACCCGGCCTTCCCAGTCGTCGACGATGGGGTTGCCGAAGCGGAACACCTCGGACTGCTGATAGGGGACGCGGGCGGCAAGCCAGGCGGTCTTGGCGGCGGTCAGGGTTTCGTCGGACGGGGTGGCGATGAGGGCTGCGATGGCTGATTGCAGGGTTTGCGCGGTGGTCAGGCTGTCTTGATAGGTGGCAAGCGCGATGTCGGCGTAGGTTTGCGTCACTGCCTCGGGCGTTGCGGCAAATATCGGGGTCGCAAGAGCGGTGGTGAGAAGCAGGAGGGGGGCAAAGCGCATCGGCAGACCTTTCGGCATTGGGTGCCGAATGTCTGACTAAAACACTTGGCCTTGTAAAGCCGATTCTTTTACTTGGGAATTTGGTCCCGATGGCGGGGTGTCAGCCGGAAAGCTCGGCAATGACGGCGCGGGCAGCGGCGGCGGGGTCTTTTGCCTGCCAGATCGGGCGGCCGACAACGATGTGGTCTGCCCCGTCGGACACGGCCTGATGCGGGGTGGCGATGCGTTTCTGATCCCCCGATGCGGACCCCGCAGGGCGGACACCGGGGGTGACGATCAACCGACCCTGTGCCTGCGGCAAAGCGCGGATCATCGCCGCCTCTTGTGGGCTGGCAATCACGCCATCGGCCCCGGCCTCGAACGCCCGTGCGGCGCGTTCAAGGGTGATGGCGTGAATGTCGCCGGGCTTGATCAGGTTGGCGTCAAGGTCATCCCGGTCCAGCGAGGTAAGGACAGTCACGGCCATAATCTTGAGACCGGTGCCACGCTTGCCTTCGGCAGCGGCGCGGACGACCTGTGGGTCGCCGTGGACGGTCAGGAAATCAAGGTCGTACTGCGACAGGCCACGGACAGCCGCCTCAATCGTGGCGCCGATATCGAAGAGCTTGAGGTCAAGAAAGATGCGCTTGCCCTGTTCGTGCTTCAGCTCGTTGGCCAAGGCAAGGCCGCCCCCGGTCAACATGCCGAGGCCGATCTTGTAAAAGCTGGCGGCGTCGCCGATCCGGGCAACAAGGTCGAGGCCCTGCACCACATTCGGGACATCAAGCGCCACGATCAGGCGGTCATCTGCGGGCATCATGGCCTCCATCTGGCAGGGTCGGGGCGGTTTGACGGCACGGGGAAGGGCTGTCAAGACTGGCGGGCAAAGGGGGGCGGCGATGATCCTGGCGTTTGACATCGGCGGCAGCCGGATCCGGGCGGCGGCGTGGGACGGCAGAGGGCTGGAGGCGCTGGGTGAAGTGGCGACGCCGGTGGGCGACCGCGAGGCGTTCATTGCTGCGCTGCAACAGTTTGCCATGGGGCGGACGGCTTCGGGCATTGCCATTTCCATCGCCGGGGTCGTGGACCCGGCAACCGGGATCGGAAAGGTCGCGAACATCCCGGCCATCGACGGGCTGGCGCTGGGGACGGCGCTGGAAGCCGCGACCGGGCTGCCCGTGCTGGTGCGCAACGATGCGGATTGCTTTGCGCTGGCCGAGGCGCAGGTCGGGGCCGGGCGGGGGCATGGCACGGTCTTTGGGGTGATCCTTGGCACTGGCGTGGGCGGTGGGCTGGTCATCGACGGGCGTGTGGTCACGGGTGCTGGGGGCTTTGCCGGGGAATGGGGGCACGGGCCGGTGATCAGGGACGCGTTCGCCTTTCCCTGCGGCTGTGGGCAGGTCGGCTGCATCGACACGGTCGGCGGTGCGCGGGGGGTGGAGCGGTTGCATCTGGCGCTGCATGGCGAGGCCTTGGGGTCGGAAGCGATTGTGGCGGAGTGGCAGGCGGGGGACCTTGCCGCGGCAAGGACGATGGCGCTGTGGTGCGATCTGGTGTCCGGACCGCTGGCGATGGTGGTGAATGTGGTGGGCGCCGGGATCGTGCCGGTGGGCGGCGGGCTTTCCCGCGCGCCGGGGGTGGTGGAGATGCTGGACGCCGCCGTGCGCGCGCGGGTGTTGCGGGCGACGGATGGGCCCTTGCTGGTGCGGGCGGTTTGCGGGGCGGACGCGGGCCTTTTGGGCGCGGCCTTGGCTGGGCAGGCGGAGTGGGGGTAAGGGGCTTGGCCCCTGCGCGGTCGCTGGGGCATGGTGGCCTGCGCGGGCAGAGGACAGAGGACGGGGGCAGTAATGGACTTCAGCGTGACCTATGATCGGCCGGAGGAGGGCCCGGGGTCCGGCCCCGTGACGGTGGGCTGGTTTCTGGCGAAAGACAAAGGTGCCGTGTTGTTCGACCCGCCCGAGCGGGTGGCGATCCGCCCGCCAAACCGTGGCCATGCCAAAAGTGCCAGCCGCTGCCCGGCCGTTGTCCAGCTGGAAAGCCGGTATTTCATGGTGAAGTGCCCGTTCGACCTGCACATCGGATTTCAGCGCGACGACAAGGGGAAGGCGGTGCTGGTGAACCGGGCGGGGGCGGCATCCCCGATCCGGACGTCGAAGCTGAATGAGGTGCTGACGCTGGTGACCGAGGCCGAGTGGCGGTTTCCAGACCGCCCGACGGTGCAATTGCATCTGCCCTACTGCTTCATCGCGGATGAAATGGTCTACATGTCGCAGCTTTCGGCCTTTGCGCATTATCGGGCCGACCCTTTGCCGGGCACGATCTTTGGCGGGCGGTTCCCGATTTCGATCTGGCCGAGGCCGCTGATGTGGGCCTTCGAATGGCATGAACCGCAGAAGGATCTGATCCTGAAGCGGGGCGAGCCCCTGTTCTATGTGCAGTTCGAGGGAATGGACCCGGCCCGCCCGGTGCAGGTGGTGGAGGCGGAGCGGACGGCAGAGCTGGAAGCCTATCTGGAGAAGCTGACCGGGGTGGTGAATTACGTCAACCAGACCTTCAGCCTGTTCAAGGCGGCCGAGGCGGTGCGACCGAAGAAGCTTTTGGTGCCCAAGGGGTGACCCCCATGGCCAGCCCCGGGGGGTTTCACACCCCCCGGACCCCCCGTGGAGTATTTGGCAAAGAGCAATCACAATTTTATTCAAATTGAAGGAGTTGGCGGGTGAAAAGTGTCATCGAGACCTATGAGCCGGCCACCGGTCAGGTGCGGGAGGTGCTGGTGGTTGCGGGGCGGATCGAGGCGCCGAACTGGGCACCCTCGGGCGATTGGCTGCTGGTGAATGGCGACGGACGGCTGTTCCGCGTGCCTTTGGCACGGCCGGAACTTCTTGCGATTGGGACCGGTCCTGCGGATCGGTGCAACAATGACCATGGGATCAGCCCGGATGGGTCGGTCATCGTGCTGTCCTCGCATCATGAGGGGGTGGGGTCGCAGATCTATGCGATGCCGGTTGCGGGGGGCGCGTTGCGCAAGGTCTCACCGGCGGCGCCAAGCTGGTGGCATGGCTGGTCGCCGGATGGGGCGCGGCTGGCCTATGTGGCGGCGCGGGGTGGGAGCCGGGTGGTCGATGTCTACACCATCGGGGTTGAGGGCGGAGTGGAGCGTCGGTTGACCCAAGGCGAGGGGCATTGTGACGGGCCGGACTACAGCGCCGACGGGGCGCGGATCTACTACAACTGCGACCGGGGTGGGCATGCGCAGATCTGGGTGATGGCGGCGGATGGCACGGGGCAGCGACAGCTGTTCGAGGATGACTGCGTGAACTGGTTTCCGCACCCGTCGCCTGATGGCCGCCAGTTGGTGTATCTGGCCTATCCGCCCAGAACGCTGGGGCATCCGGCGGACCTGCCGGTGGCGCTGGTCTTGTGCGACCCGGACGGGGGCAATCGTCGCCGCGTGCGGCAGTTCACCGGCGGGCAAGGCACGATCAACGTGCCAAGCTGGTCGCCTGACGGCCGGGCCTTTGCCTATGTGCGTTACGAGCCGTAGGCGGGCTTCAGGGTGGAAAACCGGCCGGGTTGCGCGCCCTCGGACGGGTCAGCCAGCCCTGCCGCCTGCAGGATAGGCTGCAGATGGCGGGGGTCGCCCCAGACCGAGATGTAGACTTCGGGTGGGAAGCCGTTGGACAGGTGTTCGGGCACAAGGTCGATGATCCTGACCCGCAAGGCATCGCCATGCGCCAGCGAGGGGGCGACGATCTCTTCGGCCATCGGGCCAAGGTGGCCGACAAGGCCGGCCTTCTGCCGGGGGATCAGCCCGAAGATCGGCTGGCGCAGGCGGGCGAACACGCCGATGCGCCCATCGCCAAGCCGGTCCAGCCAGGCAGAGTCACCAATGGCAAGGCCGGTGCGGGCGACATGGACCATCAGGCCCTCGACCGGGGCCTTGTGGATCAGGGGAAGTTTTGCATCGGTCATCTGGTGCCTTTCGGTGGCGAGGCTGCAGGATGGCGGCCTTGGCTGGCGGATGACAAGCCGCTCGGCCGATCCGACGGTTGCCTGCGCCCGATCCCGCCGAGAGGGGGGCGCCAGGTCGGCAAAGATCGGCCAATCGGGGTTGGCGGGCTTTGGACCGATTTTGCAGGGCGCAGGGATTGCAAAACGGCTGATCCGCGCCCAGATCATGGGCAAGGCCCTATGCGATGTGCTGGATTTCCGGGCATCGCCACCGGGGTGCTTCATCAGAGGAGAAGACCGATGAATTTGGAGAAATTCACGGAACGGTCGCGCGGGTTCCTTCAGGCCGCGCAGACGATTGCGATGCGGGACAGCCACCAGCGCGTGCTACCCGACCATCTTTTGAAGGCGCTTATGGATGATGACCAAGGGCTTGCGTCGAACCTGATCCGCAAGGCCGGCGGTTCGCCCGAGCAGGTGAATGCGGCCATCAACGCCTCATTGGCCAAGCTGCCGAAGGTTTCGGGCGGCGATGGCCAGACGTACATCGACCCAAGCCTGGTCAAGGTGCTGGACGAGGCGGAGTCCGTGGCCAAGAAGGCTGGCGACAGTTTCGTGCCGGTGGAACGGCTGCTGACCGCGCTGGCGCTGGTCAACACGCGGGCCAAGGATGCGCTGACGGCGGGGGCGGTGACGGCTCAGGGGCTGAACTCGGCGATCAATGAGGTTCGCAAGGGGCGGACGGCGGACAGTGCTTCCAGCGAAGACACGATGGAGGCGTTGAAGAAATACGCCCGCGACCTGACCGAAGCGGCACGCGAGGGCAAGATTGACCCGATCATCGGGCGGGACGAAGAGATTCGTCGCGCGATGCAGGTGCTGTCGCGGCGGACGAAGAACAATCCGGTGCTGATTGGCGAACCCGGCGTGGGCAAGACCGCGATTGCCGAGGGCCTTGCCCTGCGGATCGTGAATGGCGATGTGCCGGAATCCTTGCGCAACAAGCGGTTGATGGCCTTGGACATGGGGTCCCTGATTGCGGGGGCGAAGTATCGGGGTGAGTTTGAGGAACGGCTGAAGGCCATCCTGAAAGAGATCGAGTCGGCGGCGGGGGAAGTGATCCTGTTCATCGACGAGATGCACACCCTGGTCGGTGCGGGCAAATCCGAAGGCGCGATGGATGCGGCGAACCTGATCAAGCCGGCGCTTGCGCGGGGCGAGTTGCACTGCATCGGCGCGACCACGCTGGATGAATATCGCAAGCATGTGGAAAAGGACGCGGCCTTGGCGCGGCGGTTCCAGCCGGTGTTTGTGAGCGAGCCGACGGTCGAGGATACGATCAGCATCCTGCGCGGGATCAAGGAGAAGTATGAGCTGCACCATGGGGTGCGGATCACCGACTCGGCCTTGGTGGCGGCGGCGACGCTGTCGCATCGGTACATCACTGACCGCTTCCTGCCGGACAAGGCGATTGACCTGATGGACGAAGCCGCCAGCCGGTTGCGGATGGAGGTGGACAGCAAGCCCGAGGAACTGGACGCGCTGGACCGGCAGATCCTGCAATTCCAGATCGAACAGGAGGCGTTGAGGAAGGAAGACGACTCCGCGTCGAAGGACCGGCTGGAGAAGCTGGAAAAGGAACTGGCCGATCTGCAGCAGAAGTCGTCGGAGTTGACGGCCAAGTGGCAGGCGGAGCGTGACAGTCTGGATGCGGCGCGGGGGCTGAAGGAACAGCTGGACGCCGCGCGGGCCGAGTTGGACAGTGCCAAGCGTGAGGGCAACTTCGCCAAGGCGGGTGAGCTGCAGTACGGGCGCATCCCGGAGCTGGAGAAGAAGCTGGCCGATGCCGAAGGCCGTGAAGGCGAGGCGCTGGTCGCCGAAGCCGTGCGGCCAGAGCAGATTGCCGAAGTTGTGGAACGCTGGACTGGCATCCCGACCACCAAGATGCTGGAGGGCGAGAAGGAAAAGCTGCTGAAGATGGAAGAGGAGCTTGGCCGCCGTGTCATCGGCCAACGGGCTGCCGTCGAAGCGGTCTCCCGGGCCGTGCGGCGGTCACGCGCTGGGTTGTCGGATGAGAACCGGCCGCTTGGCAGCTTCCTGTTCCTTGGGCCGACCGGCGTGGGCAAGACCGAACTGACCAAGACGCTGGCGGAATACCTGTTCGATGATGACTCTGCGATGGTGCGGATCGACATGAGCGAGTTCATGGAGAAACACTCCGTCAGCCGTCTGATCGGCGCGCCGCCCGGCTATGTCGGCTATGACGAGGGCGGGGTGCTGACCGAGGCTGTCCGCCGCCGGCCTTATCAGGTGGTGCTGTTCGATGAAGTCGAAAAGGCGCATCCGGATGTGTTCAACGTGCTCTTGCAGGTGCTGGACGATGGCCGGCTGACCGATGGGCAGGGCCGGATGGTCGACTTCAAGCAGACGCTGATCATCCTGACCTCCAACCTTGGGGCGCGGGCTTTGTCGGAACTGCCGGAAGGCGCTGACGCTTCGCGTGCCAAGGCTGAAGTGATGGAGGCGGTGCGCCAGCACTTCCGGCCCGAGTTCCTGAACCGGCTGGATGAGCAGATCATCTTCGATCGGCTTAACCGGGCGGATATGTCGGGCATTGTCGAGATCCAGCTGAAGCGGCTTGAGGCGCGGCTTGCGGCGCGGAAGATCGCGCTGGACCTGAGCGCGGAGGCCAAGCAGTGGCTGGCCGATGAAGGCTATGATCCGGTGTTCGGGGCGCGGCCGCTGAAGCGGGTGATCCAGCGCCAATTGCAGGACCCCTTGGCCGAGATGCTGCTGGCGGGCGATGTGCTGGACGGCGCGACGATCAAGGTGACGGCAGGGCCTGAGGGCCTGATCATCGGGGACCGCGTGGTGGCCAGCCGCCGCGAACGGCCAAGCGAGGCTGTGGTTCACTAAGTGCAGCGGGGGTGGGCAGCGATGCCCACCCTCTTTTATGCCCGCAAGGCTGGTAGGCCGATGCCCGTCGCTTCGAAGCCCCCATCCACGGCGATGGTCTGGCCCGTCACATAGGACGCGCGGGGCGAGCAGAGGAAATGGATCACCTCGGCAATCTCATCCTCGGACCCATAGCGGTTCAGGGGGATGGCGTCGTGGTAGGCGGCGATGATTTCGGGCGAGTGGACGGCCATGGCCAGCTTGGTGCGCACCGGACCCGGTGCCACGCAATTGGCGCGGATGCCGTGTTCGCCAAGTTCCACGGCTTGTTGCAGGGTCAGTTGAATGACCGCCGCCTTTGACGTGCCATAGGCAACCCGCAGGGTGGATGCGCGCAGGCCGGAGATCGAGGCGATGTTCACAATCGCACCTTTTGACGCCTTCAGCGCGGGCGTGGCGGCCTGAGTCACCAGAAAGACGCCGTCAAGGTTCGTCTCCATCACCCGGCGCCAGCGGTCAAAGCCGGTGTCTTCCACCGGGCCGAAATCGGCGACACCGGCATTGTTGACCAGCGCGTCGATGCGGCCGGACCGGGCAAGGGTTTCGTCGATCAGGCGGGAGGCCTGATCGGGAATCGACACATCCGCCAGTACCGGAAAGGCGCCCGTCAGCCCGTCCGCCGCCGCCATGAGGGCGGGTTCATCGCGGTCGATCATCGCGACGGTCCAGCCATCGGCGAGGAAACGGCGGGTTGTCGCAAGCCCGATGCCGCGTGCGGCGCCGGTTACAAGGGCGGTTTTCTGGGACATGGGTTACCTCCGATCAGGGCGGAGGGTGACGCGCTGCCCGGCGATGCGCAACGGGAAAGCGGCAAGGAATGGGGGCGGCAAGATGTGCCGCCCCGGTCAGGATCACTTCGGCAGAAGCACGCGGTCGATCACATGGATCACCCCGTTCGAGGCGATGATGTCGGCAGTCGTGACGCGCGACCGGTTCACCTTCACGCCGTTGCGTCCGTCGATATGGACGGTCTGGCCCTGAACGGTGGCGACATCCAGACGCTGACCGGCAAGCTGGTCCGACGTCACGGCACCCGGCACGACATGGTACCTCAGGATCTTGATCAGCTGATCCTTGTTCTCGGGCTTCAGCAGGTTTTCGACGGTGCCTGCGGGCAAAGCCTCAAACGCGGCATTGGTCGGGGCGAAGACGGTGAAGGGACCGTCGCCTTTCAGCGTGTCCACAAGCCCAGCGGCGGTTACGGCCGCGACGAGGGTGGAGAACTGGTCATCCGATGCAGCGATATCAACGATATCCGGCTCGGAGGTCATCGGAACACAGGCAGAGATCAGCGCAACGACGGACAGGCCGCCGAGGGCGCGAAAAAGCGCACGACGATTCATGGATTTGGATCCTTGATGTGATGGGGGGTGTGTTGGGGCGGCGGCCCCAGAGAATTAGGCGCCGCGAAAAAGTTGGGGGGCGCCAGTGGCACCCCCCTTTGGTCGTCTTAGCTTTCCGGCGGCAGGATCACGCTGTCGATGACGTGGATCACGCCGTTCGAGGCAGCAACGTCCGGAGCCGAGATGACGGCGCCGTTCACTTTCGGGCCGCCTTCCAGGGTGATGGTGACTTCGGCGCCATTGACGGTCGCGGCGGTCATGCCCTCGGTCAGGTCGGTCGACATCACGGCGCCCGGGACGACGTGATAGGTCAGGATCGAAACCAGCTTGTCCTTGTTTTCAGGCTTCAGCAGGTCCTCGACGGTGCCGGCCGGCAGCGCGGCGAAGGCGGCGTCGGTCGGCGCGAAAACGGTGAACGGGCCAGCGCCCTTCAGCGTTTCGACCAGGCCGGCGGCTTCCAGAGCGGCAGCGAGCGTGGTGAACGAGCCGGCGGCGACGGCGGTGTCGACGATGTCCTTCGAGTGGCCGTCAGCAAAGGCGGGCATTGCAAAGGCGGTGGCGGCGGTCATCGCGAGAAAGGTTCTGCGGATCATTTGGTGTCACTCCCGTTTGATCGGTGTGCCGTGATTGGCAGAGGTTATATGGGCTGGGCGCGACACTAGATCAGTCCGACTTTCGCGTGAGCGGCGCTTGACGGACCTTTGGTGAGCGCTAAGCCCCGCCCAGTTTCACGGACCGATCAACCCACTGTGAGGAGAGTTCATCTGACGTGAACGCAGGGCCGGATGTTTCATCGCCGTGTCGCAGTCGTGAGTCGGTTTGTTTTGCCTTTCAGGCAGAGAAGCGCAACTTTGCTTGAAACGAAAAGGAGCCTGACATGTCCCGCCGATTGACCTGGTCTGACGTGACACCCAAGCCGGTGTGGCTGAACCGCCGTCATCTGATCACCGGCGCTGCCGCGCTGGCAGCGACCCCGGCGCTGGCCCGGATCGAGGCGTCGCCCAGCACGTTTTCAACCGACGCCACGCCGAACACCTATGAAGAGATCACCAGCTACAACAATTTCTACGAATTCGGGACCGGCAAGGAAGATCCCGCCCTCTACTCCGGGGGCCTGACGGTTGACCCATGGTCGGTGGTGATCGACGGGCTGGTCGACAAGCCCGGCACTTATGATCTGGCGGACCTTGTGAAGGATCAGGCGCTGGAAGAGCGGATCTACCGTTTCCGCTGCGTCGAGGCGTGGAGCATGGTGATCCCCTGGATCGGGTTCGAGCTGTCCGGCATCCTGAACCGGGTGGGCGTCCAGTCCGGCGCGAAGTTCGTGGCCTTCGAGACCTTGGTGCGCCCCGAAGAGATGCCTGGCCAGCAAAGCCGCTTCATCGAATGGCCCTACCGCGAAGGCCTGCGGCTGGATGAAGCGATGCATCCGCTGACGCTTATGGCGACCGGTCTTTACGGAGAGCCGATGCCAAACCAGAACGGCGCGCCGATCCGGCTGGTCGTGCCGTGGAAGTATGGGTTCAAGTCGATCAAGTCGATCGTGCGGATTTCGCTGGTGGCCGAGATGCCGCCGACGACCTGGAACATGCTGCAGCCATCGGAATACGGCTTTTATGCCAATGT